>NZ_JBFRFZ010000003.1:0-366709 GCF_052115065.1 Terrabacter sp. 2TAF16
GGACCCCAAAGGACTCGGGCAGGCACGATGGGTCACCCGGTGGAAGCCGGCCCTGAACGCGTTCGCGGTCACCTTCGAGGCGCGCATGCCGGCGCCGGAGAACCTCTAACCATGAAAACGCCAGTTACACCGTTCGCCTGACAGACCCCCCCGCGGCCTTCTCCCTGAACGAGCGGATCGCGGCATGCGCAGGGACGCTAAGTCATCTCTGCGGTATGCCGCGCGTTAGGTACGGAAGGGTGCTTGAGGTGTGCCAACGAGCGCCGGTTGAGCGGTCTGAGGAGGAGGAAGCGCGGAAGACCGCCTTCCTGGATCTCTACGGTGCTTGGCGTCCGATGGAGCCCAGCGAGTTCGCCGAGGAGATGAGCGGATTCGACCGGCCGTGGTGGGTCGTCGGCGGCTGGGCCATCGAAGCCGCCACCGGATACCGACGCGAGCACGAAGACACCGATGTCTCGATGCTGGTGTGCGACGTGCCCGCGTTCGTCGAGTTTATGAAGGGGCGGTGGCACGTCTGGAACAACGTCGGTGGGGTCCTGCACCCTCTGGGCGACCGTTGGGCCACCGTCGATGAGCCGGCAAGCCAGTTCTGGCTGCGTTCGGATGCCGCCTCGCCGTGGATAGTCGACATCCCCCTGACTCCGGACGCCGGCGGGCTTTGGACGAACAAGTTCCTTCCCGGGCATGTCGCCCCGTCGAGGAGGTGACGTGGCTTGGCAGTGACGGCATTCGGTATCTGCTCCCAGAGATCGTTCTTGTCTTTAAGGCCCGACTGGGTCGCGCGAAGGATGAGCCCGCCTTCGAGGCCACCCTCCCTACCCTCACCCGGCAGCAGCGAGCCTGGATGCGAGAAGCTCTCGCAGCCGTTGTGCCGCACCACCATTGGCTGGGCCGGCTGTGATCACGTCCGGGGATGACGCTGCCAAAGCGGGCGAAGTTCACCCACCTATCAAGCATGTTGGTGAGCCGGACACGCCCGGCAGGCGGCGGAGTGACGCACCATCCGCGGCACGAGCGGGCGACCGCACCTGAGTAGTCAAGGGATCGCACCTCTTGGCCGCCATGGTGGCTGCTACATGCTCGGCTCGCGCCATGACTTGGACGACGTTTCCTAGCGACCTGACTGCGGGACTCCTCGGCACCTTTCTCGGACTGGTGTTTGGCCTAGGAATCGACCGCAAGCGAGAGCAGCGGCGAGCCGAGTCGCGGGATGAACGCCTCGTCCAGAACCTCATCGACCGGCTCGCTGGCAAACGCGCCTTCGCCCATTCGGTCGACGTGGGTCTGGTCGACAATGCCGATGACCGGCAGCGCTGTGTTGATTCGGTCCTAGACGCGCGCATGAGGATCTTGGACGTTTGCGATCAGATTGATCGCCGAGAGGACGTGGTCGGGACGCTTCGGGCGATGGAGGTGGATTGTCTGGCTCTCCTGAGCCATGTCGAGCGGCATCCTCTGGAGTACGCCAGGGCTCTCATTCGCTTGCGGGATCGCCTCATCGGTCACGAGGCGGAACTGCAACTCCTGATGCCCGGACTTCACATGGCGATACCGGCAGCCGAGACAGCTTCAGTCCACCCTGGCTCGGTGGCCTGAGCCACGCGTAGCCGCATGACCGTACGGCCTTGGGCCAGCTCACGCTGTCATCGGGCGACCGCGGCAAGTCGCATAGACGGCAACTGCCGCAGCAGCAGGTCGGCGGCACGCGTGGCGGTCTCAGCGCCGCATTTGCGGGCGCCGTGTCCGAGATCGAACGAAGTCTCGTCGTTGAGCCGATTAGTCGTGCCTGCGCCTAGGCTCCGAGGGTGGACGATGACCGAGAAAAGCATGACTGGCTGGGGCCGACCATCTGGGTGATCGTTGGTCTGGTCGTCGGTAGCTCGATGGCCTTCTGGTGGGGGAGTTTCGTCGGTGCCTGCCGGGATGATTCCTCGTGCGCGGCCCGCTGGGATGGAGTCGGCGCTGTGGGAACCTGGGTCGGTGGGTTAGGCACTATCGCGGCCGTGCTAATCGCCGCACGCGCCTTCCAAGGTGAGGAGAGGGCTCGGCGTCGTGAAGCGCGTCGAGCCGCCATGTCGCAGACGCAGCGTGAGCTCGAGGATCGGAAGGAGGCCGAACTCGTCAGGCTCGAGACGATGGTCGGTGGTTACAACCACGAGTACATCAATCAGATGCGCTTCACCGTACGAAACGAGTCCAACGAAACCCCAGCGTTCAAAGTGCGCATCCGCTACGACCCTTGGGGGATCGACGCGCTGATCGAGCATAAACTCGAGGCGGGAAAAGTCACGCAGTACTCCGTTGACTTCGGAGGCTCGTCGGGTCGTAGTTCGATCGCAATGACGCCGGCGGAGCATGCCATTTGGGCCAGGAGCATCCTTATCGACGCCCGACTGTTCTTCGAGATGAACGACCGTCAGTGGATGCGTATTGGAGAGGGCGTCCCAATGCTGGCGATCCCGTGAGACTTTTGGCGGAGGCGGAGGCGGAGGCGGAGGCGGAGGCGGCACCGGCGGCGCGCTCATCGGCAGATACGGTAAACGACGACCGCCCCCTGAGGGTCGGCTCGCGGCGTAAAGGGACACTCAGCGCCCGTCACAGCGACCCGTCTCGGGTTCGCACACCTCGCCCTCCAAATCGATCCGGAGTTCGTCCACCAGCCCCCGCTTGTGAAGCGCCACCAGCGTGTCACGCCCCAGTTGAGTGGGCCTCGCCGGGCTGCTCGAGAGCGTGAAACCCGGATACGTACGCCGGAGTGCCTTCACCATCTCGGTAGCGCAACCCATACCACGTGCCTCCGGTTGGACACAGAAGCTAATCGTCTCCAAGCGGTCCCCGTCCGTGAAGTAGGAGAGCGTGCCCGCCAATGGCGCCGCCTCCGATCCCACCGGGTAAGCAGCGACGGTGCCTTGGGTCCGTCTTCGTGTTGAAACTGCATCGGGGTCGGGCGTGCGGACCTCACACCTGAAGAGTGTCTCGTCCGCAAGGAACTGGGGAGGGACTGAGGGCTCGTCTGGTTCGGTCATGACGCCATTGTGGGGCCACGTTTGGACGGGTGTGCGGGCGGTGTTCGCCTATCGGGCGACTCCACGCGGCGAAATGACGCGGCGGATGGACGCGCCAGTGTCGCTCGATCGGTTTGTGACCTCTGGTCGAGCGGCGCTGTGCGATCGAGTGCGGGGCGAATTTGCGCGGTGGACGAGCGCGGTCACTGTCCGCAGTGCAGTCCTCGCGAGTTTGCGCCCAACAACTCGAGCGACTCGAGATTTGGCACCAACCACTCACAGCCCACGCCCAGGCCCAGATTCGCCGAGAACTGCAGATGTCGCCGGCGCGCCCGGACTGGACGAAGCACCGTCGAGCGCCCCGTCCAAGTAGCGTGAGTTCGTGGATGCAGATCGCTGTTGGCAAAGGCTTCGTTGGCTCCGTGCAAATCCGCCCGGCCACGCCTCTAAGAATAGGGAGCGGCGTCAGACCTTCACGACTGCCCTGGAGCAGGCGGAGCAGCTGGTACGAAGCGCAAGTCACCTAGGTCCGGAGACAAGGCCGATCAACCTCTTTTATGGGCTCTCTCAGGGGACGCGGGCCGTGGCGGCGGCGCTCGAGCCGGATGACAAGCGGTTTTGGCTCAGTAACCACGGGATCGATCACAGGGGAAGCCTCGACCGTTCGACCGTAAGCATTCAAGTGCAGCAAACAGACGCGCCGGGAGGCTCCTTCACTGCGCTCGCCAGACTTCTCCGATCGCCTGGGCTCCCCAACCCTGTTGATCTGGGAGATCTCTTGGCGGCACTTCCTTTGCATCTGCCCGATTCATCCTGGTCAGATCGACCACGGGCTATCGCAGTTCAGCATGTCGCACATTCTGGCTTCGGCGTCATCATTGCTTCGCCCTACGTCTTCGCCCGGACTGGCAACTGGCCGCCGAATGAAGAACTGCGAAATTTGAGTATCGAGGCCTCCCGAAGGTTGCTCTCTGAGTACATCAATGAGCACTACCCGAGTCTCCGCGGGGCGGAGCCGCGTCCCGACTTTGACCCTCAACTGATTATTGGCAACTCAGGGATGCAGTTCTGCCTCAAGTTTGAGCACTCGGACCACGTAGGCAGCGAGGTGTTCCGACAGCAAGCTCTTGAGGCGCGCACAATCCGGGTTGGTGATCAGTGGTATGCCCTCCCGGCGTTTGTGTCGGAAGATCGTTCTTGTCACCCGACGATCATCCTATGGGCCGTACTTTGGACCTTATCTATGCTTTCTCGCTACTCGCCCACCAGGTGGGCAAAAGCACTAAATGTTGATTCGAATAGGGATGCTACGGCCCTTGAAGAAGTGCTCCAGGACTCGCTATCGCTAATCCCTTGGGCGCTCCTGGATGCGCTCGATGAGCTTCCGGACTGGTCCAGCCTGTAAGCAGCTTGGGGCGATCTGGCGAGCCACTCACAAGGGTCAATTCGCGGCTGTTAGACGATTGTCGGCAGGACCGGTGTCCGGCCAGACTCGGTTCTAGGTGCCTGGCGGGCTGCTCTTCTCGCGGCTGCCCACCAGTGTGATTGGTGTGGCTCTCTTTCGGTTTGCTTCCCGCCGGGTGCCGTGAAGAGGTGTGGCTCCAGAGGGGACTGCCCTGCTCTTAACAGCAATGCCCGCTTCGTAATCCCTTAAGGTCCACGAGCGAGACAGGACGAGGCGAGGTGGCGAGATGGCGACGGTGTTCATCGGGGTCGATCCCCACAAGCTGTCGGTGACGATCGAGGTCGTCGATGACCACGAGAGCGTGCTTGGCACGGGTGTTCGCCACTGACAAGGCCGGGTACGCCGCGATGCGCCAGCGCGTGCGGGGGTGGCCCGAGCGGGTTTGGGCGGTTGAGGGCAGCAACGGCGCCGGCCGTCCGCTGGCGCAGCGGCTGCTCGCCGACGGTGAGCACGTCGTGGACGTCCCCGCGAAACTGTCGGCGCGGGCCCGGCTGCTCGACACCGGCCATAACCGCAAGACCGACGCCCACGACGCGCACGCTGTCGCTGAGGTCGCGGTACGCACCCAGGGGCTGCGGGTGTTGTCCTACGACGGCGAACTCGAGGCGCTACGGATGCTGGCCGACCGGCGTGAGGAGCTGACCCGGCAACGCGTCCAGACGGTCAACCGGTTGCAGCGGCTGCTGTCCGAGCTGACCCCAGGGAAGGCGAAGAAAGACCTGACCGCATTGCAGGCCAAAGGGATTCTCGCTTCGATGCGGCCCCGGGACCTTGGCAGGCAAGACCCGGCGACGCCTCGCGGTCGAGCAGCTGACCGAGGCTTGTCGCGGTGGAGAAGAAGATCAAGGCGCTCACCAAGGAGCTCAAGGTGATGGTGATCGCCCGTGGCTCGACGTTGATGGACCTGCGTGGGGTCGGTCCGGTGGTCGCCGCGCGGACCTGCCGACGTCGGCGACATCGCCCGGTTCGCCGACCGGAACCGGTTCGCGTCTTGGACCGGCACGCGCCCTTGGACGCGTCCTCGGGGGAGCAGGACCGGCACCGGCTGTCGCGGGCCGGGAACCGGCGGATGAACCACATGATCCACATTGCCGCGGTCAGCCAGATCCGTCTCAACACCGACGGCAGGGTTTACTACCGACGCAAGCGCCGAGGGCAAGAAGCCGCTCGAGGCGCTCAGGTGCCTCAAGCGCAGGATCTCCGACGCGCTCTATCGCCAGCTCGTGATCGACGCTCGTGCCGTTGAAACGGGCACGGGAGGGCACTGCGGGGCGACTCAAGAATCCAGCGCGGCCGACCTGCCCCCGCACATCGACACTTCGGATCAGCCACTTCCCGGACCCGCACCTACGACGCTACCCGTCGCTGCGGCCGGTGCGAACCCTTGCCCGGGCTCGGCTCCCCAGCGGCCGCGTCGACGCGCCGGAGCCGTCAAGGTGCAGCGCCCCGCCGGACGAACGACCTTGACGGCGACCAGCGCCGGCGCACACTCCACAGAGCCGATCCCGGCATCTTGACGACAGAGGGGAGCCGATATGACGCGGGCTTGTACTGGCACGCTGGCGCTCCCTGTGCCCGCCCTGTGTGTCCGAGCGACCCACCCACCCGAGGTAGAGGTAAGTCGTCGCCAAGCCAACGCGCAAATCGACAGCTTAACGGGTTGCATCGCCGACCCCGATCGCCTGGAGCTCGTGCCACTGCGCCGCACTGACAAAACAGGCGGCACGGTGACCGTCCTTTGGCAAACGGCGCCCTGATCATGGTTCTGTGTTGGCGGGCCCCTTTCCAAGTCCGGTAGGGAAATTTGTCGCCCACGGGACCGTCTTGTTCGCAGAGGGGTCTGTCCTAGGCCTATATTCCCCGTCGTAGCCGAGCCACCAAAGCAGCAGCACTTCAAAGAAGTGCATGGAGTAAAACCCTGCCTCGACCCAATCGTAGTGCGTCCACTTTCCTAGGGCCTTCGTAGACGGGTGAGCCACGCTGTTGCGTAGCTTTATAACAACAGAGAGCGCGTCGGGCGGTGGCTGTTTGGGATTGCTAATCACTGAGTCGCTGTACCTCTTGGCTAGATTTGTCAGCCAAGGAGGAACGGCCATGTCGACAAGGGTGGGTTTCAGTATCTTACGTAGAATCGAAACGGCTGAGAGCGACTCCCAATCGTTTTTCTTTACAGGGCTCTGGCAGGCTGGATCTGAGACGAAGTGGGCATAGGCAACGATCTGCATGCCGCTAACAGACATCAGAGTTCCCATTGTCGCGGGTGCGTCGAAATTGGCTGTCAGGTAGAAGGTAAGGGCTGCTCGAAATGATTCGCATATCAAAGGGTTGCGGTATGCGTTGTGGCCAGCAGCTAACAGCGCGGTCATCTGTGGAACCGCCGTGGTGTCATGCACCCAAGACGTCACTTGAAGCGGCGGGTCCACAGCTCGAAGTGCCGCCCAATGCGTCCAAACGGGCGCACCGGCAAGCCAGCCGACAGGCAGAAGACAACTGATGGTGCGGCCTGTCCCGAAAGAAAGCAGGTCATCAAATTCCCTCAGTACGGCCAATGCTGCAGACTCACTGAACGGGGTCGCGTCCGCGCGCCGTAGGCGTGCGACGTGCGTGACCGTGTGCTCACCGGAAGTGCGCATATGCTCCTGCAGTTCTTTGCCGAGTACGTCGCCACGTGGCTCGATACGGACGTCCCACTCGTCCATGGTCATCGAAAGGCGGCCGTTAACTAGACGTCCGTCATGACATGTTGGCGGGCCGTAGCCCCCCGACCATCCATTGGTCACGAAAAAGGTCACTTGGTCCATGCGCGAGCCGTCACCGACGCTGATGGGCCCGGGCACGAGAGGTCCCACGCGGTTCTTGCCGGTGTCGCTAGGGCGCGCACGTCTCGCGGTTCGGGGCTGGAGAGGGACACCGGTCTTACGTCGAACAAGTTTTACCTTGGGTCGTGAGACCCAGCCTGGCTCGTCATCAGCCAGGAGGGCGTGCAAATCCGCAGCGCTGGCTGGCGTGGTCCGCATGGCCTCGACCGTGATGCGGGGGATCGGCGCCATTGAAAGCCAGACCAGGCCGCGACATCGCTTGCCATCTATATCCAGCGCGCCGCGATACACCGGAACAGCCGCAGCACCCAGCGCTGGCAACTCATACAGGTGGCGTAGGGGGAGAGGCATGTCGACGTGGGTCAACTTGACGATCTTGCCGTCCTCTGTCGTGATGGTTCGCTCGCAGTTGCATGTGGGATCGGAAGGCCATGTCATCGGCCAAGTGTGGCTCAACGCCAGCTGATGGCGCTTGGACAGGGATGATGGTCTTTGCGATTCGCTATCCACCGCCCCCTGACGTGCAGAGTCCCGTCTTGCCGGGAGCGAGAAACTCTGCCTTCGATCAGTTGCGACATGAAGCGGGTGCGGCGCGCTCAGGAGATCGGGGTCAAGTCGCGGCGGAGTGACGCGTTTGACGCTAGCCGCCGCTGCGTTCCTTGTCGTGACGACCATCCAAGAAGTCAAGAGATGATCGGCCGAACTTGCTTGCGATGAAGAACGGCGATCCTCCGTCGATCGCCTGACGTGGCGTGCCGTCCACCAGGCATCCAAGCCTCACGAGCGTCGCGAAGATGAACTCCATCCCCTCCTCAAGCTGGGGAAGCCGATCGCGCATGTGGGACAGTGAGTATTCGCGACTCTCGCCCAGGGGTGGAGGCTCGAAGAGGTGGCCATCATCCTGCACGTTGAAGGCCACCATCCCGCTGAAGTCATCCCTGTCATTGATCTCCCGTACAAACACACGCAGGACCTGGATGTCCGCAGGGCGCATCTCGCGGAGCGCCGCCACGTAGAGCTGGTCGACGTCAAGACGTGCGTCGTCAGCGCAACCGTCAGCCAGCACCCGGGCTAGGGCAGTGATGGTCGCGTCGTCTCGAGCGTGCATCGCGGCTTCAACAACGTCGATGGTTAGGCGCAAGCGATCATCGTTATCCTTGGCCCAGTCCGCCAGTTCTTGCGGGGTAAGCCCTGCTTCAACGGCTCCCTCGCGCAGGGACGTTTCCGCTCGTTGCCACGCCCGCTGGTCCCAAGACACGACCATCTCAAAGATGGGAGTGAGGCCAGCGCCCAGTATCCCGCCCCACGGGCCAAGGGGGCCAGCGAGAGCGGCACCTAAAACGGCGCCCGCAGCTTGCGCTGCGATGCGGCCTGGCACCTCAGATGGTGGCGGGCCATTCGCCTCGTCGCCTGGAGGTGAAGAATCACCGTCGTCGATCATGGCTCAGTCCCATCCTCCGGCGGAGTCTAAGCACGCGGTCCCCTATGGATCATGCCAGTCCCAGCGCGAGACTGGAGCAGGGATTGTAGTGAAGGAAGGGATGGGCGAGAATCCCCAACGCTGCGAGGAGGCCAGCGCGACAAGCAGCTTGTTGGCACGCTGCAAACGGAGGCATGCAGGCCGTACACCGCTCGGCTTGACGGCCCTGTCGTTGGCCTAGGCGACCCATCCTTCGATGCATATCGAAACTCAAGGGTGCGTGCCAAACTTGTCGCTGTGCCTCGTCGCCCCCTCGCCCTTGGGCCCACTGACAGTGAGTGGGAACCCGTCAACGAACTTCTCGTGTCTAGGGAGGTCCCCTCCGACTTGCGCAACGAACTGCGCAGCAAACTGCTCGGCACTTTCGACGGCCTGCTGCTTTATGGCAGTTGGGCCCGGGGCGATCAAGACACTGAGTCAGATCTCGACGTCTTAGCACTCAACTATTCTGGCCTCATGGCCGCACCCGATGGAAGCGTGAGCGTCGGCTACTACTCGGAATTTGAACTTCTCGAGGCCTCCCGCACTCTCTTTGGGTACCACCTAGCAAGAGATGGACAAATCCTCGCAGATTCCTCTGGTCGATTTGAATCGTTGCTTAGGCAGATCGAACCACCTCCGACCGGTTCAGTTCTCGGACGCATCCGGTCGCTTAGTCCGGTACTGGATGTCTCACCAGCCGACCGAACTAACTTTATCGAAGGGCTCACGCAGGTTGCCCGGTATCTACTTCGTTCCGCGCTATACGCGAAGGCGCTTGATCAAGGGACCCCTTGCTTCTCAGTTCGCGAGATCTCACGCCGCATGAGCGATCCGTCGTTGACCTCCATTCTCTCCTCTCATAAGGCAGTTCGGCCGGAAGCAAGTGAATCAGCATTCCAAGACTTGGTGGAGCGACTATCCGACGTTGTGGGGGAACTGCAGGCCAACCCCTACGGAGACCTGTATGCCCTAATTGAACATACTTGGGATAGCGACAGGGATCTCTCCAATATCGGAGCCCTTGCTTTATCAAATGAGCAGGATGACCTGCCATATGACGAACTGCCGAAGGTGATTCTGTGAGTGCTCCCATTGAAGGAACCATTGGGTTCGTGGGCGACATCCATGGCGAGGTCGAGCCCCTGCAAGAACTACTTGGCCTCGTTCGAAAGGAAGTGGACGGTCTCGTCTTCTTAGGTGATTACGTCAACAGAGGTCCTCATTCAAGTGCTGTGATTCAAACTCTGATCGACTTTTCCCACAGATTCCGCGGAGATGTTCACTTTCTGCGGGGCCATCACGATGCGGCATTCTTAGATGCAATCGAAGGGGGCCGCTTGGACATCTTCTTGCGAATGGGCGGTGCCGCCACGCTTAATAGTTACCGCCGCGAAGAGGCCCAGGTCCCACGGTTGCGGTTGCATGATCGGATCCCCCAAGAGCACATAGAATTCCTGCGTTCACTCGAGGACCGCTTTGTTGGCAACGGATGTCTGGCAATGCATGCCCGACAAAGTGGCTTGTCTCAGCCGCCGGGTCATTTTGGCGTCTTCGGCCATAAGCCTCAACTAAGTGGCAAGCCTCTCATCGCCGACGACAGCGCCATGATTGATACGGGGTGTGGGACGATTCCAGGGGGTCCCTTGACCTGTTTCCTCTGGCCGAGCCGGGAGTGGCTTCAGTCGTCTTGAAGCGCAGACTTCAACGAGATGTGATCTGCGGCCATCGATGGGTCTGCTGATTCGGCCAGGCCTTCGAATTCGGCCAGGAGGGATCGAGCTAACGTTTTGTCGCCTTGGCTGCGGGCGAGATCCGCGCGCAGGAGCGTCAGCACCGCCCGTCCCTGCGGGTTTCCGGTGGTGGCTACAATCTCCGCGGCATGAGCAATGTGCTTCTCGGCCTCCGCCGGCTTGCCACTACGAAGGAACGAGCGCGCCCAGAGGCAGTGGACAATGCTTAGCCCATCCTGATTGTGCAGGTGTTCGTTGGCGCTAAGCGCCTTACGTAGCAACTCGTCAACTTCATCGTACTCTCCCGACGAAATAAGAATCTCAGCCTTGCCGCATAGTGCATTCGCTAAAAGATGCTCATCGGATTCCTCCGTCAGGAGTCCGAGCGCGCGCTCAAAGAGGGGAAGGGCCGCTCCCGAGTGCTGCATAGCCAAATGCCTGCGCGCCAGGTTTATGGCGGACTGAGCTCTCTCTTGACTGTTTCCAAACTCAGAACGAATACCATCTGCTTTTTCGAACTGCTTCAGAGCGAGTTCGGGTTCGTTGGCACGGAGGAGTGACAGGCCGTAGTTGTCCAAGGCATAGCACTGTTCTTTCGGAATCGGTTCCCGAGATGCCTCCGCGGTCCGAATCGCTTCTTTCAGCGTTTGCAAGGACCAGGAGATCTCTCCTTGTTTGCGCTGAATCACTCCGATATTTGACGTCGCTCGTGCTCGCAGCGCGGCTGAGTCCGCCGATCTGGAAAACAATAGTTCGGGCTGCTCCATGACCTTACGATTGAGCTCCATGGCTTGCTCCAGTCTGCCAGTCCTGCGCATGAGCTGGCCAAATTCGAGCAAAGTAGAGGGGTCCCCGTTTTTCGTGGCGATCGCGTACGCGGCCTCCGCTTGAATCAGCAGGCCGGCGGCCGCGTACTCGCGGGCCGAATCTACGAGTTGGGTATGATCTCGGGTGCTCATCGCGGAGGTGTCCACGGTCTCTTCGGGAATGTCGACTCGCCGAGGCACCTTTTGATCGAGAGGCAGGCACCATGTGCGAATCTTCCTCTCTAGTGCGCGGCCCAGACTCTCAGTGGAGTCAAAGACCTCATACATGATGCTCTTGGACGCCTCGAGGCGTGCACGGAAGTTCATTACGGCCTGCAGGCTTGGCCCCGGGTCGCGCAGACGCTCAGCGTCGACGGTCTTGAAGAGAACGAGTATATCGCGCAGCGAAGAGTTTCCGTCCGCCAGCAGGTCTATCGCCCGAAAAAACTCTTCCTCCGTCCCCGAGGAATAGGTGCTTTCATTGGCGGGTGGCGTCCCCCACCGATCTCCAAGGAGCAGCACCAAGAAGTCTGACTCGTCGAGCTTCGGGTTGATCAGATCCTGGGGTCTCCCAACACCTCCAGGGACGTCCTCCCATGCGTGCACGAAGAACGATGTGGCGTGATCCAACGACTGCGATTCGTTGTACCGACGAAATGCCTTACGGCACACTTGTCGTTCCTCTTCGAGACCGCCAGGTGAGGCGAGGAAGACCTGGCGGCATGAGACGTCTACCGGCATGCCCCGACTCTACTGGGGAAACTCATGTTGGACCCGACTGTGGCTCTGAGCCATCCGTTTACTGCCTGGGCACTTGCGAACTTCGAGATGGCGAGAAACTAGAGGCAGTACATCTGCGTCGCGCTACCGGGCCAGCCCTAAGAGCGTGATGTGCCAAGCCCACTGTGGGCGGTTGGCCGCAGGCTGCACGACCCGCCCTATCTGGGCGGAAGGGGCGTCCAGTTCTGAGGCAATGACTGGGCCGCCCGGCAGCCTTTCTGCTCGCCGCCGGCGCGAGGGGTTGCGCATGGCGTTCGCCCCGTCAGCGACGACGTTGATTCAGGCTCCAAGGGTCCGGTAGCGCCTATGCGGGGCATGTCTGCGCCGCCATCAGAGCTGCGTGAGGCCGTCGTCTAGCGCGTGCGGATGGCCAAGGTGCTGCTGTGCGACATTCACTACTGCCCCTCGGCTGAACCGGGGCCGGTCTGCGCGACGTAGCGTGACGAGGTGATGTTCAGTCGTGAACTGCGAGATGCGGTCGCCCGCGGAGGGATCACCGTCACGATCCGCCGGTGGGACCGTCCGCAGGTCAGGGTCGGGGGCCGATACCGGACCGCGGGGGTCGTCATCGAGGTCGACTCCATGGAGGTCGTGCCGTTCTCTGGCGTGACGGACGAGGACGTGCGCGCATCGGGCGAGACCGACCTCGAGGCGCTTCGTGATCGAGCCGCGCACTCCGGGCCGATCCACGACGACACGTTGGTCTACCGGATCGAGTTTCACGTCGTGTGACCGCGACGCGACGCCACCGCACCGTGACGACCGCGATGCCTCCGCCGCAGTCAGCGCCGCTCTTTCTCGCTTTTCACCCCGTTCTGGTCGGTGTGTCGCCGAGCGCACAGACAGCCGCGCCGTGGGCGGCCCACATTGGGGGATCGGAAGTTCTCGTAGGACTGGAGGTGGACTCCGATGACTGCCACGAACCGAACCCAAACAGCCTGCGGCGCAGAGGCCCTCACCGCGTCCGACCTCAGGCCCGCGGTGCAGCGGCATGGTCCGCCGCGATTCCCGCGCCGCGCATCGATCGCATTGTTCGTCGCCCTAGCGGCTCTGGCAGTGCCGCACCAGGCCGCTGCGCTCATGCCCATCCCACCCGCGCCGGTCAGGTTCCCGATCGCAGACGTCGGGCACACGGTCCTGACGCTCGCCGAGCAGTATTCGCAGTCACCGCCCACCGACAAGGGCCGACTCCACAACGAGATGGTGCTGCTGATCAACACGGGCCACGTGGCGATCTGAGCCCCCGCGCAGCAGCGATCAGGTGCACCTCGACGGGTACGGTCCGGGTGTGACCGAGAGCGACACCGCACCTCACCCAGCTGCGACCCACGGTCGAGCCGCCCACGTCCGCGGGCTAGTCCTGGCTGCCGGCGCCGGCAGGCGCATGGGCGGCCCCAAGGCTCTGGTTCGCCGCCACCCGGACGAGCCGACTCTCGTCGAGCGCGCCGTCTCGCTGCTGCACGCCGGCGGGTGCTCCGGCATCACCGTCGTCGTCGGCGCGGCCGCCGAGGAGGTCACGGCCATCGTCACCGCTCTCGGCCGTGACGTCGACGTCGTCACCTGCCCGGACTGGGACGAGGGGATGGGCGCTTCGCTAAGAGCCGGCCTCACCGCCCTCACCCGCTCGACCCACGAGGGCGAGGGCTGCGTCGACGCCGTGCTCGTCACCCTCGTCGACCTGCCGGACCTGACGCCCGAGGTCGTCGCAAGAGTCCTCGACGCCCCGGGCCACGTCGACAACGCGCACTCGGCGCACCCCGACCCCGACGAGCACGCCGTCGAGCTTCACAAGACGGCCGCCCCTACCAACCACGAGCTCCGAGCGACCCTGCGCCGGGCGGCATACGACGGGGTCCCGGGGCACCCGGCGCTCATCGGGCGCGACCACTGGGAGCAGGTCATCGCCTCGGCGACCGGCGACCACGGCGCCCGCCCCTACTTCCGCACCACGCCGCACGAGCTCGTCGAGTGCGGTGACCTCGCCACCGGCCGCGACGTCGACACCCGCGAGGAGCTCGACACGTCCCGCTAGACGGGCCCTCCGCTTCCGCAACCCCCGTTCATGAGTGATGCTCAGGGGATGGATCACCTGTTCAACAGTGCCGACGACGTCACGACCGCCCTGGGCGGCACGGGCTATCTCGCCGACGAGGCGCTCGCGACGATCACCTTCCTCGCGACCCGGCTGAACCGGCCGATCCTGCTCGAGGGCGAGCCCGGCACCGGCAAGACCGCCCTCGCCGAGGGCCTCGCCCAGGCGCTCGACCTCAAGCTGATCCGCCTCCAGTGCTACGAGGGCATCGACGCGACGCAGGCCCTCTACGACTGGGACTTCCCGCGCCAGATCCTCCACCTGCGCACCGTCGAGGCCCTCAGCCGCGAGGAGCACCACGACGCCAAGGCCCTCGAGGCCGAGCTCTTCGACGAGCGCTTCCTCCTCGCCCGACCCGTGCTCCAGGCCCTCCGCGAAGCCCCCTGCGTCCTGCTCATCGACGAGATCGACCGCGCCGATGACGAGTTCGAGGCCTTCCTCCTCGAGGTCCTCTCCACCTGGCAGGTGACGATCCCCGAGCTCGGCACCGTCAGCGCCGCCACCCCGCCGATCGTCGTCCTCACCTCCAACCGCACCCGCGAGCTGCACGATGCGCTCAAGCGCCGCTGCCTCTACCACTGGATCGACCACCCCGGCCTGGCCCGCGAGCTCGAGATCGTCCGCACGCGCCTGCCCGAGGTGAGCGCCGCCCTGGCCGAGCAGGTCGTCACCCTCGTCCAGCGCCTCCGCACGTCGGGCGAGCTCATCAAGCCCCCGGGCGTCGCCGAGACCCTCGACTGGGCGCGTGCCCTCGAGACCGTCGGCGCAACCCGCCTCGACGCCGAGGTCGCCGCCGCCACCCTCGGCGCCGCCCTCAAGTACCGCGAGGACTCCGAGAGGATCCGAGCCTCGCTCGACAAGCTGCTCACCGCATGACCCGAGACCTCTCGCCCGCCGCGCGCCCCGCCGCAGCCCCCCAGCCCCCGACCGAGCCCGACGTCGACGAGCTGCTCCTCGGCTTCGCCCGCGCCCTGCGCGCCGCCGGCATCAACGTCACCGCGGACCGCGAGCGCACCTTCCTCCTCGCTGCTGCCACCGTCGGCATGGGCGAGCGCACCGGCGTCTACTGGGCCGGGCGCTCGACCCTCACGTCGACGCCCGCGGACTTCCCGGCATACGACGAGCTCTTCGAGCGCTGGTTCGGCGGCGAGTCCATCCCGCAGGGACGCCGCGTCGACATCCAGCGTCCACCCGTGCGCCAGGCGCCCCTCGGCGACACCGAGGGGGAGGCCGGCGACGGCGACGCCGACACGATCCAGGCCAAGGCGAGCGCGCAGGAAGTGCTGCGCCACCGCGACGTCGCGAGCCTCAGCGCCGCCGACCGCGCTGCCGCCGCACGCCTCTTCGCGAGCCTCGACCCCCGCTCGCCGCTGCGCCGCGCCCGCCGCCACGTCCGCGCGAGCAGCGGCACCGTCGACGGGCCCGCCACGCTCCGCGAGCAGCTGCGCCGGATGGGCGAGCCCGGCCGCATCCACCACCGCCGCCGCGGCACCCGCCCGCGCCGCATCGTCCTGCTCATCGACGTCTCCGGCTCCATGAGCCCGTATGCCGACAGCCTCCTCCGCCTCGCCCACGTCTTCGTGCGCACCGTGCCCCACGTCGAGGTCTTCACCATGGGCACCCGCCTGACCCACGTGACCCGCGCGCTCACCGAACGCGACCCCGACCGCGCTCTCGCCGCCGCCGGACGCGTCGTCCCCGACTGGTCGGGCGGCACCCGCCTCGGCGAGGCCATCGGCGCCTTCCTCGACCGCTGGGGCCGGCGGGGTATGGCCCGGGGCTCGGTCGTCGTTGTCTTCTCCGACGGTTGGGAACGCGAGGGACCGGAGGTGCTCGGTGAGCAGATGCGACGCCTCAACGCCCTCTCGCACCGGGTCGTGTGGGCCAACCCGCACCGCGGGAAGGTCGGCTACGAGCCGGTGCAGCAGGGGATCGTCGCGGCCCTGCCGCACATCGACGACTTCGTCGCTGGGCACTCGCTCGCGGCGTTCGAGGAGCTGATCGAGGTGGTGGCCCGTGCGTGAGGTGATGGACGAGCTGATGCAGTGGTGGTCGGCCGGCGAGACCGTCGGCGTCGGCACCGTTGTCGGCACGTGGCGCTCGGCGCCGCGCCAGGCCGGCGCCTCGATGCTCGTCGGCCCCGGCGGCGAGGCCGTCGGGTCCGTCTCCGGAGGCTGCGTCGAGGGCGCCGTCTATGAGCTGAGCCAGGAGGTCGTCGAGACCGGCCGGCCGGTGCTCCAGCGCTACGGCGTCAGCGACGACGACGCGTATGCCGTCGGGCTGACCTGCGGGGGCATCCTCGACGTCTTCGTCGAGAAGGTCTCCCGCGAGACGTTCCCCGAGCTCGGCGACGTCGCCGCCGACATCGCGGCCGGACGCCCCGTCGCCGTCGTCACCGTCATCGAGCACCCCGAGCCGACGTGGGTCGGCCGCCGTGTTGTCGTGCACGCCGAGGACGAAGGCGACGATGACACCTCCGTGCTCGGCTCGCTCGGCAGCGGGCGCGCGGACGATGCCGTACGCGACGACGCCCGAGGCCTTCTGGCTCAGGGCCGCTCGGCGATCCTCACCTACGGCCCCGACGGGGAGCGTCGCGGAGAGGGGATGCGGGTCTTCGTCGCCGCGCACGCGCCGAAGCCGCGGATGCTCGTCTTCGGCGCCATCGACTTCGCCGCCGCCGTCGCGCGGGTCGGCGGCTTCCTCGGCTACTACGTCACCGTGTGCGACGCCCGGCCCGTCTTCGCGACGAAGACGCGCTTCCCCGGCGCCGACGAGGTCGTCGTCAAGTGGCCGCACGACTACCTCCAGAACGAGGTCGACGAGGGCCGCATCGACAGCCGCACGGTCATCGCCGTGCTCACCCACGACCCGAAGTTCGACGTGCCTTTGCTCGAGGTCGCGCTGCGCCTGCCCGAGGTGGCCTACATCGGCGCGATGGGCTCGCGGCGCACCCACGAGGACCGGCTCGAACGCCTGCGCGAGGCCGGCCTCACCGACGACGAGCTCGCCCGGATGAGCTCACCGATCGGCCTCGACCTCGGCGCCCGCACGCCCGAGGAGACGGCCGTCTCCATCGCCGCGGAGATCATCGCGCTGCGGTGGGGCGGCGCGGGGGAGCGGCTCGCCGCGACCGAGGGCCCGATCCATCACCACCATCCCGCGCACGACACCCCGCTCGGCCACTGACGGCAGGGCCACCAGCCCGAGGCGTGGCGCGCGCAACCTGCTCCGTTTTGCGGAGCAGGTTGCGAGTGCGTCGAGGGCCATCCCGCGGTGGCGTCAGGTGCGTGGGCGCCAGCGCTTCCAGACGGCGGTCGCTTGCGCACGCACCTTGCCGTCGAAGCGCAGCTCGACCGAGACCGTCATCTGCGGCTCGTCGGACTCGGCGACGGTCGCGAAGAGCTCGACCTCGTCGTGCAGGGGAGCCGGTCGGAGGTAGCGCACGTCGAGCCCGGCCGTGACGTAGGAGAGGTCGGCGCCCGGCAACGGCGGCCAGCCCTGGCGCTCGGCCTCGAGCATGACCGCGGCCGCGCTGTGGCAGTCGAGGACCGTGCCGATGATGCCGCCGTTGAGGTAGCCGAGGCCGTTGTCGTGCTCGGGCCACGGCATGAACGCCGCCGTCACCCCAGCGCGTTCGCCACCGCCACGGCCAGCGCCACCGCGGTCACCGACGGGATAGCTCTTGAGCTGGAGCCCCTTCGGGTTCCCCTGCCCGCAGCCGAAGCACGGGAGGTTGGGATAGAGCCGCTCCTGGATGCTGAGCGCATCGTCAGCGCGGGCGATGTCGACGTCGGTGTCCGGCATGCGCCCAACCTACAAGCGTGCGCCCGGTCACGAATTGGTCCAACCTCTTGATGAGTTGACGCGCCCGGTGTCATTCTCGAGGTCATGAGCCAGAGTGGATTCAGCCCCGTCCCGCGCCGGTCGGTCTCCGACGAGGTCTTCGCCGAGCTGCGCGACGCCGTGCTCACCGGCCGCTTCGCCCCCGGCGACTCGCTGCCGCCCGAGCGCGAGCTCGCCGCCTCCTTCGCCGTCAACCGGCACGCCGTTCGCGAGGCCCTCCAGCGCCTCCAGCTCGCCGGTTTCGTCCGCGTCGTCCACGGCGGCGGCACGACGGTCCTCGACGTGCGCAGCACCGCCGGCCTCGACCTGCTCGCCCACCTCGCCCGGTCGGGCGACGGGCTCGACCCGATGATCCTGCGCGACGGCCTCGAGATGCGCCGCTGCATCGGCGTCGAGGCCTCCCGGCTCGCCGCGACCCGGGCCACCGAGCCAGCCCGCGCGAGCGTCGTGGCGGCAGCGGCGGCATACGGCTGCCCCGACATCGACGACGCCGACCGCGACTTCTGGCTCGCCGTCGTGGAGGCGAGCGGCAACCTCACCTTCCGGCTCGCGCTCAACTCGCTCGTCCAGGCCATCGACCGCAGCCCCGACGTCATGGACGCGCTCCTCGCGGGCGACCGCGCCGACCTGCTGCCGCACGCGCCGCTCGCCGAGGCCATCGCCACCGGTGACGCCGCTGAGGCCGCGCGCCTCGCCGACGCGATCCTGACCCAGGCCGTCGACGTGTGGGCCTCGCTCACCGACGACGGGCGCACGCTCGACCCGATGACCAAGGGGGCGTGATGGTCGACATCATCGTCACGGCGATCCCCTTCTTCATCGTCTTCATCGTCATCGAGGTGCTGTCGCTGTGGCTCGCGCCCGACGACGACGAGGTCGGCTACGAGGTCCGCGACACCGTCACGAGCCTCACGATGGGCATCGGGAGCGTCGGCGTCGGGATCCTCTACAAGGCATCCCAGCTCGTCGTCTACGCCGCGTTGTATGCCGTGACGCCCCTTCGCCTCGACACCTCGCTGTGGTGGGTGTGGGTCGTCATCTTCTTCGCCGAGGACCTCGCTTACTACTGGTACCACCGCGCCCACCACGAGGTGCGCATCCTCTGGGCCAGCCACGTCGTGCACCACTCGAGCCAGCGCTACAACTTCTCGACGGCGCTGCGCCAGACGTGGACGCCCTTCGGGGGCATCCCGTTCTGGGCGCCGCTCGCCCTCCTCGGCGTGCCGGTCTGGGCGATCTTCCTCCAGCAGTCGATCTCGCTGCTCTACCAGTTCTTCCTCCACACCGAGCGCGTCGGGAAGCTCTGGCGCCCAGTCGAGTTCGTCATGAACACGCCCTCGCACCACCGGGTACACCACGGCATGAACAACGCCTACCTCGACCGCAACTACGGCGGCATCCTCGTCATCTGGGACCGGCTCTTCCGCTCCTTCGAGCCCGAGGGTGAGCGCGTCGTCTACGGACTGACGAAGCAGCTGCGCACCTACAACCCGCTCGTCGTCGCCACCCACGAGTACTCCTCGATCTGGGCCGACGTCCGCGGCGCGCAATCGTGGCGCGACCGCTGGGGCTTCGTCGTCCGCGGCCCGGGCTGGCAGCCCCGCACCTGAATCCGCACGGCTGGCCGAGGCCCGCCCCGAGGGCCACGATGGAGGGATGGGCGCGGGCCCCCGCTCCCGGACCAGGAGGACCCATCGTGAGCACGTACAAGGTCGGCTACTTCGTCGGCAGCCTGTCATCGGCGTCGATCAACCGGACGCTGAGCAAGGCCCTGATCCGCCTCGCACCGAAGGACCTCGAGTTCGCCGAGATCCCCATCGGCAACCTCCCGCTCTACAGCCCCGACTTCGACGCCGACTACCCGGCCGAGCCGCGCGCGCTCAAGGAGGCCCTCGCCGCGTCGTCGGCCGTCCTGTTCGTCACGCCGGAGTACAACCGGTCGATCCCCGGCGCCCTGAAGAACGCCATCGACTGGGCCTCCCGTCCGTGGGGCCAGAACTCCTTCAACCACGTGCCCGCCGCCGTCATCGGCGCCTCGCCCGGACAGATCGGCACCGCGCTCGCCCAGCAGAGCCTGCGCGGCGTCCTCAGCTTCTGCAACGCCCGCCAGATGACCTCGCCCGAGGCCTACGTGACCCTCCGGCCGGGGCTCGTCACCGACGACGGCGAGGTCACCGACGAGTCGACCGCGACGTTCCTCACCGACTTCATGCAGGAGTTCCGCGACCACATCGAACGCGTCCTCACCGTGCTGCCCCGCGACTGACGACAGTGCCCTACGGGCCGCACCACGAGCCCGCAGGACAGGAACAGGCACCACCCGCGTATGCGGTGTCGCCGGCCCCGCTCGGAAGCTGCTCCGTTTTCGGGAGCAGCTTCCGAGCGTGCACGGCGCTGTCAGGACAACCCGACCCAGAGCACGTCGCCGTGCGCGAAGACGACACGGAGTCCCGAGCCGGTCCACACGTCGATCCACGTCGGCGCCGAGCGACCTCGTAGCACGGGCGCGGTGAGCGCGGCGTCGGCCAGTGCCTCCGGCGAGAGCCACTGCGGATGGCATTGTCCGTCGCCGCCGCAGCCACAGACCTCGTAGGCGACGTCGGCGCCGGCAACGACCGCCACCCTGGCCTCATCAGCGCTGACGTCAGCCAGCTCCAGCCGGAGCAGGGTGCCGTCAGGGTGGAAGAGGTCGCCGTCCCGGTTGAACCGTCCGGGAGACGCCGCGGCGGACGACGGTGCGACGGGGTGCGCCTTGGCATCCGCGACGAGGTCGGCGAACGTCGGCGCCTTGGACCGCTTCGTGGCCATGCCCGTCAGCGTAGGCGTCCGTCAGTGCCCCGCGTGGCGGGGCACTGACGCAGAGACCCGCGGCCGGGACGTCGCGGAGTCGGCAGCCAGGACGCACAGCAGCCCGGCCGCTGGGACCGCGCGGAGGCGCGGTCCCAGCGACACGGCATACGCCATCAGTGGGCGCTGGAGGTCTTCCAGAGGTTGATGCCGCCCTCGACCGCGTGCTGGTCGATCGTGTCGAGCTCCTCCTGCGAGAAGTCGAGGTTGTCGAGCGAGCCGAGGCTGTCCTCGAGCTGGGCGACCGAGGAGGCGCCGATGAGCACCGACGTGATGCGCTGGTCGCGCAGGATCCACGCGAGCGCCATCTGCGCGAGCGACTGGCCGCGCGACTGCGCCATCTCGTTGAGCGCGCGGATGTGCGTGAGGTTCTGCTCGGTCAGCAGGTCGGTCGAGAGCGACTTGTCCTGCGACGCGCGCGAGCCCTCCGGCACCCCGTTGAGGTATTTGCTCGTGAGCATGCCCTGCGCGAGCGGGCTGAAGGCGATGCAGCCGACGCCCTCGTCGCCGAGCACGTCGAGCAGGTCCTCCTCGACCCAGCGGTTGAGCATCGAGTAGCTCGGCTGGTGGATGAGCAGCGGCGTGCCCATCGACCGCAGGATCTCGACGGCCTCGCGAGTGCGGGGGCCCGAGTAGGAGGAGATGCCGGCATACAGCGCCTTGCCCTGGCGGACGGCCGTGTCGAGCGCACCCATCGTCTCCTCGAGCGGCGTCGTCTCGTCGAAGCGGTGGGAGTAGAAGATGTCGACGTAGTCGACACCCATCCGGGCGAGGGACTGGTCAAGGGAGGAAAGGACGTACTTGCGGCTGCCACCGCCCTGGCCGTACGGGCCGGGCCACATGTCGTAGCCGGCCTTCGTCGACAGGATCAGCTCGTCGCGGTAACGCTTGAAGTCCTGCGCGTAGATCGTGCCGAAGTTGCGCTCGGCGCTGCCGTAGGGCGGTCCGTAGTTGTTGGCGAGGTCGAAGTGCGTGACGCCGAGGTCGAACGCACGCCGCAGCGTCGCGCGCTGGCGGTCGAGGGGCACGTCGTCGCCGAAGTTGTGCCACAGCCCGAGCGAGACGGCCGGCAGGTCGAGCCCCGAACGGCCCGTGCGGCGGTAGGTCATCGAGTCGTAGCGGCTGCGCGAGGCCTGGTAGTCGTCGGCGTGAAGAGTCATGCGGCCCAGTCTCGTCCCCCTGGCGTATGCCGCCAAAAGCCGGGTCACGCTGTGGCCGCGGCGTCGCCCGGCTGGGGATCCGCTGCGGATGCTCTGCGGATGTGGAGGGTTCTCCCCGTTGCCCTTGTGCAGTAGTTGAACGCGAGTCAGACTGCGCGTGGGGAAGTCAACGATGTCAACTGCAGCGTGGCAGGAGGACCGACAGCATGACCCGAATCAACATGACCGTCGACGGGGTGAGCTACTCCGACGAGGTCGAGCCCAGGACCCTTCTGGTCCAGTACCTTCGCGAGAGCCTGGGGAAGACCGGAACCGTCATCGGATGCGACACGAGCAACTGCGGTGCCTGCACCGTGCACCTCGACGGCACGAGCGTGAAGTCGTGCAACGTCCTCGCCGTCCAGGCCGACGGCCACGAGGTGACGACGATCGAGGGGCTGGCCCAGAACGGCGAGCTCCACCCGGTCCAGCAGGCCTTCCACGAGTGCCACGCCCTCCAGTGCGGCTACTGCACCCCCGGCATGATCATGCAGGCGTGTGACGTCCTCAAGAACAACCCCGACCCCAGCGAGCAGGAGATCCGCGAGGGTCTCGAGGGCAACCTCTGTCGCTGCACCGGCTACCACAACATCGTCAAGGCCGTGCAGCAGGCGGCCGGCACCATGAGCTCGGCAAGCGCAGCCAGCGCGTCCAGCTCGCAGGCGGTGTCGTCATGACGATCACCGAGGACCGACCGGCCGACGCGCCGACACCCGAGATCGGCAAGTCGCGCACCCGCAAGGAGGACCAGCGCCTCATCACGGGTCGCACCCGGTGGACCGACAACATCCAGCTCCCCGGCATGCTGCACCTCGCCATGGTGCGCAGCCCCTTCGCCCACGCCACCATCACCGCCATCAACACCGACGAGGCGAGGAGAGCCCCGGGTGTCGTCGGGGTCGTCACCGGCGCGGACATCAAGGACGTCCAGGGCGCCATCGCCAACGCGTGGCCGCTCAACGCCGAGCAGAAGACACCGAACCACCTGCCCGTGGTCGTCGACCACGTCGCGTGTGCCGGCGAGATCGTCGCCGTCGTCGCCGCCCGCACCGCAGCCGAGGCGCGAGACGCCGCCGAGCTCGTCGACGTCGACTACGACGAGCTGCCGGCGGTCCTCGACCTCAAGGAGGCCGTCAAGGACGAGGTGCTCGCGCACCCCGACCTCGGCACCAACACCTCCGCCGTCTGGACCCTCGACTCGGCCGCGCAGGGGTCGGGCACCGACGTCGAGGACGAGATCGCCGCCGCACGCAACGACGGCGTCGTCATCGAGCGCGAGTTCCGCCAGCAGCGGCTCATCCCCGCATTCATGGAGCCGCGGTCGACGGTGTGCGACCCGACCGGCGAGCAGATGACGGTCTGGACCTCGACGCAGGTGCCGCACATCCTGCGCTTCCTCGTCGCCGCGACGACCGGCATCCCCGAGTCCAAGGTGCGGATCATCGCCCCCGACGTCGGCGGCGGCTTCGGCGGCAAGCTCCAGACGACGCCCGAGGAGTTCGCGACGATCGCCGTGGCCCGACGGCTCGGCAAGCCGTGCAAGTACACCGAGACGCGCAGCGAGTCCCTCCTCTCCGGACACCACGGACGCGACCAGTGGCAGAAGCTGACGCTGAGCGCCCGCAAGGACGGCACCGTCACCGGCCTCAAGGTCGAGCTGCTCGCCGACCTCGGCGCCTACGTCGGCGTCGTCGGCGGCGGCGTGCCGGTGCTCGGCGCGTGGATGTTCAACTCCATCTACAAGTTCGCCGCCTACCACTTCACCGTGCGGACGCTGCTGACGAACAAGACGTGGGTCGACGCCTACCGCGGGGCCGGTCGCCCCGAGGCGACCTTCGCCATCGAGCGCATGATGGACGAGCTCGCGGCCGAGCTCGGCCGCGACCCGCTCGAGGTCCGCGAGCAGAACTGGATCACGCACGACGAGTTCCCCTTCACCTCGGTCGCCGGCATGACGTACGACTCGGGCAACTACGAGGCCGCGACCGCCAAGGCCAAGGACCTCTTCGGCTACGACGAGCTGCGCGCCGAGCAGAAGCGCCGGCGTGAGAGCAACGACCCGGTCCAGCTCGGCATCGGCATCTCCACCTTCACCGAGATGTGCGGCCTCGCACCGTCCCGCATCCTCGGCACGCTCAACTACGGCGCCGGCGGCTGGGAGAGCGCCAGCATCCGGATGCTCGCCACCGGCAAGGTGGAGGTCCTCACGGGCGTCTCGCCGCACGGCCAGGGCCACGAGACGGCGTGGAGCCAGATCGTCGCGGACCGGCTCGGGGTCCCCTTCGAGGACGTCGAGGTGCTCCACGGCGACACCCAGATCTCGTCCAAGGGCATGGACACCTACGGGTCGCGCTCCCTCGTCGTGGGAGCCGAGGCCGTCGTCCGGGCCGCTGACAAGGTCATCGAGAAGGCCAAGGTCGTCGCAGCGCACCTGCTCGAGGCGAGCGTCGACGACATCGAGTTCACGGGCGGTCGCTTCGGCGTCAAGGGCACCGACAAGGGCGTCAGCATGCCTGAGGTCGCGCTCGCCACGTGGACCGGACACAACCTGCCCGACGGCGTCGAGCCGAGCCTCGACTCCGACGCCACCTTCGACCCCGAGAACTTCTCCTTCCCCCACGGCACGCACCTGTGCGCCATGGAGGTCGACACGGAGACCGGGGCGACGTTGATGCGCAAGTACGTCTGCGTCGACGACATCGGCGTCATCATCAACCCGCTCATCGTCGAGGGACAGGTGCACGGCGGTCTCGTCCAGGGCATCGCGCAGGCCCTCTGGGAGGGCGCGGAGTACGACGACCAGGGCACGCTCGTGACCGGCTCGTTCGTCGACTACACCCTGCCGACGTCCGCCGACACGATCAGCTTCGTCACCGACCACACGACCTCGCCCTCGACCTACACCGCCTTGGGCACCAAGGGAGTCGGGGAGGCCGGCGCGATCGCCTCGACGCCCGCCGTCGTCAACGCGATCGTCGACGCGGTGCGACCGCTCGGCGTCGACGACGTCGTCATGCCGTGCACCCCCGAGCGCGTGTGGAGGGCCATCCAGGCCGGACGCGCGGTCTCGACGGAGGGTGACCGCGAGGCGCAGCCGCACTTCGACGAGGGCGTGCCCAACCAGGATCCCGGCGCCGCGACCGAAGGGAGCCAGGCATGATCCCCGCCCAGTTCGACTACCTCGCCCCCACGTCCGTCCAAGAGGCCGTCGCGGCGCTCGCCGAGCACGGTGACGACGCCAAGGTACTGGCCGGCGGCCAGTCCCTGCTGCCGATCCTGCGCATGCGGCTCAACGCGCCCGGGGTCGTCATCGACCTCGGCCGCATCCCCGAGCTCCAGGGCGTCTCCGAGGACGGTGACCACCTCGTCATCGGAGCCATGACGACGTATGCCGCCGTGCTCGCCTCCGAGGCCGTCTCGACCCACGCGGCCCTGCTGTCCAAGGCGATCGCGACCGTCGCCGACCCGCAGATCCGCCACCGCGGCACCGTCGGCGGCGCGCTCGTGCACGCCGATCCCGCCGGTGACGTCGGTGCCCCGGCGCTCGCGCTGGGCGCCGAGCTCGTCATCGCGGGCGCGGACGGCTCGACCCGCACCGTCGCGGCGGAGGACTTCTTCGAGGACCTCTTCGCGACGGCGGTCGGCGAGGGCGAGCTGCTGACGCAGATCCGCATCCCGAAGCACACGGGCTGGGGCGCGCACTACGAGAAGTTCGTCCGCGTCAGCCACCAGTGGTCGATCGTCGGCGTCGCGGCCACGGTGCGCAGCGAGGGAGGCTCGATCGCCGAGGCCCGCGTCGGCCTCACCAACATGGGCTCGACGCCGCTGCGGGCGCGCTCGGTCGAGGAGGCCCTCGTCGGGCAGCCGGCGACCGACGAGGCCGTCCGTGCGGCCGTCGCGTCCGTCACCGACGGCACCAACCCGCCGTCGGACCTCAACGGCGACGCCGACTACCGCAAGCACCTCGCCACGGTGCTGACGCGGCGCGCGGTCCTCGCCGCAGCAGGAGCGTGATGCCCGGATGGACCTGACGCACTCCTTCACCGTGCCGACCTCGGTCGACGACGCCTGGGCCCTCTTCATGGACCTCGAGCGCGTCGGCAGCTGCTTCCCCGGGGCGACCGTGACGGAGGTGACCGACGACGGCTTCTCCGGCACGGTGAAGGTCAAGCTCGGGCCGATCGCGCTCGTCTACTCCGGGTCGGGCTCGTTCGTCGAGCGCGACGACGCGGCGCACCACGCCGTCATCGAGGCCAAGGGGAAGGACAAGCGGGGCAACGGCACGGCCGGCGCCACCGTGACGATCACCCTGAGCCCCGACGGCGACGGCACCCGCGCCGACGTCGTCACCGACCTCGCGGTCACGGGCAAGCCGGCGCAGTTCGGCCGCGGCGTCATGCAGGACGTGTCCGACAAGCTGCTCAACGCGTTCGTCGCGTGCATCGAGAAGCAGCTGACCGGTCCCGAGGCAGCCCCGGAGGCCGCTCCCGAGGCGGCGTCCGCGGCGGCCGGCGCACCGTCCTCCGGCGGCTTCGTCGAGACGGCGTCGGACGCACTCGCGGCCGACACGGGGGCCCGTGTTGGTGCCGGGGTCGGCTCCACGACGGCAGCGCCCGCCACGTCGGCGTCTGCAGCGGCGCACCGTCCGCCGGCCCCGCGCCGGGTCCCGGCCTCCGTCGAGGAGGACGCACCCCTCGACCTCGGTTCGGCAGTGATGCCCGTGCTGGTCCAGCGGTATGCCGGTTACGCAGCGGCTGCCGCCATCGGGGTCGTCATCGGTTGGCTCATCGGCCGCCGGGGCGACTGACCCCAGCACGTGCAGCAGGCCCGGTCGCGCTCCCGACCGGGCCTGCGGCATACCTAAGGGGTCCGGTGGCGTTGGACCTGATGAGACCCCGTCCCCGAACCCCAGGAGAGTCATGTCCCGCGTCATCCTCATCGGCGGCCACGGCAAGGTCGCGCTGCTCGCCGCCCCGCTGCTCGTCTCCGACGGCCACGACGTCACCTCCGTCGTGCGCAACCCGGACCACGTGGCCGACGTCGAGGCGACCGGTGCCACGGCAGCCGTGCTCGACATCGAGCACGCCACGACCGGGCAGATCGCCGACCTCGTGCGCGGCAGCGACGTCGTCGTGTGGTCGGCGGGCGCCGGCGGTGGCAGTCCCGAGCGGACGTATGCCGTCGACCGCGACGCGGCGATCCGCTCGATGGACGCCGCGGGGCAGGCCAGCGTCGGGCGCTACGTCATGGTGTCCTACTTCGGTGCCGGACCCGACCACGGCGTCCCCGAGGACAACGGCTTCTACGCGTACGCCGAGGCCAAGGCCGCGGCCGACGAGCACCTCCAGGGCACCGACCTCGCGTGGACGATCCTGCGCCCGAGCGGCCTGACGACCGACGCCGCCACGGGTCACATCGAGACCGGTGCGGGCGTCGAGGCCGGCAAGGTCTCGCGCGACAACGTCGCCCACGTCATCCGGGCGGTCGTCGAGCACCCCGACACGACGGCCCGCCGCATCCTTCCCTTCAACGACGGCTTCCAGCCCATCGACGACATCGTCGCCAACGCCTGACCCACCCCCGCCCCACTCGAGTGAGCGCCCCGTCCCACTCGAGTGAGCGCCCCGTCCCACTTGTCCGCGTCGCATGTGACTGCCTACTCACTCGACTGTGACTGCCTGCTCACTCGAGTCAGGCGCGGGCGAGGTGCTCGGCGATGACGAGGTCCTGCCACGCCATGCCGACGCTCTTGAAGACGTTGGGCCGGTCGGTCGCCCGCTCGACCCGGCCGAGCACGAGGTCGGCGAGCGTGTGCACGTCGGCCCAGTCGAGGGCGCCCTGCGCGGCGGCGAGGATGACGTCGCCCGCCTCGCGGTGCGCCGTGCCGATGTCCTCGACGACGACGAGCGAGCGCCCGAGCAGCGCCGACCCGAGCTCGCGCCGGTGCGGCTCGTGCGACCCGATCGCCACGACGCACGCGCCGTCCGCGACCCAGTCGTCGCCGAGCACCGGGGTCGCCGCCGACGTCGCCGTCACGACGACCTGCGCCTCGCGCACGGCTGCCTCGACCTGCGGGTCGTCCACGGTGAGCCCACGCGTCGTGAGCGGGTGCGTCGAGGCCAGCCCCGAGATCCGTTGCGCGGTCGCACGGGCCGCGTCCTCCCGGCGCCCGACCACGGTCACCGAGGTCATGTGCCGGATGGCGAGCAGCGCCTCCGCATGACCGAGCGCCTGGGGCCCGCTGCCGAAGATGACGGCCGACTCGACCTCGTCCGGGGCCAGCGCATCGATCGCGACGGCGGACACGGCCGGGGTGCGCAGCGACGTGACGGCCGTGCCGTCGACGAACACCGACGGGGCCAGGGTGTCGGCGTCCATGAGGACGTAGACCGCCTGGATGCGGTCGAGGCCGCGCGCCGGGTTGCCCGGTGCGACCGTGAGCACCTTGACCCCGGCCGCGCGGCCGTTCGTCGACGGCATGACGAGCAGCTGCCCGCGGCCGTCACCGACGTCGGCGACGAGCCGGGCCGGGTCCGACGCCGGGTCGAGGCCGTCAGCGAGCTCGCGACGGATGAGCCTGCGGGCGCGGTCGGGGGAGAGGGTCCGGCGCACGGCGGCGGCGTCGACCCAACGCGGCTGCTGCACCTCAGCCCTCGCCCGCGCTCGAGCGGGCGCGCTCGACCCGCACCGGGTCGCCACCGGCGTCCGTGAGGGTCGCGAGGTGGGTGCGCAGCTGCCTGGCGAGCGACCACTGGGTGACCTCGTGGGTGATCGAGCGCACCCAACCCGGGTCGACGGCATACGCCAGCGTCAGCACGACGAGCGTGCCGTCCCCCTCGGCGTCGAAGCGCCAGGAGAGGGGCTCGGGGGTCACGTGCGGGGGCAGTCGAAGGGCCGGCTCACCCACGGACGCGGCCAGCGCCCGGGCGACGGACGGCGGGAGCGGGACGTGGACATCGGCACTGACCTGGGGCACTCCTCGACTGTAGGTGTCAGCGCTGGGAGCCGCCCGTCCGGGCTGCGCCGGGGGAGCGGATCCACGCATGTGCGTGGGGATGCCCCCGGGACGTAGGCTCGAGCGGATCGCCCACCACCCCGGGCGGCAGCCGTCAACGACGACACGAAGTCAGGACTCCATGGCGCTCAGCGTTTTCGATCTCTTCTCGGTCGGCATCGGGCCGTCGAGCTCGCACACCGTCGGTCCGATGCGGGCCGCCGCCCTCTTCGCGGAGCGGCTGCGCGACGAAGGAGTCATCGACCGGGTCGCCCGCGTGCGCTCGCAGCTCTTCGGCTCGCTCGGGGCCACCGGGCACGGGCACGGCAGCGACAAGGCCGTCCTGCTCGGCCTGACGGGCGAGAGGCCCGAGCTGTGCGACCCGCGGGCCGTCGAGGGCCGCCTCGCCGAGATCCGCGCGACCAAGCGCCTCCGCCTGCTCGGCGAGCACGAGATCGACTTCATCGAGCTCGAGGACCTCACGCTGCACCGCCGCAAGACCCTCCCGCTGCACCCCAACGGCATGACGTTCACGGCGCTCGACGCCGACGGCGCGACCGTCGCCGAGCACACGTACTACTCGGTCGGCGGCGGCTTCGTCGTCGGCGAGGACGCCGACGGGTCGACGAAGATCGTCGAGGACTCGACGCCGGTCGCGCACCCCTTCCGCACCGGCGACGAGCTGCTCGCCCACTGCAAGGAGACGGGCAAGTCGATCGCCCGCATCATGCTCGAGAACGAGCTGTCGTGGCGCACCGAGCAGGAGGTCCGCGACGGCCTCCTCGAGATCTGGCGCGTCATGAAGGAGTGCGTGCGCAATGGCATCGCCACCGAGGGCGTGCTGCCCGGCGGCCTGCGCGTGCGTCGCCGCGCTCCCGAGCTGGCCCGCCGCCTCTCGCTCGAGGCCAACAGCGACGACCCGCTGCGCGGCATGGACTGGATCACCCTCTACGCGCTCGCCGTCAACGAGGAGAACGCGTCGGGTGGCCGCGTCGTCACCGCTCCGACCAACGGCGCGGCCGGCATCATCCCCGCGGTGCTCCACTACTACGCGAACTTCGTCAACGGCGCCGACCGCGACGGCATCGTCCGCTTCCTGCTCACCGCCGGCGCGATCGGCGTCATCTACAAGGAGACCGCCTCGATCTCCGGTGCCGAGGTCGGCTGCCAGGGCGAGGTCGGCTCGGCCTGCTCGATGGCGGCCGCCGCGATGGCCGCCGTCATGGGCGGCACCCCCGAGCAGGTCGAGAACGCCGCCGAGATCGGCATGGAGCACAACCTCGGCCTGACCTGCGACCCCGTCGGCGGGCTCGTGCAGATCCCGTGCATCGAGCGCAACGCCATCGCCTCGGTCAAGGCCATCACCGCGGCCCGCACCGCCTTGCGCGGCGACGGCTCGCACGTCGTCTCGCTCGACAAGGTCGTCAAGACGATGCGCGAAACCGGTCGCGACATGAAGGTGAAGTACAAGGAGACCGCGCGCGGCGGACTCGCCGTCAACGTCATCGAGTGCTGACACCAGGGACGGGCCCTCACGACCGCCGTATGCGGCCCCGCCCCGCAGCACTCGGAATGTCCGGTATGCGTGCAGGACGGTCTCAGGCTCGGACGTGATCCTCCGAGTTTCCTGACAGTTGCGGCCTTTTCGTCTCTGGATGCGTGCTTCGGAGCACCGTGGAGAGTGGCGCCGAAACGGCGTCGCCCGGCGACCTCGGGGGCCCTGCGCCGGCTTCAACAGGGAAGAGGGGAACTCATGCGTTCACTGCGCAGCCGTGCCGTCCTGGCCGGCATCACCGCACTGGGCACGATCGGACTGGCACCAGGAGCCGCCTTCGCGGCACCGGCGAGCGGGGGGACCGAGCACTCGTCGTTCCCCGCGGTGGGTGCCGTCTTCGAGTGCAGCGCACCCACGGGGGACATCACCGCGACGAGCGGCACCGTCGACATGGTCGACCACTGGAACGTCGACGCCCGTGGGGTCTTCCACGAGACCGGGACCGTCCACACGAGCGGCGTCACGCTGCAGGGGTCGAACGGTGACCGCTACACGGTCTCGGGGGCCTCGTGGTTCGGCGGAAAGGTGTCTGCCGCGGGCGCGCCGCTCGTCTTCACCGACACCGAGCACTGGGTCCTGCACGACGTCACCTCCGGCGGGAACGTCAAGGTGCAGATCGTCAGCCACTGGTCACCCGGTTCGAGCTTCACGTGGGACAAGGGCACCTGCTCCGCTCCGGAGGGGTGAGCGGAAAGGCCTGCCCGGGCGCCGCCCCGTCCCACCGAGGGCGTGGCGGCGTTCCCGTGTCCGGGCTGCTCAGGGCCGCGTCGCGTCGGGCAGCGGCAGCTCGACCTGGCACTCGTAGTAGCGCATCTGGAGCCGGGAGTGCTCGACGTCGATGGTGCCCTCGCCCACGGCGATGACGTCGTCGAGCCACCGGTGCGACGGTGCCTCGGCCTGGAAGGTGAGGACGTGGACGCCCCGACCGTCCGTCAGCGACGACAGGCCGGTCAGGGTGAAGAGCACGACCCCGTCGTCGACGTGGATGACGCCCCTGGCCTCCGGCGAGGCCCAGCCCTCCCGGATGCGCGGGAAGTTCGACCACGTCGCCGTGCCCGACAGCCGGCCCGTCAGGGTGCCGGTGCCCTGGCCGTAGACGCGTCCGTCACGCCCGGCCGAGGGCTCGACCTCGTGGATGAGGTCATAGACCCAGCTCGCGTCACAGAGAGGGACGAGACGCATGGCAGCCTCCTCGAGAAGGTCCGACCCCTTCGACGGTACTCCCGTCGTCGCGCCCGCGCCGCCCTCTGCGCGAGATCACCTCAACGGTGATGGGCCTCGGTGGTGCTGAACGGATAGGTCTGTCCCGCAACGTATCTCGCGTGCATGTCGGCCGTCGCTCCGCCCTCACGGGCGACCTTGGCGAAGAAGCGCCCCGAGTCGCGCACCGTGCGCTGCTGCGTCTCGTAGTCGAGGGCCACGAGGCCGAACCGCGGCCCCTCGCCCTCGTTCCACTCCCAGTTGTCGACGAAGCACCAGTGGTAGTAGCGGTCGACCGGAACCCCCTGGGCCCGAACGTCGCTCAGGACCGACAGGTGCTCCCAGAGGTAGCGCGACCGGAAGGCGTCGGCGGCGTCACACGTGCCGTTCTCGGTGACCCAGACGGGAAGGCGGTAGGTCTCCCACGCCCATCGGGCCGTCTCGCCGAGCCCGGCGGCATACACCTCCCAGCCGAGGTCGTTGACCGGGACGCCCGGCGGCGTGCCGTCGTCGAAGCGCGTCACCGTGGTGCGGGAGTAGTAGTTGAGCCCGAAGAAGTCGGCGTAGTGCCCGGGCGTGATCCCGTCCGGTCGGCGGAGCGGCGGCGCGAACTCCCCGGTCGTCATCGCCCGCACGATCGCGTCCTGGAAGAGGTGGCGCATGACGGGTGTCAGCGCGCGGTGCCAGGGGTTGCGGGGGTTGCCCGGCCGGAAGGGCCGCAGGTGATGAGCGACCCCGACCATCGTGTCGGAGCCGGGCCGCAGCGCGTGGATGAGGGTGTAGGCCCGGATGTGCGCGGCCGCGAGCACGCCGTAGACCCGCATCCCCTCGCGCAGGCTCCGGTGGCCCGGCGGGAAGTCGCCGAAGACGTGGGCGCCGGTGACGTAGACGTTCGGCTCGTTGATCGTCACCCACTCCGCGACGAGGTCGCCGAGCCGCGTCACCACCTCGGCGACGAAGCGCTCCCACACCCACAGGGCGCCGGGCGCGAGCCACCCGCCGTCGCGCTCGAACCACAACGGGTGGCTGAAGTGGTGCAGCGTCACGAGCGGGCGGATCCCCTTGGCGCGCAAGAGCTCCAGCTCCTCCCGGTAGCGGGCGAACGCCGCGTCGTCCCACACGCCCGGGCGCGGCTCGAGGCGCGCCCACTCGACGCTCATCCGGTAGACCTGCACCCCGAGCGAGGCCATCAGCCCGGTGTCCTCGCGCCAGCGCCGCCAGTGGTCGGTGGCGCGCCGTGGCGTCGAGCCGTCGGCGATGGTGCCCGGGCGGTCGGCCCAGTCGGTCCAGCTGCTCTCGACGTCGCCGCCCTCGACCTGCGTGGCCGCGGTCGCGACGCCGAGCAGCAGCCCGTCGAGCCGGAAGCCGTCAGCGGTCGCCATGCGGCCCAACGTACCGGCGCCCGATGCGTCAGACTGGCGCCCGTGGGTCACGTCTCCGTCGCAGATCACCGGTCCGCCGTCGAGCGGCTGCTCGGCGACGGGTCCCTCGAGCAGGTGACGCTCGACCGCCACGCCGCCGGACGCCGCCTCGCCGCCGACCTCGTCGCGGCCGACGACCTGCCGCGCTTCGACGCCTCGGCCATGGACGGGTATGCCGTGTGCCCGGGTTCGCCGGACCAGCGCGCCTATCCCGTCGTCGGGGACGTGCCCGCCGGGTCGGCACCCGACTTCGTGCTGGCCCCCGGTGAGGCGGCCCGGGTCATGACGGGCGCGCGGGTGCCGCAGGGGACGGTGGCCGTCGTCCCCGTCGAGCGCACCGACGCGGGCCCCACGGGCCCCGCGCCCGAGCACGTGACCGTCGACCTCGATCCCGCACCGGGCCAGCACATCCGTCCCCGCGGCGAGGACGTGGCGGCCGGGTCGGTCATCGCGACCGCCGGCACGGCCGTGACGGCGGCGCTCATCGCGCTGGGCCGTTCGGCCGGGTGCACGAAGGTCGAGGTCCACGTGCCGACGAGGGTGGCGGTCATCGCGACCGGAGCCGAGCTCGCGCCGCCAGAGGCCGACCCCGGCGCCGGCGGCATCCACGAGTCGAACTCCGACATGGTCGCCGCGCTCGCCGAGGCCGCGGGCTGCGACGTGCGCCGGGTCGAGGTGTGCTCCGACGAGCCCGACGACCTGCGGGCCAGGCTCGAAGCGCTCGACGCCGACCCCGACGTCGATCTCGTCGTCACGACCGGGGGCGTCAGCGCCGGCGCCTACGAGGTCGTGCGACAGGTCTGCGAGCCGCTCCCGACGTTCGGCTTCGTCCACCTCGCGATGCAGCCCGGCGGCCCGCAGGGGCTCGGCCGCTACGGGTCCACGCCGGTCGTCTGCCTGCCGGGGACGCCGGTCGGCGCGTTCGTGGCCTTCCACGTGCTCGTCAGTCCGGCGCTCGACCGACGCCACGGGGTGCCGCCCACGCGACCCGGCCGGGCGGCATACGTCGGCAGGACCCGACGCACCCGCACGGGGCGCGTCCAGTTCGTCACGAGCGTGCTCCACGACGACGGCACCGTCAGCGCGCCCGATGCCCGGCACCTGACGGCGCTCGCCGCGGCGACCTGCCTCATCGAGGTGCCCGAAGGTGTCGACCAGCTCATCGAGGGCGACCTCGTCGCTGTCCACCCGGTGTGAACGGGGCACCGGCCGAGCGCCCCTAGGCTGGTGGGCGTGAGCGCGACCCTCGTGGCCAAGGACCTCGCCGGGGGCCACGCCCACCGGACCCTCTTCGAGCACCTCGACCTCACGGTCGCGCCCGGTGACGTCGTGGGGGTCGTCGGCGCCAACGGGGCAGGCAAGTCGACGCTGCTGCGCCTGCTCGCCGGTGAGGACGAGCCGCTCGGCGGCACCGTGACGACGGCGCCCTCCGACGCGTTCGTCGGCTGGCTGCCGCAGGAGCACGAGCGGGTCCCCGGCGAGACCGTCGCCGACCACATCGGTCGCCGCACGGGCGCCACCGCCGCGACCCTCGCCATGGAGGAGGCCGCTGCCGCCCTCGGCGGTGACGACCCCACCGCCGACGAGAGGTATGCCGTCGCGCTCGACCACTGGCTCGTCAGCGGTGCGCCGGACCTCGACGACCGGATCCCGCCGATGCTCGCCGAGCTGGGCCTCGACGTCGGACCTGACGCGCTCATGTCGTCCCTCTCCGGAGGCCAGGCGGCCCGGGCGGCGCTCGCCGCGCTGCTGCTGAGCCGCTTCGACCTCGTGCTCCTCGACGAACCGACCAACGACCTCGACCTCGCCGGCCTCGCCCGGCTCGAGGCCTTCGTCGACGGTCAGCGCGGGGGAGTCGTCCTCGTCTCGCACGACCGCGAGTTCCTCGCCCGCTGCGTCACCCGCATCGTCGAGCTCGACCTCGCGCAGAACTCCGTCGCCGTCCACGACGGCGGCTACGAGTCCTACCTCGAGGAGCGCGAGGTCGCCCGTCGGCACGCGCGCGAGGCCTACGAGGCGTATGCCGGCACGAAGTCCGACCTCGAGGCGCGGGCCCGCACGCAGCGCGAGTGGTCGTCCAAGGGCGTGCGCAACGCGATGAAGAAGAGTCCCGACAACGACAAGATCCGGCGCTCGGCGCAGCAGGACTCGGCCGAGAAGCAGGCCCGCAAGGTGCGCCAGATGGAGTCGCGGATCGCCCGGCTCGACGAGGTCGCCGAGCCGCGCAAGGAGTGGGTGCTCCAGTTCAGCATCGCCGCGGCGCCCCGGTCGAGCTCCGTCGTCGCGACGCTCAACGAGGCCGTCGTGCGCCGGGGTGACTGGACCTTCGGTCCGGCGTCGCTGCAGGTCGAGGCACGGCGGCGCATCGGCATCACCGGGCCCAACGGCGCCGGCAAGACGACCCTGCTGTCGCTCCTGCTCGGGCGGGTCGACCCCGACGAGGGGAGCGCCTCGCTCGGGGCCAGCGTCGCCGTCGGCGAGATCGACCAGTCGCGCACGGGTCTGCGCGACGACCTCCCCCTCGGGGACGCGTTCGGCGAGGCCGTGCCCGATCTCAACCCGGCTGACCGCCGCACCCTGCTCGCGAAGTTCGGGCTCAAGGCCGACCAGGTCGGCAGCGCCGTCGGTGGGCTCTCACCCGGCGAGCGCACCCGGGCCGCGATGGCGCTCCTCCAGGCGCGCGGCGTCAACCTCCTCGTCCTCGACGAGCCGACGAACCACCTCGACCTGCCCGCCATCGAGCAGCTCGAGGAGGCGCTCGACTCCTACGACGGGGCGCTCCTGCTCGTGTCGCACGACCGCCGGCTGCTCGAGAACGTCCGCCTGGACGAGCGCTGGCACGTCGAGGCCGGCAAGGTCACGGCGACCTGACCGGCCGGTCGAGCGGGGCGTGTGTCGATTTCCGGGCCGCTCGTTCGTCATCGAGGTGAGCGGTCACCGGCCGGTGACCGTGAGCCCACGGAGGTCATCATGAGTCACCCCATCGTCCACGCCGAGATCCGCTCGAGCGACCCCGACGCCACCCGCGCCTTCTTCGGCGGCCTGTTCGGCTGGACCTATCCCACCGAGGGTGCCTTCCCCGGCTACACCTTCGTCGAGACCGGCGTGCCGGGCGCGCTCTACACGGCGATCAGCCCGCTGCAGGGCGATGCCGACCTCGTCACGTTCTTCGTCGGCGTCGACGACATGACCGCCTCCATCGCCGACGCGACCCGCCTCGGCGGCCGGGTCGTGCAGGAGCCGGTCACGGTCCCGGGCGTCGCGTTCGCCCTCATCGCCGACCCGCAGGGTCACGTCGTCGGCCTGGCCCAACAGCTCTGACCTGCAGAGACGTCAGCCCGGTGAGTTGGTCGGGTCGGCGACCCACGGGCCGAGCGGCGGGTCCCACCGGCGCACGACGCGGCGCAGGATGTGCCCGCCGAGCCAGTAGGGGTCCTGGTCGAACGCCTCGGTGACCGCCTCGAGCGACTCGCCCGAGCACACGATGAGCGCCGCGTTGACGGCCTCCTGCTCGGTCGGCTCGCCCTCGCTCACCTCGTCGATGCCGTCCTGGTACATCCCGGCGACGAGCAGCCCCGAGAGCCCGCTCAGCCACTCGCGGTGCTCGGGGCGGATCGTCAGCATCTCGGTCGCGTCGTCGGGGTAGGTGTAGTGGATCGCGAAGATCGCCACGGGTGGGCCTCCAGTCGCTCGGGTGGTCGGGCTGCTCGGGTGGTCAGGTGGTCGTGATCCGGTGCGCGCCGGCATACACGTTGAGGCGGGTGCCGCGCACGAAGCCGAGCAGGCTCATCCCCGCGTCCTCGGCGCACTCCACCGCCAGTGACGACGGCGCCGAGACCGCTGCGAGGCAAGGGATCCCGGCCATGATGGCCTTCTGGGTCAGCTCGAACGACGCGCGCCCCGACACGACGAGCACACACCCGACGCCGGGCACGCGTCCGCTCTGCAGGGCCCATCCGACGACCTTGTCGACGGCATTGTGCCGGCCCACGTCCTCGCGCACGACGAGCAGCTCGCCGTCGGCCGTGAAGAGGCCGGCGGCGTGCAGTCCCCCGGTCTTGTCGAACGAGCGCTGCTCGACGCGCAGGGCGTCGGGCAGCTCGGCGATGATCTTGGCCGCGAACCCCGTCGTGTCGGCGCGCACGTCGAAGGCCGACTGCGCCCGCAGCTGCTCGATGCTGGCCTTGCCGCAGACGCCGCACGACGAGTTCGTGAAGAAGGCGCGCGTCGCCGAGGCGGCCGGCGCTGCCACGCCCGGCGCCAGGGTCACGTCGATGACGTTGTACGTGTTCTCGTCGAAGCCGCTCTCACCCGAGACGACCGCGCCCTCGCAGTAGCGCGCCAGAGCGATGTCGTCGGCGGACCTGATGAGCCCCTCCGACATGAGGAAGCCGTGGATGAGCTCGATGTCGTGCCCCGGCGTGCGCATCGTCACCGTGAGCGGCGAACCGTTGACCCGCAGCTCGAGCGGCTCCTCGACCGTGAGGGTGTCGGGGCGCGTCGTCGACGACGGGGTCGCGAGGTCGATCGTCGTGACCTTGCGCCGTACCGTGACCCGTCCCATGACCTCAGCCTGCCAGACTCCGTGCCAGACTCCGATGGGTGCCGCCCCGCCCACCTGAAGCGCCCCCGGTCGTCGTCGTCCTGACGGGCGGGGCCTCCCGGCGGATGGGCTCGCACAAACCCGTCCTCGACGTCGGCGGCCGCCCCCTCGTCGCGCGCGTCCTCGACGCGGCCGGCGACCGCCCGGCGCTCGTCGTCGGCCCCGGCCAGGGCGTCCCCGACGGCGTACGCGTCGTGTGGGAGCGCGTCCCCGGCGGCGGCCCCGTGTCCGGCGTGTCCACCGCCGTCGAGGCCCTCGCCGCCGATGCCGCCACGAGTGCCACACCGCTGCCGTATGCCGTCGTGCTGCTGGCCGCGGACCTGCCCTTCGTCACCTCCGCCCACGTCGACCGGCTCCTCGAGGCGCTCGGGTCGGCCGACCTCGCCGTGACGGTCGACCGGGACGGACGCACCAACTGGCTCTGCTCGGCCTGGCGCCTCGCCGCCCTGCACGGGCGTCTCCACGAGCTCGGGGACCCCTACGGCAGGAGCATGCGCGACCTCGCCGACGGCATACGCACGCAGTCGGTGGACGACCCCTCCGGGGTCGCGCTGGACGTCGACACACCGGCCGACCTGGCGCGTGCGCGCGACCGCGCGGAGCACCGTCCGAGCGCCGACTGAAGGCCGACGGAGGCCCTCGACGGGCGACTCTGGGAGATCGCCCAAGTCGGGCCCTGCGGCGAATCGCCCTGCGGCCAAGTGCTACTCCGGACTTCGGAGGCATTTGGCAAAGACTTGGTAAGCCCCGTTGACCCGTGTTCTGGGCTGCTGCCAACGTCACGCTCGTTCCGGCCCGATCTCAAGTCGTGAGATGAGCGGAACTCCCTCCAGGCGGCCCACGAGCCGCATCTCGACAAGGAGCAACCAGTGAATCGACTGAAGTCTGGGCTGGCGACCGGAGGGCTGCTCGCCCTCGCCCTCGCCATCTCGCCGGCGATCCCGGCGGGCGCAGCAGCCGGTGCAGGACGCGACAAGGCGCCTGCCCCCGAGTCGCAGAGCCTCAAGGCGACCGAGCAGTCCCGGGCAGCATCGTCCGCGAGCGCCCTCGGCCTCGCCTCGGGCGAGAAGCTCACCGTCAAGTCCGTCATCCAGGACGCCAACGGCGCGACGCACGTCCGCTACGAGCGGACCCTCGACGGCCTGCGTGTCATCGGCGGCGACTTCGTCAGCCACAAGGACTCCTCGGGTGCCGTCAAGAGCGTCACGTGGAACTACCGCAAGAACGTCACCCCCGCGACGATGACCCCGAGCGTCTCCAAGAGCGAGGCGCACCAGGCCGGTCTCGCCGCCTCGAAGGCCACCAAGGAGACCGCCACCCCCGGTGAGCTCGTCGTCTTCCAGTCGGCCTCCGGTCCCAAGCTCGCCTACGAGGTCATCACCGAGGGCATCAAGGCCGACCAGACCCCGACCCGCCTGCACACGATCGTCGACGCCACGACGGGCAAGACCCTGACGAGCTGGGACGACGTCAAGCAGGGCACCGGCAACGGCATCTTCGTCGGCTCCGTCACGCTGGCCACGACCGCCGGCACGACGTACACGATGAAGGACACGCACGGGAACTACACGACCGACCTCAACCAGGCCACGAGCGGCAACGGCACGACGTTCACCGACGCCGACGACGTCTGGGGCAACGGCGCCCAGAGCAACCGCCAGTCGGCGGCCGTCGACGCGCACTACGGCGCCGGCAAGACGTACGACTACTACAACACCCAGCTCGGCCGCGCCGGCATCTGGAACAACGGCACCGGTGCCCGCAGCCGCGTCCACTACGGCCAGAACTACGTCAACGCCTTCTGGGACGGCACGCAGATGACCTACGGCGACGGCGCGGGCAACGCGGCCCCGCTCGTCGAGCTCGACGTCGCCGGCCACGAGATGAGCCACGGCGTCACCGAGAACACCGCGGGCCTCGCCTACACCGGCGACGCTGGCGGTCTCAACGAGGCGACGTCGGACATCTTCGGCACGGGTGTCGAGTGGTACACCAACAACCCGAGCGACACCCCCGACTACCTCATCGGCGAAGAGATCAACATCAACGGCAACGGCACGCCGCTGCGCTACATGGACAAGCCGAGCAAGGACGGCGGCTCGAAGGACTGCTGGAGCAGCTCCCTCGGCGGCCTCGACCCGCACTACTCGTCCGGCCCGCTGAACCACTGGTACTACCTGGCCTCCGAGGGCTCGGGTGCCAAGACGATCAACGGTGTCAGCTACAACAGCCCCACCTGCAACGCCTCGACGGTGACCGGCATCGGCCACCTCAAGGTCGAGAAGATCTGGTACCGCACGCTGTCGACGTACCTCACCTCGAGCAGCAACTACGCGGCGGCCCGCACCGGTGTCATCAAGGCGGCCAAGGACCTCTACGGCGTCGGCTCGGCCGAGTGCACCGCGGTCGACAAGGCCATGGGCGCCATCTCGGCTCCGGCCAGCACCGAGACCTGCGGCACCGGTGGTGGCGGTGGCGGCGGCGCTGCCCTGACCAACGGCGGCTTCGAGTCCGGCCAGACCGGCTGGACCGGCACGGCGGGCCCGATCACGAACAACACGGGCCGTCCGGCCCACGGTGGCTCGTACAAGCTGTGGCTCGGCGGCAACGGCACGGCCGGCTCGGAGAACGAGTCGCAGACCTTCGCCGTCCCGGCCACGGCCACCGCTCCGGCGCTGACCTACTGGATCCGCATCGACACGGCCGAGACCACGACGACGAGCGCCTACGACACGGCCACCGTCCAGATCAACGGCGTGACGAAGCAGAGCTACTCCAACCTGTCCACGCCGAAGGCGTCCTACGTCCAGAAGACGATCGACCTCACGGCCTACAAGGGCACGAACGTCACGCTGAAGTTCGCTGACACCGAGGACTCCTCGCTCCAGACGAGCTTCGTCGTCGACGACGTCGCGACGAACTTCTGACGGACCGAGCACTCCGGGCCGCGTGAGCTGCCCTGAAGGACACGCACCACAGAGGTCGGTATGCCGCCGGGTCAGCCCCGCGGCATACCGACCTCGTGCGTTCGGCCGGGACTCCTGCCCGCGCGGACGCTCAGGAGGCGGGCGCGGTGGCCGCCGCGCCCGGCGCAGCGGTGGTCGGGGTCGTGCAGCGGGTGGTCGCGGGCACCGAGAGGGTGACGTCGCTGACGAGGATGCCGACGAGCCCGGAGATCTCGCCGAGCGATGGGTCGCTGAGGTCGATCGCCCGGGCCTGGTGGTCGGTGACCGAGATCGTGATCGGGTCGCTCTCGGGCACGGCGTCGGGGTCGAGCGCCGTGGAGCCGTCGGTCGGCGGCGGGGCCGTCGAGGTGCCGAGGCGGAGCGTCGCGAGGAGGGTGACGAGCTGGCGCTGCTGCGGGACGCTGAGCGTGCACACCCGGCCGTGGACCGAGCGCGTCTCGACGCGGACCCGACCGTTGGCCTCGAGCACGATCTGGTCGTCGAAGCCGGCGATGCCACCGGTGCGCCGCAACGTCAGCGGGAACGTGGGCCCGTACGACGACCCGAGCGCGTCCTCGCCGGCGGCGCCGAAGCGCAGCGCCGCGGTCGTCGACGACGTGGGCGCCGAGGCCGACGAGGTCACCTCACCCGTCGACCCGTCCTCGGGCGTGGCTGACCCGCAGCCCCCGACGAAGAGTGCTGCGACGGCCATCCCCACGCACAGGCCTGCGCGCCCCATGACGTCCATGGTGGCCCCTCGCGGCGGACGATGCACGTCCGACGCGGTGGAATCGGGACAACGCTTGGGTGACGGTTTCAAGTGGCGGGCCTCGGGGTGCGCGGGAATGCTCGGTGTCAGAGGTGTGTGTCGGGCTCGGGGCCGGACGCACCCATTCGCAGGCAGGCAGCACCGACGGATCACGTCGGCGTCAGCGTCCTGCGCTCACCAGGACAGGAAAGGGACGATCGAGTGATACCCAGCTCCACGCCACACCGACCTCCGGGAGGCCGCAGGGCGCGGCGGTCCGTCGCAGCGCTCGGCGCCGTCGCGGCCGTCGCAGCCGGTCTGGCCCTGACGAGCCCGGCCGCGCAGGCCGCGGACCCGTCGGCCTCGGCCTCCGGCACCGACCCCGCCAGCCGGGAGCGGGCCTTCGCGGCGGCCTCGACGGAGTACGGCGTGCCGCGCACGGTCCTCGAGGCCGTGTCGTACGCCCAGACCCGCTGGGACTTCAACCCCGGGCACAGCACGTCCGGTGGCTACGGTCCCATGCACCTCGTCGACGCCGACCTCGGCACCCGTGCCGACGCCAAGGGCCTCGGGGAGCCGTCCGCTCCGGAGGCCGCACCCGTGGCCGACACGCTCGGCCGGGCCGCGGAGCTGACCGGCCTCGCCGAGGACGCACTGCGCACCGACGAGGTCGCCAACATCCGCGGCGGTGCGGCCCTGCTCGCCGCCACGCAGAAGCGCCTCGGGCTGCCCATGGGACAGTCCACCGACGCGGGCCAGTGGTACGCCGCCGTCGCCGACGCCTCGGGCTCGGCGCAGGAGGACGTCGCGGCGGCCTTCGCCGACGACACCTACTCCGTCATCGCGTCCGGCGCCTCGCGCCGGACCGTCGACGGCAAGGAGGTCTCGCTGCTGCCGTCGGCCGTCAGGGCCGACACGGCACAGGTCGACCGCCTCGGGCTGCTCAAGAAGCCCAACGGCGGCCCCGTCGACTGCCCGCCCGGGCTCGACTGCGAGTGGGTCCCCGCACCGTACGAGCAGTACGGCCCGGGCGCCGGTGACTACGGCAACCACGACCTCGCCCAGCGTCCGCGCTCGCCGAAGATCACCAACATCGTCATCCACGACACCGAGGCGACCTACGACACGACGCTCAAGCTCGTGAGCGACCCGACCTACGTGTCGTGGCAGTACAGCCTGCGCAGCTCCGACGGCCACATCGCCCAGCACCTCACGCCGCAGGACGTCGGCTGGCACGCGGGCAACTGGTACGTCAACAGCCACTCGATCGGCCTCGAGCACGAGGGCTTCGCGCCCCAGGGCGCCGAGTGGTTCAGCGAGCCGATGTACCGCTCGTCCGCGCGGCTCGTGCGCTACCTCGCCAAGACGTACGACATCCCGCTCGACATGCAGCACGTCTTCGGCCACGACCAGGTACCGGCCACGACCCCGGGCGGCGTCGCCGGCATGCACTGGGACCCGGGTCCCTACTGGAACTGGGAGCACTACTTCCAGCTCCTCGGAGCGCCGCTCTCGGCCCACCAGTCCGGTGCGGCCCAGGACCTCGTGCGGATCCTCCCCGGCTTCGAGGACAACATCCAGCCGGTGACCGGCTGCACGACGGCGGGCGTCGCCTGCCGCGCGCAGGGCACCAACTTCGTCTACCTGCACACCCAGCCGTCCGAGACGGCGCCGCTCGTCAACGACATCGGCCGCAAGTCCAACGGCGCGGCGTCGACGACGAACGTGTCCGACATCGGGGCCCGCGCCCAGACCGGTCTGACCTTCGCCGTGGCCGAGCGCAGCGGTGACTGGACGGCCATCTGGTTCAACGGCGTCAAGGCCTGGTTCCTCAACCCGGCGTCCGACCCGACGGCCGTCCCGGTCAAGGGCTCCTACGTCGTGCCCAAGGCCGGTCTGGTCAAGGCCCCGGTCTACGGGCGGGCCTACCCCGAGGCGTCGGCCTACCCGGCGGGCATCCCGGTCCAGGCGCTCGCGCCGCTGCAGTACTCCTTCGCGGCGGGCCAGCGGTACGCCGTCGGTGACCTCACGGTGCCGACGAACTACTACCGTGCCTCGACCTTCTCGCTCGGCACCCCGAACGACCACGTCGACGTCGTCGGTCAGGACCGCTACTACCAGATCTCCCTCGGCCACCGCTTCGCCTACGTGCGTGCGGCCGACGTGGACGTCGTCACGGCCCTGTAGCCCGGGTCACCCCAACCGTCGAGAGGCCAGAGTCTGTCGCCTCATCGACGTCGAAAGGCCACTTCTCGTCACGAGAAGTGGCCTTTCGTCTGCCCGTGACCGGCACGAAGTGGCCTCTCGACGGTCAGGAGGCGGGGTGTCAGCGGAGGTCGTACGCCTTGAGGAAGCTGACGATGAAGGGCGCGGCGCCCGTCACGCCGTTGTCCCCGACCTCGTTGTAGGCCGCGATCGCGATGTCCCCGCGGCCGGCGACCATCCACACGTGGGTGTCGGGCGGGCTCTTCGTGCCGAACTCGGCGGTGCCGGTCTTGGCGTACTCGACGCCGAGCGGACCCAGGACCGTGCCGGACCCCTCGGTGACGACGTCACGCATCTCCTGACGTAGCACGCCCGCCTCGGTGGGGTCGAGGGGCGTCGCGGGCTTGGGCAGGGCGGGGGCGCCGGCCACGAGCTGCGGGCGCACCGTCTGGCCCTTCATGACCGACGCGACGACGATCGCCATCGTCAGCGGTGACGCCTCGACGCGCCCCTGCCCGATGAATGACGCTGCGTGCTCGACGACGTCGTCGGTCGTCGGCACCGAGCCGAGGAAGCCGGTGAAGGGCAGGTCGAGCTTCTCGCCCATGCCGAGCGACTGCGCGGCGGAGACGAGGTCGTCCTGGCTCACCTTCTCGTGCTGGCTGATGAAGGCCGTGTTGCACGAGAAGGCGAGGGCGGTCCGCATCGGGATGTCGCCGAGCTTGTCCTTGGGGTAGGTCGTGTAGTTGCTGAACCGGCGACCGTTGACGGTGAGCGTCTCGGTGCACGGCAGCGTGGTGTCGGCCGTGGCGCCCTTGCGCACGTTGGCGAGCGAGCTGACGATCTTGAACGTCGAGCCCGGTGCCTCCTTGCCGGCGAGGGCGAGGGTCGTGCCGGCGGCGGCGGGCCCGACGGCCGCGGCGAGCACCTCACCGGTCGACACGCGGACGGCGACGAGCGCGGTCGGGTGCTTCGTCTGCTTGGCGAGCGCCGCCTCGGCCGCGGACTGGGCCTTGGGGTCGAGGGTGATCGTCAGCGGCTCACCCTCGGTCGACTGCTCGGCGAAGAGCTCGCGCTTGTCGAGGACGCTGCCGTCGGCGCCGCGCTTGACGGCGTGGACCGCCAGGCCGGGCGTGCCCCGCAGCCGGGCGTCGTAGCGGTACTCGAGGCCGTTCTTGCCGACGGTGTCGCCGGCCTCGAGGGCGTCCTTCGAGGCCTTGATCTGCTCGGCCGTGGCCTCGCCGACCGTGCCGAGGATCGGGGCGGCCCACGTGCGGCTCGGGCCGAGCACCTGCAGGGCCGGGACGGTGAGCGCGCCCGTGACCTTCTCGATCGCGGCGCCCCGCTCCTCGATGATCGGGTCGGTGGCTCGCAGGGTGACGCCCTCGACGAAGGCCTTGGAGCCGGCTGCCGCGACCTTCGCCGCGAAGCGGGCGGGGTCGATCTCGATGAGTGCGGCGAGCTTCTTCGCCGAGGCCGTCGCCTCGGCGCCCGACACCTTCGTCTTGTCGATGCCGACGGCGGCGACCTCGCGCTCGGTCATGATCTTGCCGCCCGAGGAGTCGACGATGTCGGCCCGCCGAGGCCACTTGCGGGCGAGGTCGAGGGTCTCGTCGGAGGTGAGCTGTGGAGCGACGACACCGGGCGTCCAGGACACCCGCCACTGGTCGTCGACGAGACTCAGGTCGACCTGCGTCTCGTAGGTCCAGTCGGTCGGGGACGTCGAGACGTCCCAGCGGCTGAAGAGCGTGGCCGTGGCGTGGTCGGAGCCCTCGGTGTGGCTCATCTCGCTGAGGGCCACCTGCGGACGCAGCGTGCCGAGGTCCTTGTAGGCGGCCTTGACGAAGGCGGTCGCCTTGGCGGGCGTCGTGTTCTTGAAGGTGACCGCGCCGAGGTCACCGCTCGCCAGCCCTGAGGCGAGGGCACGAGCGGTGTCGTCGGGCTTCGGCGGCGAGTCGAAGAGGGAGCAGCCGGCGCCGAGCGTGCCGACGAGTACCCCCGAGAGCGAGACGGCGACGAGAGTCCTGGCACGAGATCCCCTGAGCATGGCTCCACGGTACGTGCCGGGCCGCGGCCCCCGTGTCATGAGGTCGTGGCGCCCGCGTGACGGTCCTGTGCAGGAGAGGTCGTATGCCGGGTGGTCGGGCCTGGTGCCGGGCGCGCCGTTCCGGGGCTGCTCGGCGTCGGGGGACGCCGCCACAGCACGAGCGACCCGAGCAGGCCGACGGCGATAGCGACGAGGTGCACGCCCCAGGCCTGGTTGGCCGGTGAGAGGGCGGCGACGAAGACGTCGCGGCTCGCCTCGACGTGGTCGCGCAGCCCGTCGGGCAGTCCCGAGCGCGGCCGCAGGTAGGACGCGAGGTAGGAGAAGGCGGTCTGGCCGGCGGCGCAGACGGAGAGCAGGACGAGCACCGCGAGCCACGCGACGAGGCGTCGAGCCGGGCGCAGGCCCAGGCCGGCCAGGGCGAGACCTGCGGCCACGCCCACGACGACGGAGCTCCACTGCAGCAGGCCCAGCGACCGCTGGAGGCCGAGCAGGGCGACGACGACGGCGCTGACCCAGCTGCCGAGGGCCACGGCGAGCGGAGCGGCGGCCAGGGCTCGCAGCACCGGGCCGCCGAGGGCGACGAGGAGCCCGAGCACGAGACCGACGACCGTGCCGAGGACCGCGACGGCGAGGACGCCGACGATGACGCGGTCGTCGCGGTCGAAGTCGCTGCCGAGCTGGCGGGTGGCCCCCGCCGACTGGGCGATCGTGTAGGCGCCGGACGTGAGGGCCCCGAGGGCGGCGAGCACGGCCACCCGGAGCCGCCGCCCGGCGCGGGGACGCACCCAGAGCGTCGCGAGGGCCGCGAGGCCGCCGCCGACGAGCGTGATCGTCAGGAGCAGCCCGAGGCGCGCCGTCGTGAACGGCAGGAGGCTGATGTAGCCGTCGGTCGCCGAGCCCGTGGCGACGTCGTAGGGCCAGTTGCGTGGTGAGCGCGCGCCGAGCCCGTCGAGGATCCAGGGCAGCGCACCGCCGAGCCACCAGGCCGCCGCCGCGAGAGGGAGGACCGGCCACAGGTGGGCACGCGCAGGCCGACGGTGTGCCTCACTGCCCACGCCAACGCCGGTGTCCACGCGCAGATCCGATCATGACTGACCGACATCCGCCAATCGTCGGTGTGCTCGAGCGCCGCCGAGGGTCAGCGCTCGGGGTCAGCAGTCGGGGTCAGCGCTCGGGGCGCCAGAGCTGCACGGACGCCACCGGCTCGAAGCCGGCCGCGAGGAACGCGCGCAGGGCGCGGGCGTTGCCGGGCGCGCAGGCCGCGACGACGACGTCGCCCTCGTCGATGAGGGTCAGGGCGTCGCGGACGACGTCGGTCCCGACGTGGTCCTTGGACGGATCGGTCTCGAGGCCCACCTCGGGCAGTCCGCCCAGCCCCGTCGAGAGGGTCACGAGCGTGTGGTCGTCGGGGGCGGCATACCCGAAGGTCGTGACGTCGCTGCGCACGGAGGTCGCGTGCTGGGCGCGGGGGTGGTTGCGCAGGTCGCTGCGCGGCACGAGCGCGGGCTCGCCGCCGGCTCCGCGGGCCACGAGGATGAGGTCGAGGGCGTCGATCCAGCCGGTGCCGGCCAGGCGCGAGACGAGGCGCGGGTTGCTCGCGCCGCCGAAGCCGTCCGGGCTCAGGGAGTCCAGGGTGCCGTCCGAGACGTCGTCGTCGACGGCGAGGTAGGCGTGCCCGGTGAAGGCGACGACGCCCTCGACGCCGGGCCGCCACGGCTCGACGCGCTGCCACGCGCCGTCGACGGTCGGGAAGTCGCCGCCTGCGGCCTTGCTGAGGACTTCGGCAATGGGGTGCACGGCGTCCATCAAACCCGCCGCGTCGACCCGGCGCCCGCCGGGGTCCACCTGGTGGCACCCGCCCGGCGCGCGCCCGGCGCGCGCCCGCCGCGCGCCCGCCGCGCTCCCTCTGCTCGCCCGACACCCCCGCCGGGTAGGTTGTGGCCATGTCCCGACCGCACGCGGCCGCCATCGTGGAGGACGCCGTCCACGAGCAGGTCGAGCGCGTGCTCCGCAGCCGCGGCTGGGGCAACCGGGTCATCACCCACGTGGGCTACGGCTCGTCCTCCTTCGTCCGTGTCTATGCGCGGATCCTCCTCGGGCGCAAGGGCCGTGAGGACGTCGAGGGTCCGGAGGCCAGGCAGGACGCGACCGGTGCCCTGAGCCCGGCCCACTACGACCGGGGTTGGCGCGCCTTCATCACCTCGCCCGCGACGGGCGTCCCGGTCAAGGTCACCGCCGGTGACCGTGAGGTCTACGGTCGGTCCGACCGCGGCGGACACGTCGACATCGTCGCCCGCGACCACGGCCTCGCCCCGGGCTGGCAGCAGGTGGTCGTCGAGGTGCAGGGCACCGACCCTGTCGCGGCCGACGTCTTCATCGTCGCCGACGGCGTCACGCACGGCATCGTCAGCGACATCGACGACACCGTCATCACGACGATGCTGCCCCGCCCGATGATCGCGGCGTTCAACACCTTCGTCCGCCGGGGCAAGGCGCGTCACGCGGTCTCGGGCATGGCGCCGATGTACCGCCGCATCCTCTCGGCGCACCCGGGCGCGCCCATCGTCTACGTGTCGACCGGCGCCTGGAACGCCGCCGCCACCCTCAACCGCTTCCTCGTCGAGAACGGCTTCCCCCTCGGTCCGCTCATGCTCACCGACTGGGGGCCCACCAACACGGGGTGGTTCCGCAGCGGACAGGCGCACAAGCGCACCTGCCTCGACCGCCTCGCCCGCGACTTCCCCGAGATCACGTGGCTGCTCGTCGGCGACGACGGCCAGCACGACCCCCAGATCTACGCCGACTTCGCCGAGGCGCGCCCCGACCGCGTCGACGCCATCTGCATCCGGCACCTGTCGCCGACCGAGCAGGTGCTCTCCAACCCGATGAAGATCGACTCGCCCATCCGTCCCTGGGCGTCGCGGTCCGTGCCGACCTACTCGGCTGCGGACGGGCACGGGATGCTCCGCGTCCTCGAGGGCGCCGGCAAGGTCGGCGAGGTCGTCGCGGCCGACGAGCAGCCCTCGCGTCCGGGCCGTTCCGTCGGCTCCGGGTGACAGACTGGGGCCATGCCTGAGCTGCCGGAGGTGCAGGCGCTCGTCGACTTCCTCGCCGAGCGGACGGACGGCCTTGCCGTCACGAAGGTCGAGCTCGCCTCGTTCAGCGTGCTCAAGACGTTCAACCCGCCACCGCAGGCGCTCGAGGGTGCACCCATCGACGGTGTCCACCGCCACGGCAAGTTCCTCGACATCGACGCCGACGGCACCCACCTCGTCTTCCACCTCGCGCGGGCCGGCTGGCTGCGCTGGTCCGACCAGCTGCCGATGACCGTGCTGCGACCGGGCAAGTCACCGATCGCACTCCGGGTGCGGTTGTCCGACGGCTCCGGTTTCGACCTCACCGAGGCCGGCACGAAGAAGTCGCTCGCGGCCTACATCGTCACCGACCCGGCCCAGGTGCCCGGCATCGCGCGCCTCGGCCCCGACCCGATGGCCGACGACTTCACGCTCGAGCAGTTCCGCTCGATGCTCGAGGGCCGGCGCACGCAGATCAAGGGCCTGCTACGCGACCAGGAGTTCATCGCCGGCGTCGGCAACGCCTACTCCGACGAGATCCTCCACGTCGCCAAGATCAGCCCGTTCGCCATCGCGGGCACGCTCGCCCCCGAGGTGGTCGACCGGTTGTATGCCGCCCTGCGCGACACGCTGAAGAGCGCGGTCACGACGGCGTCGGGCAAGCCGGCCAAGGAGCTCAAGGACGCCAAGCGCGCGGGCATGCGGGTCCACGCGCGGACCGGCCAGCTGTGCCCGGAGTGCGGCGACGTCGTCCGCGAGGTGTCGTTCGCCGACACGTCGCTGCAGTACTGCGCCACCTGCCAGACCGGCGGCAAGCCGCTCGCCGACCGACGGATGTCCAAGCTGCTCAAGTGAGCACGTCTCGTCAGGCATGACGGCCCGGCGCGGATTCGTCCGGAATGCAACGCTTCCGGTCTCGTGGTTGTCTTCATCGTCATGAAGCCGTTGACCCACCACGTCCTGCGCGGTCCCCTCCACCCGGTTCGTCCCGGTCGAGCGTTCGTCGCGCTCGCCCTCGGATCCGTGCTCGTCACGAGTGCCTGCGGGCAGGCGACGCCGTCACCCGGGGCCGCCACGCCCGCCGGTGGCGACGGTCCGTCGGCCACGGCCGGCTCGACGGTCGACGCCGGCGCGGGCGCCGAGACGGCGACGTCGGGCGGCGTGCGCCTCGAGGCGACGATGGCGCCGGGAGGGCCCGAGGTGGGCGCGACGGGTGCCGGCGTCGCGGCGAGTCCCGGCCTCGTCGTCGACTACACGCTGACCAACACGGGCACGAAGCCCGTCCTCGCCTACGACGTCGTGCCCGCCGACCTCGGCAGCGCGACGCTGCCCATGGACGTCGATGCCAAGCACGCGTGGGTCTACGAGGAGTCCGGCGTCCTCCGCCTCAGCAAGCAGGGTTTCGCTCCCGGCCCGAACGTCCGCTTCGCGGCAGCGCCCGTCATGGGCGGCCACACGATCGCGCCCGGTGCCAGCATCACCGGGAAGGCGTATGCCGTGTCGCCTCCGACGCTCGACGTGCCGAGTGACTCGTTCGAGGCCCCGCGTACCCCGGTCGACCCGGCCGTCAAGCAGTGGCAGTTCTGCGTCCAGGTCTCCGATCGTGCCGAGCAGGCCCGACCGTCCGCCGTCGGCGGCGGCGTCGTCGAGGCGCCCTCCACAGCGCCGCAGGGCGACGAGCTCGTCTGCACCCCACCGTCGACGATCCCGGTCGCCTGACGGGTCACGCCCGGCCCCTCAGGGACCGACCTACAGGGAGTCGGTCATGTGCCCGACCGAGGAGCACGCGAAGAGCAGCATCGAGGCCCCGGTGAGATGGCAGCGGCGAGCAGGCACCACGTCTTGACCGACCGTGAGGCGGCCCGCGCCCCGTCCCAGTCGCCGAGGGCCCACTTCGGGTTGACCTGGGTGGACTTGATGATCGCGACGATCCCGAAGGGCGTGAAGCAGCAGATCGTGCACAGGATCGCCCAGCCGAGGCGGGTGGGGGGTGGCGGTGCCTGGCCGCTGCGGGGGCCGACCCACTCGGCGATGGGGGCGGCGGCGTACGGCAGCGGGTCGACCCGGCCTGCAGGCGGCGGCAGGGGGACGGGCGGCTGCATCACCGGCGCGCTCGAGGCGCTCGGGGCGGAAGTGGCCGTGGCATCCGGCGAGTCGAGGTCGGGCAGCCACTGCGACCAGGTGTCCTGCGTGGGATCGGGTCGACGGTCGTCCATGGTCCGGGTGCTCCTGGCTCGGCGGGTCGGTCACTGGTGAGACCCGTCAGGAGCGACAGCGTTACACGGAGAAGGCGCGTGCGGGTGTGAACCGGACGAATCGCCCCGAGTCAGATGATGGTGGGGTCGCCGTCCGCGCTGAGCTGCTTGCCGGCCCGCTCCCACTCGAGCATCCCGCCCTCGACGTTGGCGACGTCGTAGCCCTGGTGCACGAGCCACTGGACCGCGCGGGCCGACCGGCCGCCCATCCGGCAGACGATGGCGACGGTGTCGTCGGTCTCGGGCAGCTCGTCGATGCGTGCCGGCAGCTCCGCGAGGGGGATGTGGATGGCGTTGGGGGCGTGGCCAGCGGCCCACTCGTCGGCCTCGCGGACGTCGACGAGGACGGCGTCGTCGGGCAGCTCGGACACGGTCGTCGTGGGGATGCTCATGCCGTCCATCCTGACACGGGACCTCGTCATCCCACGCGGGCGGCGAGGGTGTTGAGCACGGCGGCGGCCTCGTCGGCGTCGTCGACCGTGACGACGACGTCGGGCTCGCCGATGCGGTGCACGACCAGCGCCTCGCCGGCGCGGGTGACGTAGCCACGCCGGCCGTCGACGCCGATCCGCCAGCCCCAGCCGCCGAACTCGCGCAACGGGGAGACGGTCGTCGTCCCGGCCGACGCCACCCGCTCGAGCGGCACGCGCGACCACGAGAGCCCGGCGCTCGAGACCCGCAGGCCGGAGGTGTCGACCGTGACGCGCGCCGAGAGGGTGAGAGCCAGGAGAGCCCCGAGGGCGAGCGCCAGCAGCCAGACCCAGGCGAACCCGGCGAGCGCCACCCAGACGAGCGGTAGCGCGACGACGACGGCGAGAGCCAGCGTCGGGCCGACGCGCAGGCTCGCCCGCCCCGTCCACGCGAGCCGGGTCGTCGGCGTGACGTCGAGCCGAGGCGCGTCGGCGGGCAGGGGCTCGCGGGCGCCGGTGACCTCGGGTGGCGTCGGGCGTCCCCAGCGCCAGAGCCCGACGGCGACGAGGGCGGTCAGCAAGAGTGTCGGCACGGCCCACTGCGGCGGGAACGCCTGCGGGACCTGTCCCGGCCGCTGCGCGACGAGGCCACCGAAGAGCACGCCGCCGAGGAACACGGCGAGGCCACCGGCGACGGCGGCGAGGGGACCCCGGGCGGAGCGGTGCATGAGCGCGCCGAGGCCGACGAGGGCCAGTGGCATCACCATCGTGATGACGGCCGCGGTGACGACGGCCGCCCCGAAGGGCTGCCAGCGGTCCGGCTCGCCGTGCAGGCCCCAGTGGACGGCCACGGGGTCCGGCACCAGGTCGCGGACGGCATACGCCAGCCCGGTGCCGACCGCGGCCACGACGGGAGCCAGCGCGGCGCTCGCGATGAGGGCGTGGGTGGGGCGGCGGTCGGTGGTCATCGCTGGAACTCGCTCTCGATGAGTCGGGTGAGGTCGGCAGGGGTGGCGCCGACGAGCCGCGCCTCGGCGACGAGCTCGGCGACGAGGGTGCGCAGCCGCGCGTCACCTCCGGGGTCGGAGGCGCTGACGACGGCCCCCCGCCCGCGGCGCAGGTCGATGAGCCCCTCGTCCCGGAGGGACTGGTAGGCGCGGAGCACCGTGTGGAGGTTGACGTCGAGCACGGCGGCGACCTCCTTGGCCGAGGGCAGGCGGTCGCCCTTCGCGAGGCGTCCGGAGGCCATCTCGCGTCGGACGCAGGCGGCCACCTGCACGTGCAACGCCGTGCTCGACGTGGGGTCCACCTGCCACAACATAGTTCTAGTATCACTAGAAATAGATCGTAAAGACAAGCGGCTAGGGTGGAGGCCGTGAAGATCCTGTCGATCCAGTCCCACGTCGCCTACGGTCACGCCGGCAACTCGGCCGCGGTCTTCCCGCTCCAGCGGCTCGGGCACGAGGTCTATCCCGTGCTCACAGTCACCTTCTCCAACCACACCGGCTACGGCTCGACGCGAGGCCCGCTCATCGCGCCTGCCGACGTCGCGGCCGTCATCGACGGTGTCGAGGAGCGTGGAGCCTTCCCGGCCATCGACGCGGTGCTGTCCGGCTACCAGGGCGCCGAGGCGGTCGGCGAGGTCGTCCTCGACGCCGTCGCACGGGTCAAGGCGGCCAACCCCGCCGCGGTCTACTGCTGTGACCCGGTCATGGGCGACGTCGGCCGCGGCTTCTTCGTGCGCGAGGGCATCCCCGAGTACATGCGCGACCACGTCGTGCCGAGGGCCGACATCGTCACGCCCAACCAGTTCGAGCTCGAGTTCCTCGTCGGTCGCCCGGTGTCGACGCAGGCCGACCTCGTCGCCGCGGCGCGCGAGCTCGTCGCGCAGGGGCCGAGCGTCGTCCTCGTGACGAGCGCGCTGACCTCCGACACGCCTGAGGGCTCGATCCAGATGGCGTGCGTCACCGCCGACGACGCCTGGGTCGTGACGACCCCGATGCTGCCGATGACGGTGCGCGGCGGTGGTGACGTGACCGCTGCGGTCTTCCTCGCGCACCACCTGACCGACGGCCCGGAGGTGGCCCTGCGCCGCACCGCGGCGACGATGTATGCCGTGCTCGAGCGCACCCACGCGAGCGGCTCGGACGAGATGCTGCTCGTGGCCGAGCAGGACGCGATCGCGCACCCCGACGAAGTTTTTGAAATCTCTTCGATCAGTTGACCGTTTCGCCCCAGAGCGCGTTATAGTCGCAACGCGCCGTTCCGCATGACCACCCCTGACCGTGCGGAACGGCGCTTTTTCATGCCTGAATTCAGTGGAATCCGAATCAAATGACTTCGGTATCCATGGAGTCGGTGTCGGCCTCACGCTTCGCCCCGGCGTTCGGACGACGCGCCGATCAGGGCCGATCGGGATGTCTCAGGTTTTCGGTAGAGATGCGTATAGCCTCCGATCGTGGACCCGATCACGAACCCGTACGCCCCGGGGGCGGGCCAGCGCCCACCCGAGCTCGCCGGCCGTGACGAGCAGCTGCGCACCTTCGACGTCGTGCTCGAGCGCATCGCCCGCGGACGCTCCGAGCGCTCGATCGTCCTCACCGGCCTGCGCGGCGTCGGCAAGACCGTCCTGCTCAACGCCCTGCGCAGCTCGGCCGTGCGGGCCGACTGGGGCACCGGCAAGTTCGAGGCCCGCCCCGATCAGCGGCTGCGGCGACCGCTTGCCGCGGCCGCGCACCAGGCCGTGCGCGAGCTCGGTCACCCGCGCAGCGAGGACGTCGACCACGTGCTCGGCATCATCAAGGCCTTCGCGCTGCGCGACGCCCCGACGGGCGCGAAGCTGCGTGACAAGTGGCAGCCGGGCATCGACGTCCCGGCCGTCACCGGCCGCGCCGACTCGGGCGACATCGAGATCGACCTCGTCGAGCTCTTCACCGATATCGGTGGCCTCGCAGCCGACGTCGGCAAGGGCGTCGCCGTCTTCATCGACGAGATGCAGGACCTCGACCCGGACGACGTGTCGGCGCTCTGCGCGGCGTGCCACGAGATCTCGCAGTCGGGCCTGCCCGTCATCGTCGTCGGTGCCGGCCTGCCCCACCTGCCCACGGTGCTCTCTGCCTCGAAGTCCTACTCCGAGAGGCTCTTCCGCTACTCGCGCATCGACCGGCTGCCTCGCGACTCCGCCGACCGCGCCCTCGTCGGGCCGGCCACCGAGGAGGGGTGCGAGTTCACGCCCGAGGCGCTCGACGAGATGTATGCCGTGACGGCGGGCTACCCGTACTTCATCCAGGCCTACGGCAAGGTCGTGTGGGACGTCGCGCCCTCCTCACCAGTGACGGCCCAGGACATCCGGGTCGCGGTGCCCGAGGCCGAGTCAGAGCTCGCCGTCGGCTTCTTCGGCTCACGCTTCGAGCGGGCGACGCCCGCCGAGCGCGAGTACCTCCGGGCCATGGCCGACGCGGCCCTCGTCAACGCGCCTGCGGGGGAGGGGGACACGGAGGGGGGCGACGCAGCGATCGCGGACGAGACGGCATACGTCCGCGACGGGGTGACCGAGCGCGACGCCGTGCCGACGTCCGCCGTGGCGGAGGTGCTGGGGCGCAAGCCGCAGTCGCTCTCGCCGGCGCGCGACGCCCTCATCAAGAAGGGCCTCATCTACTCCGGCGAGCGCGGCCTCATCGCCTTCACGGTGCCCCACTTCGGCCGCTACCTGCGCACCCAGTCCTGAGGGCTACGCGGGCGCCTCGCCCGCTGCGACGTCGAGGTGGGCGCGCCGTCCGTCGCGGTCGAGCACGAGGATGACCTCCACCGGCTCGTCATCGGCGGTGATGGCGTGCGGGACCATCGTCGAGAACTGCGCCGACTGGCCCTCCTCGACGAGCACGACGCGCTCGCCGAGGTGCAGCCGAGCCGTCCCCGACAGCACGGTGAACCACTCGTGACCCGGGTGCACGCCCAGCCGGCCGCTGTGGCGCGTGGCCGTGATCCGCATCTTGGCCACGACCAGACCGTGCGGCTCGTCCTCACGCGTCAGCAACCACGTCGTGCGCCCCTGGGTCGTGTCCCGGCGCGGGTGGATGACGACGTCGTCGTCGCTCGCGAGGTCGACGAGCTCGTCGATGGTCGTGCCGAGCGCGCGGGCGATCGGACCCAGCTGGTCGATGGCGATCCGGCGGTGGCCGGTCTCGATCCGGCTCAGCGTCGACGGGCTGAGGCCGCACCGGCCGGCGAGGGCGTCGAGGGACCACCCGCGAGCGACGCGGAGGCCGCGGATGCGGGCGCGGATCACTGCGTCGAGATCGAGTTCTTGCGTCATCGGCAAGATCGTATGCCGTATGCGCAACGGTGTCCTACCGTGACACGTATGTCGCACGCACAGCACGGAGACGCCCCCGCCCCCGCCGGTCACGCCGCCCACCACGGACACGCTGACCACGACGGCCACAGCCACGACGACCTGGCGTCCGAGGTCGAGGGCGCCGACCTGCTCGACCTCGACGGCGACGTGCTCCGGGGCTACTGGGACGCGGCGCTCGACCGCGTCACCGCGGCCCTGGCGTCCTCGCCGGCCGACGAGCAGGGCGCGCCCGCCCGCGTGGTCGACCTCGGTGCCGGCACGGGCACCGGCACGCTCGGACTGGCGCGCCGGCTGCCGCACGCAGAGGTCGTCGCCGTGGACGTCTCCGAGCTCGCCCTGGCTCGCGTCGACGCCAAGGCGAGGGCCGCCGGCGTGGGCGACCGCGTCCGCACCGTCGTGGCCGACCTCGATGCCGGATGGCCCGACCTGGACCCGATCGACCTCACCTGGGCCTCGATGTCACTGCACCACCTCGCCGACCCGAACCGCGCTCTCGCCGACCTTCGACGGACTACCCGCGACGGGGGTCTGGTCGCGGTGGCCGAGTTCGACGAACCGCTGCGCTTCCTGCCCGACGACCCCGGTCTCGGCCGTCCCGGCTTCGAGGGCCGGGCGCTCGGCGTGCTCTCCGCCGTGCACGCCGAGGTGCTGCCCACCATCGGCGCGTCCTGGGGCGAGGTGCTCGGCGAGGCGGGGTGGACCGTCGTCGACGAGCACGACGTCGTCATCGACGAGCGCTCGCCGGACCATCCGCACGCCGGCCGCTACGCCCGAGCCTGGTTCGACCGGCTCGCGCACGGCCTCACCGACCGGCTGGACGCCGAGGACCACCGCACGCTCGAGGCCCTGCTCGACGACGACGGACCCCACGGTCTGCTCCACCGCACCGACCTGCACCTGCACGGCGTCCGCACTGTGACGATCGCGCGCCGCTGACCGGTCTCGGTCTGCCGACGGCCCGCCGATGGGGAGTGCTCCCCGCCTTCCGGCGCGCCGGCCGCGCTCGCCGGGGCCGTCGTGGCTTCGGCACCCGCCGCGCAGGCCGCCACGGCGCGCAACGGCGTCTGCGAGACGGGCGAGTTCTGCCTCTACTACAACTCCGGCAACGGCGGGTCGCTCGTCGACCTCGCGAACAGCCAGTCCGACTACGGCACCGGGTCCGGGTGCGTCACCTTCGTCTCGGCGGGCAACGGCCAGGGGCAGTGCGTCAAGAACAACGCCGCGTCGGTCTGGAACCGGGAGGCCGCCGTGGCGACGGTCTTCTACCGGAGCGGCTACTCCGGGGCCATCGACTCGGTCGACCCGGGCGTCAAGGCGGACCTGCGTCCGGAGCTGAAGAACGAGAATGCCGGCCACATCGTCGGCTTCGCCACCAACGACGCGTTCGAGTACGGCGTCTACCACTCGTCGGGTGCACGCGTGACGGCGTGGTTCGACGGCTACCTCAACACCCCGGGGCGACACGAGGGCATCGATGTCGCCTACCAGTCCGGCGCCGACGTCTTCGCCGTCCTCGGCGGCACGGTGACCCGGGTGACCGAGGGCAGCGACGCGACGGATGCGCTGTCCACGCTCGCGGTCTACAGCGCCACCTACGACAAGACCGTCATCTACCTCCACCTCAACCCATTGGGCTTCGCGGTGGGGCAGTCGATCTCGAAGGGCCAGAAGATCGGCGACGAGGCAGCTCGCGGCGCCCCTGCCACGCACACCCACGTCGAGATGCGCCCCGGGCGCCAGACCGCGGCGACCTTCAGCAGCGACACGACGCTCGTGAACCCGGTGCCCACCCAGTTCTGGATGGACCGCGGCTACAACGCCTGCTGCCAGTGACGCGTCGGGTGTGGCCGACGCGCTCGGCCACACCCGACACCCGGGGCCAGCCGTCTCGGCGAGCCGCATGCCTCCCAATTCCATTGTGTGGCAAGGTTGCCGATCGTGCCTGCTCGCTCCTTGCCCCCGCTCCTGGCCGTTCTCGTCGCCGCGGGCGTGGCGCTCGCCGGCTGCGGCCTTCCGCTGCCGTCGCCCGGCGCCGGCGTCCCGCACGCCCCGACCCGCGTCGTGCCCGGCAGTGCGGCAGGCGGACCCACCGCGAGCTCCAGGCCGTCCCCCGGCCCGACCCTGACGCCCGCGCTGGCGCGCGCGGCGCTCACGACGCTCGACGGCCTCCCGGTCAAGGGCCGGGCCCCCAAGACCGGCTACGACCGGGACGCCTTCGGCCCCGCCTGGAGCGACGACGTCGACGTGAGCCTCGGGCACAACGGCTGCGACACCCGCAACGACGTGCTGCGCCGCGACCTCGTCGCCGAACGGTTGAAGGCCGGCACACGCGGGTGTGTCGTCGTCTCAGGCACGCTCGCGGATCCCTACACCGGGCGCACCATCACCTTCGTCCGGGGACGCGCCACGTCGTCGAAGGTGCAGATCGACCACGTCGTCGCCCTCGGCGATGCCTGGGTCACGGGTGCGCAGCAGCTGACGGCGACCGAGCGCAGGACGCTCGCGAACGACCCGCTCAACCTGCTCGCCGTCGACGGCCCGACGAACAGCGCCAAGCGTGACGCGGACGCCGCGTCGTGGCTGCCTCCGAACAAGGCCTACCGCTGCACCTACGTCGCGCGTCAGGTCGCCGTGAAGTCGCGCTACCGCCTCTGGGTCACCGCGGCGGAGAAGGCGCAGATCGCTCGGGTCCTCGCCGGGTGCTCGCGAGCGCGCTGACTCCGGCTGTCGCCTGGGAGGTGGAAGGGCCGGACCCCACCTGACTGCCAAGCCGTGAGGGAGGGGTGGAGTGGCAGTCAATCCCGGCCCTTCCAGTAGGACACGCTACGGGACGCGGGGTGCCCTGTGGGGGCGAAGATCCCCGTGAATCCTGTCGATTCGACAGGAAATGCGCCTTTCGTCGGGCTCGTGGGCGTCACATCCTCGGTGCACCGTTCTCCCGGAATCGCCCGAACCGCGTTCGCCGCGCACGTCGACGACCCGCGAGGCGGTGCGACCTAGCCTGCTGGCATCCGGGGTCCTCGGCATCCCGGCGACCTCTGGCGGACCCGATGCCCAGACCGACAGAACGCCCGACCGCCTACGTGCCGGGGCTCGACGGAGTTCGTGCCCTCGCGGTGGCGGCTGTCGTCGGCTACCACCTCGGGGTGCCGGCCCTCGGCGGAGGGCTGCTCGGGGTCGGAGTCTTCTTCACGCTCAGCGGCTTCCTCATCACGGGCGTCCTCGTCGCCGGCTGGGAACGCACGCGGACCGTCGGACTCGGCCGCTTCTACGTGCACCGGGCCCGTCGGCTGCTTCCGGCCGTCGTCGTGGTGCTCGTCGTCGTGTCGTTCGTCTCCGTCGTCACGCACCCCGACGCCGCGGGTGAGCGCCTGACCGAATCCGTGGCCGCCCTGCTCTACGTGAGCAACTGGAAGACGATCTCGGACGGCGAGTCCTACTTCCAGCGGTTCAGCGGGCCGGGGCCCTTCGACCACCTCTGGTCCCTCGCCGTCGAGGAGCAGTTCTACGTCGTCTGGCCCGTGCTCATGCTCGGACTCCTCGTCGTCGTGCGGGGTCGGCTGCGTGGCGTCGCGACACTGACGACGGTGCTCGCCCTCGCGTCGTTCGTGCTCCTCTGGCTCCTCGCCGTGCCGGGCTTCGACAACACGCGGGCCTACGAGGGCACCGACGCGCGGGCCGGAGGACTCCTCGTCGGCGCAGCCGTGGCCCTCGTCTGGCGTCGCGGCGCACTGCCACCACTGCCCGAGCGGAAGGACCGTCGGGCTCTCGACGCCGTCGGCGTCGGCTGTCTCGTCGTCGTCCTCGCCCTCATGACGCTCACGGACGAGTACTCGCTGTCGCTCTACCGCGGTGGACTGCTGCTGCTGTCCCTCGCCACGGCCGGCCTCGTCGCGGTCGTGTCGCACCCGCGGTCACGACTCGGCCGCCTGCTCGGGGTCCGGCCCCTGCGCTGGGTCGGCGAGCGCTCGTACGGCATCTACCTCTGGCACCTGCCCGTCGTCGCCCTGACCGGCCCGGACGTGCTGCGGGGGCATGACGGGCTCCGGGGCGCGCTCCAGCTCGGGCTGACGCTGCTGCTCGCGACGCTGTCGTGGAACCTCGTCGAGGACCCCATCCGCCGGCGCGGCTTCCGGCGCGCCCTCCGCCCGCGACGGCCGCGACCCGGCGACCTGCCGCGCGCCGTGCCGTCGATGCCGGCCGTCGCCGCTGGCACGATCGCCCTGGCCCTTGTCTCCGTCACCTCGCTCAGCGCAGCCGCGCTCGTCGGCGGGGGACGGGCGGACGACCGGGCGCTCGACCCGGGCGACCCGCCCGTGCCGCCGACGACCGCCGCGACCGCGACGTCCCCACCCGCGTCACCGACGTCACCGCAGTCCCCGACCTCACCGACCTCACACTCGTCACCGACGTCACCGACCGTGCCGCCCTCGCACCCTCCGGTGCGGACGTCGTGCACGTCCCTCGTCCACGTCGGGGACTCGACGTCCGTCGGCCTCGTCGACCCGGCATACCAACCGCGTGCCGCGACGCGGCTGCCCGCCCAGTACGCCCGCGTCGGGGTCACGAGCTTCGTGCCGGACATCCTCGGTGCGCGCTCGATCGTCGAGACGTTCCGGGGTCAGCCGAACGCCGAGAGCGCCGTGACGTCACGGACCACGCACGGGTATGCCGGGTGCTGGGTCCTCGCGATGGGCACCAACGAGGTCGCGAACCAGTACGTCGGGGGTGTCGTGCCGCTCGCCGACCGGATCGACCTGCTGATGCGGCCGATCGGCAACCACCCCGTGCTGTGGCTGACGGTGCGGACCACCGACACCTCGGGGCCCTACGCCGACCGCGAGATGGAGAAGTGGAACGCGGCGCTGCTCGACGCGTGCAGCCGCTACCCGACCATGCGCGTCTACGACTGGCGCACCGAGGTGCACCGGTCGTGGTTCGTCGACGACGGGATCCACTTCACGACGCGGGGCTACACCGAGCGCGGCAAGCGCATCGCCGACACGCTGGCCCGGGCCTTCCCGGCCGCCGGGGCGCCGGCCCCCGGCTGTCTCGTGCAGTCGGGAGACTGACACGCCGGGACGCCCCGGCCACCATCCGGTTTCGCGACGAGGCCTCCGGGAGGGCATGCTCGTCGCATGCGCCCGGCCCTCGACCTCCTCCTCGTCGTGGTGCTCCTCGGCCTCGCGGTCCACCTCGCGCGCACCGACCCGCGCCGATGGCGGATCGGGGTCCTGCTCCTCGGGGCCCTCTGGGCCGCGCTGTCGGCGCTCGGGGTGGACGTGCTCGTGCTCCCGCAGGTCCTCTCGGTCGTGCTGGGACTCCTCTTCGTCGGCAACGGCCTGCGCCTGCTGCGCCCGCAGGGCCGGGGTCTGACCAACGTCCTCGCCCTGCTCCTCGGCATCGCGATCCTGACCGCGACGGCCGTCGGGACGGGCGTCGTCGGCTCCGGTGCCGCCGGCGCGATCGCCGCCGCCCCGACGGGGCCGGAGGTCCTCGGGATCGTCGTCCTGCTCCTGCCCGGCTACCCGGCGCTCGCCTTCGGCAGCTTCGCGCTCTACTGCCTGACCTACCGGCGCCACCGTGCGCGCGCCGAGCCGGCGGCGGTCGTCGTCCTCGGCTCGGGACTCGTGGGCGGCACGGTGCCGCAGCTGCTCGCCCACCGGCTCGACGCGGCCGCCGACGCGTGGCGGGCAGAGCGCGACCGCGGCCACGAGTGCCTCCTCGTGCCGAGCGGCGGGCAGGGCGACGACGAGCCGATGTCCGAGGGGGTGGCCATGACCGCGTACCTCATGGCCCACGGCATACCCCAGGCGTCGGTCGCGACCGAGGACCGCGCGACGACGACCGAGGAGAACCTGCTGCTCTCACGCGAGATCCTGCGGTCGCGCGGGATCGGCGATACCGGGCCCCTGCGCGTCGTGACGAGCAACTACCACGTCGGCCGCGCGGCGCTGCTGGCCCGGCGCCTCGGCATCGACGCCGACGTCACCGGCGGCCCGACGGCCTGGTACTTCGTGCCGAGCGCCTTCGTGCGCGAGTTCCTCGCCGCGCTGACGCTCCACCCGCGCACGAACGTGGCGGGCCTCGGCGCGTGGGCGGCCTGGACGGCTTGGCTCGCGTATGCCGTCCTGCCCGTCTGAAGGCGCCCCCGCGCGGTCACGACGTGGCTGGCCCCTGAGCCAGGTCGTCACGCAGCACCCGCTTGAGCAGCTTGCCGCTCTGGTTGCGGGGCAGCTCGTCGACGAAGTGGATCGCCTTGGGCAGCTTGAAGGGCGCGAGACTGGCGCGGGCATGGTCGACGAGCTCGGTCTCGGTCACCGTCTGTCCGTCGCGGAGGACGACGACGGCGGTGACGGCCTCGACCCAGCGCTCGTGCGGGGTCGCGATGACGGCGACCTCGGCGACGGCCGGGTGGGTGTAGAGCGCGTCCTCGACCTCGCGGGAGGCGACCATGACGCCGCCGGTGTTGATGACGTCCTTGATGCGGTCGACGACGGTGAGGTAGCCGGCGTCGTCGCGGATGACGAGGTCGCCGGAGTGGAACCACCCGTCACGGAAGGCCTCGGCCGTCGCGTCCTGCTTGTTCCAGTAGCCGGTGCACAGCTGCGGCGATCGGTAGAGCAGCTCGCCCGACTCCCCGGCGGGGACGTCGGTGCCTTCGGGGTCGACGACGCGTGCCTCGACGAAGAGCACGGTGCGGCCGCACGCCTCGGGTCGCTCGGCGTGCTCCTCGGGCCGCAGCACCGTGGCGAGCGGGCCGATCTCGGACTGCCCGAAGCAGTTCCAGAAGCCGAGCCCGGGCAGGCGCTGCTGGAGCCGGTCGCGCACCGGGACCGGCATGATCGACGCGCCGTAGTACGCCTTGCGGAGCGAGCCGAGGTCGGCGGTCTCGAGCGCCGGGTGGTTCGAGAGCGGCACCCAGACGGTGGGGGCGAGGAAGAGCGAGCCGATGCGGTGCGTGGCGACCCGCTCGAGGATCGTCGCGACGTCGGGGCGGGGCAGCAGGTGGTTCGTCGCCCCCACGGCGAGGTAGGGCAGGAGGAAGACGTGCATCTGGGCCGAGTGGTAGAGCGGCATGGAGTGCAGTGGGGCGTCGTCCTCGCGCAGGTCGAGGCCGACGATGCAGGAGACGTACTCGTGGACGAGGGCCCGATGCGTCATCATCGCGCCCTTGGGCTGGGACGTCGTGCCCGAGGTGTAGAGCAGCTGGACGAGGTCGGTGTCGCGCGTCCCGACGTCGAGCGTGGGCACGTCGCCCTCACTCCATCGCGGCAGCACGGCGTCGTCCCCGCCGTGGAGCAGCAGCACCTGCTCGAGGTCGGTGTCGGCGCGCACGGCCTCGACGCCGTCGCGCAGTGCCACGTCGACGAGCGCGACGCGCGCGCCCGAGTCGCGGAGCAGGTAGGTCAGCTCGGGGCCGGTCAGCGCGTAGTTGACGGGGACGTGGACGAGGCCCGCGCGGGCACAGCCGAGGTAGGCGAGCAGGTAGGCGTCGGAGTTGACCCCGACCGTCGCGACGCGGTCGCCGGCGGTCAGCCCGAGACCGAGCAGGTGCGCGGCCGCGCGGGACACGGCGTCGTCGAGGGCGGCATACGTCCACGTGCGGTCGTCGAAGACGAGCGCGACCCGCTCCGGATGCCGCGCGGCGCTGCGGCGGACGACGTCGTCGACGGTGCTCGAGGTGATCTGCGCGGTGCTGGCGCTCATGGGGTGTCTCCGGGGTTCGGGCGTTCGCGAGGCCGGTCGGGTCGGTGGGCGGGCGCGGCGAAGGACTCGAGGAGGGCTCCCGCCTCGGCGCCTCCGGCGAGTCGCGCGATGGTCGCCGCCTCGTCGGCGAGCTGGACGGCATACGGCCGCTCACCGGCCAGGCGCAGCAGGCGGGCCGCCTCGCCGACCGCCTCGCGAGGAAGGGCGGCGATCGCGGCGACGACCTCGCCGGCGCGGGCGTCGAGGTCCGGGGCGGGGCACACCTCGGTGACGAGACCCCAGTCGAGCGCGGTCGCCGCGTCGATGGGGGCGCCGGTCAGCAGGAAGAGGGCGGCCCGGCGAGCGCCGACCGCGCCGGGCAGCAGGGCGCTGACGCCGCAGTCGGGCGACAGTCCGACGCCGGGGTAGGCAGCGACGAACGTCGCGTGGTCGGCCGCGAGCACGACGTCGGAGGCGAGGACCAGGCCGACACCGGCTCCGGCTGCGGCGCCCTGGACCACCGCGACGACGGGGACGGGCAGGGCGCGCAGGGCCACGAGCGTCTCGTGCAGCACCTCCGCCAGCTCGGCGACGAAGGCCCGGCGCTCTGGTGCCGCGGCCATGGCGCGCACGTCGCCGCCGGCGCAGAAGAGCCGGCCGTCGGCCCGGAGGACGACGACGTGCACCGGTCCGGAGGCGCTCGCGACCGCGCCGACCGCGTCGCGCAGCGCGATCGCGGTCGGCAGGTCCACGGCGTTGCCGGCGTCGGGTCGCGCGAGCCGGATCGTGGCCACGCCGTCCGACACCGACAGCATCGGCACCGTCGTCGTCACGGGCTCATCCTGCCCCGCCGGAGCCGTCCTGGGGAGGGTGGCGCACGGAACGACCGCTCGCGTATGCCGTCCGGCGTGGTCGGCGGCCCGTACAGTGACTGGGCATGGACTTCGTGACACGAGGGTTCCAGGGTCGGCCACGCGGCCGCGACGACCGGCTGCCCCCGGGCCAGTACCTCACCGGTGACTTCCCGGTGCTCTCGGCGGGCCCCACCTCGAACGTCGACCACGACGAGTTCGAGCTGTGGGTCGCGACGGAGGACGGCACCCGCCACGCGTGGTCGTGGGCTGAGCTCATGGCCCTCCCGGCCGAGATGGTGACCGTCGACATCCACTGCGTCACGAGCTGGTCCAAGCTCGACACCGAGTGGCGCGGCGTCTCGCTCGACACCCTCCTCGCCGACGTCGAGACGGCTGCCGACTTCGCGATGGTGCACAGCTACGGCGGCTACACGACGAACCTGCCGCTCGAGGACCTCCTCGACGGACAGGCCTGGGTCGCGTACGGCTACGACGGCGACGACCTGCGACCCGAGCACGGCGGTCCCGCAAGGCTGCTCGTCCCGCACCTCTACTTCTGGAAGTCGGCCAAGTGGGTGCGCGGCATCGAGCTGATGCTCGAGGACTCACCCGGCTTCTGGGAGCAGCTCGGCTACCACGACTACGGCGACCCATGGCGCGAGCAGCGGTACCAGGGGGACTGAGCGCCCGGCGCGCGTGGCGGGAGGCCACGCTCGTCGAGCGACGTCCCGAGACCGACAGCGCCGTGACGCTCGTCCTCGACGTCGACGGGTGGCCCGGTCACCTGCCGGGTCAGCACGTGGACGTGCGGCTCACCGCGCCCGACGGCTACACGGCGACCCGGAGCTACTCCGTCTCGGCGCCCGAGTGCGGTGACCGGGTCGAGCTGACCGTCCAGCGGGTGCCGGACGGGGAGGTCTCGACCTTCCTCACCGACGGTCTCGCGGTCGGTGACGCCGTGCGCGTGCGTGGGCCCGTCGGTGGCTGGTTCGTCTGGCGCACCGGGCAGCCCGGGCCCGTGCTGCTCGTGGCCGGTGGCTCCGGCGTCGTCCCGCTCATGGCGATGCTGCGGGCCCGTGACCCCGGTGCACCGCCGTTCCGTCTCGTGTACTCGGTCCGCGGGCCCGACGAGGTCATCTACCGCGACGAGCTCGCGGTGCTGGCCGCCACGGAGGGCGTCGAGGTCCGGCTCGTCCACACGCGCCGGGCCCCCGACGGTGACGGGCGCCCGGTCGGCCGGCTGCGCGAGTCGGACCTCGCCGCTCCCGGCTGGACGGGGGAGGACGCACCCACGTGCTATGTGTGCGGACCGACCGGCTTCGTCGAGGGTGCTGCCGACCTGCTCGTCGCGCTCGGCCACGCGGCCGACCGCATCCGGACAGAGCGATTCGGGCCGAGCGGCCCGTGAAGGAGGACCTCCCATGACGATCCCCGACGGTCCAGGGCCCACGGCGGCGTACGACGGCAACCTCATGGCCGGCCCGCTCTCCGAGCTCTTCGCGCTCGACGTCACGGTGGCCGTCGTGAGGTGTCGCGGGTGCGGCACGGACTCGGAGGTCGCGACGCTGCGCGTCTACGGGCCCGAGCCGGGCCTCGTCGGTCGGTGCCCGGGCTGCGACGACGTGCTCGTCCGGGTCGTCCGCACCCCCGACGCGGTGTGGCTCGACCTCGGCGGCGTCACGTCACTGCGGGTGCCGGCCCCGAAGCGCTAGCCGGGTCAGCTCAACGGTGCGTCCTCGTGCCACAGGTGCGCGTTGCAACGCGCACTCCTGGCGTCGGGGACCATCTCCCGCGCCACCGCACACCGCTGCGGGTGAGCCGGTCCGTTGAGGAGGGCGTGGATGCTGATGGCAGCGAAGACGCCCGCCCGGTCAGCCCTGCAGGCCGGCCTCGATCGCGGCGATGATGCGCGGACGCATGTCGTGGGCGTCGATGACGGCGTCGACGGACCCGACCGAGACGGCGCGGTGGATGCTGTGCACCGTGTCGAACTCCGACGCGACCTGGCCGAGCTTCTCGGCGCGCACCGAGCTGCGCAGCTCGGCGAGCTCGGTGGCCAGCCGGGCGCGCTCGACCCCGGTGGCCGACGCGAGCTGACCCTCGAGCTCGGTGACGCGCGGGTCGGACGCCGTGCGGGCGTCGACGTCGCGCGAGAAGACGACGGCCGCGGCCGGCGCACCGCCGAGCACCGACGCGAACGACCCCTCGATGGCCAGCACCGTCATGCGCGGGTTGAGCGTCTTGGAGAAGACGACGAACGCGCCGCCGTGGTAGCGGGAGACGACGGTGAAGACGATCGGGCCGTCGAAGTTGACGATGGCCCGGCCGATCTCGGCGCCGTACTCGAGCTGGAGGCTGCGCATCGACTCGGGTGAGCCGTCGAAGCCCGACAGGTTCGCCAGGACGACGACGGGGCGGTTGCCGCTCGCCGCGTTGATGGCGCGCGCCACCTTCTTGCTCGACCGCGGGAAGAGCGTGCCGGCCGTGTACGTGTCGGGGCCGTCGGTGGGCGGGAAGCCGCGGCGCGGCACCGACTTGGACTCGATGCCGATGAGGCACACGGGGATGCCACCGAGGTGGGCGTCCTGCACGACCGCGGTCTCGGCGTCGGCCATGCCGGCCCAGCGCTCGAGCGGCTCGCGGTCCTGGTCGCTGACGGCCCGCATGAGAGTGCGGATGTCGAACGGCTTCTTGCGGTCCGGGTTGGTGAGCGAGCTGAAGATGTCGCCGACCGTCTTGAAGCCGGAGTCGGCCAGCTCGTGCGGGTAGAGCGTCACGTCACGGTGCGACGGGTCGCTCGTCGTGACGCGGCGCGGGCCGGACTCGCCCGGGCTGACGTAGGCGTGCTCGTAGTGCGCCATGAGGATGGCGCGGGCACCCGCGAGGTCCTTGGCCCAGTACTGCGCCTGCCCGTTCGGGCCCATGACGCGGTCGTAGCCACCGATGCCGAAGTTGTCCTCGGCCGAGACGCCGCCGGAGAAGTCGAGCGACTGCTTGCCGGTGAGGACCATGGCGCTGTCCGGCGTCATGACGAGGATGCCCTTGGTGTGCATGAGCATCGTCGCCTCGGCGTTCCAGTAGGGCTGGGCGCCGACGTTGATGCCGGCGACGACGATGTTGATCTCGCCACCCGCCTGGGTGAACTCGATGATCCGCTTGAGGGCACGGGCGACCCAGTCCATGTTCTCGGTGCCGGAGTCCATCGAGATGCGCGCACCGGCCGAGAGGGAGTACCACTCGAGAGGCACCTGCATCCGCTCGGCCAGGTCGAGGGCCGCGATGACCCGGGCGCACTCGGCCTCGGCCACGGAGCCGAGCGACCGGAGCGGGTCGCCCGAGAGGACGACGCGGGTCACGCCCTCGGGGTGGCGGACCGTCGGCGAGCTGACGACGGCGACGATGATGCCGGCCTTGTTGAGACCCTGCGGACGGTCGACGGGCACGAGCGTGCCCGAGTCGTCGAGGTCGTGCTCGACCACCGTGCCGCCGTCGCCGGCGATCATCGACTGGAGCTCGTAGGGGTAGACGAGACCTCGGCGTCGGGCCCGGACGACCTTGGAGGCGTAGTCGTCGAGCGGCTTGAGCGGCTCGGTGGGTGGGGCGCCGAGCGATCCGGTGACGCCCGAGCCGGGCTGGTAGAAGAAGCGGCCCGCGATCGGGGCGGGCGCCTCGCCGGGTGCCCCGGCGACCTGCGCCTGCACGAGGACCTCCTCGATGCCGGCGCCGGCGGTGACGGGGGCGATCTTGCTCTGGAGCGCCGTCAGCTGCCCGAGATCGGCCTCGATGGTCGGCCAGATCTGGACCCACACGTGGTTCATGTCGAGCCGGGAGCCCTTGGCACCGCGGCTCGCCCGGACCCGACGGATCGCCTCGAGGCAGTTGGCGATGGCGCGCTCGACGTGCGGCAGGCCCGACACCTGACCGGACTCGTCGCGCACGACGACGACCTGACGCACCTGCGCGAGGGCGACGAGGCGGTGGTCGTCGGGGTTGTCCTTGGCGACGCACTCGTAGAGCAGGACGTCCTCGGGGGCCTCGAGCCGCGTCACGTCGAAGGACGTGAGGCGCCACAGGTTGAGGCGGCGCCCGACCATGGGGTGCACGCCGCGGACGAGGCGGTCCTCCACGAGGGTGCCGTCGACGGGGCGGAAGGTGAAGTAGCCGACCGGGCGCCCCTGGCCGGCGCTCACGGCGACGGCGACCCGGCGTACGTCCTGGGCGAAGGGCAGCTGCTGGAGCAGCGCGGCGAGCTGATCGCTCGCGGCGTCCGGCGACTCGGGCTCCTGCGCCCAGCGCAGGTAGAGGTCGACGACGGACTGGAGCCCCGTGGGTCGCGACCACACGTCGTTGGAGACGGCCGCGTCGAGCGGGCTGCCCGGCACGAGCTCGTCGACCCCGCCGATCGTCGACGTCAGGTGCGTCGGACGCTCGTCGAGCGTGTAGTCGGCGACGGCGAAGGGCCGACCGCCCTCGGAGAAGGTGCGCAGTCCGTGCAGCTCGTGCTCGCGGTAGTGCCGCTTGATGAGCACCTCGAGCATCGGCTCGTGCTCGGGCAGCCGCTCCGGCGCCTCCTCGTGGAGGCGCTCGGTGAGGAACCGGACGATCTGCTCGGGGATCGCGGCGAGCTCGTCGATGCGCGCCGTGTGGTCGGGTGCGTCTGGCTCGGCCGCGAGGGCCGCGAGCTTGTCGCGGACCCCGGCGAGGACGCTCTGGCGCTCCTCGTCGACGAGCGGCTGGTCGAACCAGCGGAAGCGGACGCTGCGGGCGAGGTCGCCGATGACGGGGAAGCGCAGCTGGGTCGCGACGACGAGCCGGTCGAGCGCGTCACGGGCCGCCGCGTTGAGCGGCGGCGCCGGGATCGGCTCGGCGAGCCACCGCTGGAGGATCGACGTCGCGAGCTGCACCTCGGGCGCCGAACGCTGCTGCGCGAGGAAGACGCGGAAGACCGCCTCCTCCAGGTCGGGCGTGCGCTCGAAGTCGGTGACGCCGTAGTGGCGCAGGACGCGGGCGAGCTTGTCGCGGAAGTCCGCCGAGAGACCGGCGCGGTCGACGTCGAGGCTCTGGAGATAGGAGTGGAAGTGCTCACGCGGGCTGTGGACGAGCAGCTCGGTGTGGCGCTCCTCGGCGGCCGGGCGGTTGCGGCTCAGCTCGGCGAAGTCGGTGAGCAGCTCGAGGACGTCGATCTCCTCGGCCAGCGGGATCGTGCCCTCCGCCGCGAGCTCGTCGCGCGCCGAGAGGTAGCCGGCGAGCACCCTGCGGTCGCCGATCGGGTCGCCGTCGAAGCCGAGGACGCTCGCGGAGAGGTCCTCGATGCCGCGGTCGACGCGCTCGCGCACGCTCGCCTGCCCGGCGTTCGAGTCGGGCAGGTCGAGGTCGACGGTCTCGGTGGCCACGGCCTCGGCGACCTCGGCCTCGTCGCCGGTGGGCTCGAGGCGCACGAGCGGTGCGCCGGTCTCGACCTGACTGCCGACGCTGACGAGGAGCTCGCGCACGCGCGCGGCGAAGGGCGCCGGCAGCACCGTCTCCATCTTCATCGACTCGAGGACGAGCACCGGGGCACCGGCGGCCACCTCGTCGCCGACGGCGGCCGGGGTCGCGACGACGAGCGCGGGCGCCGGCGACCGCACGACGCCGCCCTCGTCGCGCGAGACGCGGTGGGTGACGCCGTCGACCTCGACGAGGTGGACGGGTCCGTGGGTGGCGGTGACGAGGCGGTGCGCGCGTCCCTCGACGACGATGCGGCCGGCATACTCGTCGATGCGGTCGAGCGTCGCGTCGACGACGTGCTCGTCGCGGCCGTTGGCGATGGAGACGCGGTAGCGGTGCGACGCGGTGCGCAGCACCATGACCTTGTATGCCGTGCCGCGCAGCTTGAGGTCGATGGCGCGGCCGACCGTGTGCTGCACCTGCGGACGACCCCCGCGGGCCGACTCGAGCAGGCGGGCCCGCTCGATGGCCTCGGCGTCCTCGTAGGCCTCGATGCCGGCGGCGACGAGCGCGACGCCGGAGTGGCGGTGCGACACGAGGCGGCCCTCGGCGCGGACGCGGTCGATCCAGCCCGTGTCGGCGGAGCCGTCGATGATCTCGGGCTGGTCGAGCAGGTCGAGGATGAAGCTCTTGTTCGTCGAGCCGCCGTCGATGACGACGGTCGTCTCGGCCATGGCGCGGCGCAGGCGGGCGAGTGCCTCGTCGCGGTCGCGGCCGTGAGCGATGATCTTGGCGATCATCGAGTCGAAGTCGGCGGGGATCGAGTCGCCTTCTCCCACACCGGTGTCGACGCGGATGCCAGGACCGGCCGGGAACTGGAGCAGGCTGATGCGGCCGGGGCTCGGGGCGAAGTCGCGGTCGGGGTCCTCGGCGTTGAGGCGGGCCTCGACGGCGTGGCCGCGCTGCGTCGGGCGGCCGCCGGGCAGGTCGTCGAGACGCCCGCCGTTCGCGACGTGGATCTGGAGCTTGACGAGGTCGGTGTCGGTGACGACCTCGGTGATGGGGTGCTCGACCTGGAGGCGGGTGTTGACCTCGAGGAAGGCGAAGAAGCGCTCGCCAGGGTGGTAGAGGAACTCGACGGTCCCGGCGCCGGCGTAGCCGACCGCGATGGCGAGCCGCTCGGCGCTGGCGCGGACCTCGTCCTCCTGCTCGGGGCGCAGGACGGGAGAGGCGGACTCCTCGATGACCTTCTGGTTGCGGCGCTGCACCGAGCAGTCGCGCACGCCGACGGCCCACGCGGAGCCCTGGCCGTCGGCGATGACCTGGACCTCGATGTGGCGGGCGCCGGTGACGAGCTTCTCGAGGAAGACGATGCCCGAGCCGAACGCGCGCTGGGCCTCGTCGCGGGTGCGCTCGTAGGCATCGGTGAGGTCGGCGTCGGAGTCGACGCGGCGGATGCCGCGGCCACCACCACCGGCGGTCGCCTTGAGCATGAGGGGATAGCCGATGCGTGCGGCTGCTGCCTTCGCGTCCTCGAGGGTGTCGACGCCGCCGCGGCTCCACGGCGCGACGGGGACGCCGACCTCCTCGGCGATGAGCTTGCTGCCAATCTTGTCACCGAGCTTGCGCATGGCATCGGGGCTCGGGCCGATGAAGGTGACGCCGACGCGCTCGCACAGCTCGGCGAAGGCGGGGTCCTCGGCGACGAAGCCCCAGCCGACCCACGCCGCGTCGGCCTTCGTCTCGCGCAGGGCGCGCTCGAGGACGGCGTGGTCGAGGTAGGGGCGCGCCGAGGCCGGCCCGAGGTCGTAGGCGTCATCGCTCTCGCGCACGAACATGGCCCGCCGCTCGCCCTCGGTGTGCAGGGCGACCGTCTCGATGCGGTGGCCGTCGCGACCCGCGGCGGCGTTGAGGTCCCGCACCGCGTGGATGAGCCGCATGGCGGCCTCGCCGCGGTTCACGATGGCGATGCGCGAGATCATCGGTGCTCCTTCAGACGGGGGTGGTGTCGCACCCTGCAGCCTTCCACGCCTGCCCGGTGACCGGCGAGTAGACAGGCCAGTCGTTCACCCGTGGGCGGCTGGCCGGCGCGCTACCGTCGGATCGTGGAGGGGAGCTCGGCCGTCGGCGCGTTCGGTACGCGGCTCCGCGCCCTGCGCGAGGCCAGGTCGCTGACGCAGGAGGAGCTGTCGGAGCGATCCGGCCTCAGCGTCAAGGCGATCGGCGCGCTCGAGCGCGGCGAGCGGCTGCGCCCGCATCCGCACACCGTCCGGGCGCTGGCCGACGCGCTTCTCCTCGGCGACGTGGAACGCTCTGCGCTCGTGGCATCGGTCCCGCGCCGGGCGGGGCCGTCAGGGCCGTCAGGGCGGTCGGGGCCGCTTGAGCCCGAGGGCTGGTCTGCAGCAGCGGGTGGCGCCTTTGCGGGGTCGGGACTGACGCCGCTCTTCGGGCGCGACGAGGACCTGACGCGTCTCACGGACCTTCTCACCGCGCGCGGCGCCCGGTTCATCACGCTCACCGGACCGGGCGGCGTCGGGAAGACCCGCCTCGCGACGGAGGCCGCGATGCGGGTCCGCGACGCCTTTCCCGGCGGCGTCCGGCTGCTCGACCTCGCGGCCGTGCGCGAGCCGGACGAGGTGCTGCCACAGGTCGCGGCGGCGCTCGGGGTGATCGAGGAACCGACCGGGACCGTCCACCTCGTGGAGCGGGTCGCGGGCCACCTCGCAGATCGTCGGGTGCTGCTCGTCCTCGACAACCTCGAGCAGGTCTTCGCGTGCGGGCCTCGCGTGGCCGAGCTCCTCGGGCTCGCGCCGGGGCTCACGGTGCTCGCCACCAGTCGCGCTCCGCTGCGGGTCCGCGCCGAGCAGGAGGTGCCGGTGGCGCCGCTGGCTCTGCCCGCCCTCGGTGACGGGCCCGACGCCATGACCGCCGTGGCCGCCTCCCCTGCCGTCGCGATGTTCCTCGACCGCGCTTCGGCGGTTGGCGCTCAGGTGCGCGACGGCGCTGCCGGGGCCGCCACACTCGCAGCCATCGCGCGACGCCTCGACGGGCTCCCGCTCGCCATCGAGCTGGCCGCGGCGGCGGCGCGCGTCCTGCCGCCCGACGCGCTGCTGTCACGGCTGGAGGCAGGCACCATCGACGTGGGCGTCGGCGGCCCGCGCGACCTGCCCGAACGGCAGCGCAGCATGGCGACCGTGCTGGCCGGGAGTGTCGGACTGCTGGAGTCCGGACAGCGCGACCTGTTCCTGCGCGCTGCCGTGTTCTCCGGCGGCTTCTCGCTCGACTGGCTCGCAGCCGTGGAGCCGATCGTGGAGCCACTTACGACTGCCGGCTCCGACGACGTGTTGCCCCGCGTCGCCGCCCTCGTCGAGCAGGCACTCGTGCTGCCGGCGCCCTCGCCGGACGGCGTCCCCCGATTCCGCCTCCTCGAGCCGGTTCGGCAGCACGCGATCACGCAGGCGCACGCCGCGGGTCTGGCGCTGCCTGCGGCCGACGCCCACGCCGCGTACGCCCGGCAGGTGGCCGTGGACGCGCACCGACGACTGTGGTCGGCCGGCATCGGACCGGTGCTCGACCGCGTCGAGGCCGAGCGCGGCAACCTGAGGTCGGGACTGCTCCGGCTCCTCGAGCTCGGCCGGGTGTCAGATGCCGCCGACCTCGCCGGAGGCCTCTGGCCGTACTTCGCCATGCGCGGTCGCGTGCGCGAGGGCCACGAGTGGCTCGAGCGCGTGCACGGCACCGGCACCACGACGGCGGTGGCCTGGTCAGCGGTCGGCCGCATGGGACTGATGCTCGTCGTCGGGGAGGTCGACGGCCTTCGCATGCTCGGCGACCTGGCGATCCGGCTGTCCGAGCGGGCCGGCGACGCGCTCCTTGTCGTGGAGGCCTCCCTGCTCAGTGGGCTCGGTGCACTCTTCGCCGGCGACCTCGCCGCAGGGGAAAGGCTCCTGGCCCTGGCGGAGGCCCGCGCTGAGGATCTGGGCGTCGAGGAGGCCCACCCGGTCGACCCCCTGCCCTGGGCGCGGCTGCACGTGCAGGTGGGGCGCGGACAGGGGCTGCTGCTCGCGGGCGACGCCGAGGGTGCGACGCGACTGCTCGCGGAGGCGGTCACGGCGGCAAGGGCGCTGGGCAACGAGTTCGGGCTCGCCACCTCGCTCAACACGCTCGCGACGGCACGCCAGGTCGCCGGGGACGACGCCGAGGCCGCGGCCCTCCTCGGCGAGTCCCTCGCCGTGTCGTTCCCGCTACGACTCGGCTGGACGCTCGGCTACGCGGTCCCCGAGCTCGCCGGGGTGGCGGCGCGGTCGGGCCGCCCCGTGGCCGCGGCCCACCTCTTCGGCGCGGCGGCGACACTCGGTGACACGACCTCGGTGGACCCGCACTACCCGCCCTCGCGCGCCGGCGCGGAATCCGGGCTGGCGGTCGCCCGGACGCAGCTGGGCTCCGACGAGTTCACCGCCGCGTGGGATGCGGGTCGGACGGCGACGCAGGAGGAGGTGGCCCGTTTCGCGGCCGATGTCGTGGCCGACATCACCTCCCCGGGCGACACGGACCTCAGCCTTCGCGGACGCGGCTGACAAAGCGTCGGTACTGCCGTGCGCCGAGGGTGCGCACGAGGACACGAGCCGGAAGGGGCAGCTTCGCGAGCATCGCCCGGCGCTCCTCGGGCGAGCACTCCTCGAGCAGCGCACCGAAGAGCAACGGCAGTTGTGGTCGGGTCATCGCCTCCATTCCGTGCTGCCCGAGGCTGTCCCACTCCGCAACGGTGACATACCGCAGGCACAGTGGCAGGATCTCGCGCTCCTCGAGGTCGAGGTGCTCGGCGAGGTCGGCAGCGAACCGTTCGAGGACGTCGGCCAGCTCGACGCCGCGCTCTCGGGTCGGCGCCGCCTCCCAGGCGGGCAGCAGGTGCGCCACGCGCTCGAGGTGGTCCTCGATCCCGTGGTGCTGGGCCCGCATCGTCTCGACGAGACCGGTGGACGGCGCGGCCCGTTCGAGCAGCGCCGGCCACAGTACGGCGTCCTCACTGGTGTGGTGCATCTCGAGGCCGGCGAGCACAAGGCGCAGCACCTCGGCGAGACTCCTGGCCCGCGCCCCGTCGCCGTCCGCGACCTGGCGGACGAGTCCCGGCAGCAGGCGCGTCTCGCGGCGGAAGGCGCGGTGGATGATCACCATCTCGTGGACCCACGGAAGGTCGGAGGTCGGGGTGGTGCTGAAGGTCGTGGTGCTCACGGTGGTGCCTTTCGACGAGGACGAGCGGTCCCCTCCAGCGTCGGCCGACGAAGCGCGCGGTCCCAGCCACGGCGGGCCCACGCCACCCCCACAGTCCCGCCTCAGTGACGCGTCAGGTGAGCTCGGTGACGACGGCACGCACCATCTGACGGCCGTGCTCGGCCATCCGCGGGAAGGTGTGCCGGTAGTAGTCGATGCCGGTGAGCGACGGCGCCAGTGCCCAGCCGCACGCCCGGAGCCACGTGGCGTCGTCGGGGCAGACGGTCCGGCGGTAGAGGTCTCGTGCGTCTCCCGTGAAGGTCCACAGGGCGGCGGCGACGTCGGGAGCCGGGTCGCCGACACCGAGGGCGCCCCAGTCGATGACGGCGACGAGGCGGCCGCCGTCGACGACGAGGTTGCCGGGCTGGAGGTCACCGTGGATCCACGCGGGGTCGCCGTCCCAGTCCGGAGCGGAGACGCAGATGTCCCAGGCGCGCTCGGCGGCGTCGAGGTCGAGGCCGTCGTCGTGGCCGCGCAGCCGCTCGAGGCCGGCGCGCGCCGCCGCGTCGACGTGGGAGAGCGGGGTGCCGCGCGAGCCCGCTGGCTTGGTGGGGCCGCCCGTGGGGTCGACCTCGCGCAGTCGCAGGGCGAAGTCCGCGACGTCGCGGGCGAGCGGGGCGTCGTCGGAGCCGAGGCGCGGCGGGGTCGCGCCGTCGACCCAGGGGACGACCGACCACGCCCACGGGTAGTCGTCGGACGGGCGTCCGAGGTGGACGGGGACCGGCACGCTGACGGGCAGGTGCGGTGCGAGACGAGGGAGCCACCGGGCGTCGGAGTCGGCCTGCTGCGCGGCCCACTCGACCTTGGGCATCCGCACGACGAGCGCGTCGCCGAGCCGGAAGAGGACGTTGTCGGTGCCCTCGACGTCGTCGGGGAGCGCCGTCACGGGCAGACCGTGCCACTGCGGGCACTGCTCGGCGACCAACCCCTCGACGAGCTCGGGAGTCGCGCGGACCTCGTCCTCGTGCATGGGCATCCCGGCACGCTAGGCGGCGAGCAGCGTCTCTGGCGACTGCTTTCCCGGCGGGCGAGGTGGGTCTTCGCCGCAGAGGCGCACCTCGCGCCAGCAGGTGCGCGGTGCACTGCGCACTCCTGAGATGGACGCGTTCTTCTGGGGCGACGGCGTACCTCCGACGTGGCGGCAGGAGTACGTTTCCCTCACCGGCGCAGGGGAGTGCCACGGACGACAGGGGCAGTCGCATGGACGAGACGGTGACGAGCTCGACGCGGGCGGAGACGCCGGACGGGCTCGGGCAGCCGGGGCAGCGCGGTCCGGACTCGCCTCTCAGCGGCGTGGAGCGTTCAGTGGGTCGCCCCGTGAGCGTGGGCCTCGTGCTCCTGCTCGTCGTCGCCAACACCATCGGCTGGCTGTGGTTCGTCAACCACCAGGACGAGCAGTTCCAGATGCTCCAGTCGCAGGTGGGGGCGGTCGACGTGTCCGTGCCGTCCTCCCAGACCGACCCGACGCTGTGCTGGCTCGTCGGAGCGCAGGCACGGGCCGCCGGTCACGCCAAGGAGCTCCTGGGTCAGGTGACCACGTCGGGCACCGTCGACGCGTGCATCGAGAACGTGATCCGAGGCGCCAACGGCGACGGCCGATGACCCGGGTGCGAGGCGCTGCCACCGACTGACACCAGGGGCCGATAGCGTTCTCACCCGTGACCACGATCGACGACGTCAGGCAGGCCGTCCGCACCGCGTCCGAGGTGTCGCTCGACGTCGTCCTCGGGCCGATGAAGTCGGGCAAGAGCCTCGCGCTCATCTCGCTGCTGTCACCGCTGCAGTTCACGCGGGTGCGACACCGCGTGTACCAGTCGGAGCGGCACGTCCGCGACAGCGGCGTCACCTCCCGCAGCGGTGGTGTGCTCGCGACGACGAAGGTGCGCAGCCTGCACGAGGCCCTCGACGAGCAGCTCGCCGTCGTGGCCGTCGACGAGGTGCACATGTTCGACCTCGACGACGTCGCGGTCGTCGACCAGCTCCTGCGTCGCGGCACCCGTGTCGTCGTCGCCGGCATCGACCTCGACCACCGCGGCGAGCTCTTCGCCCCCGTCCGGGCGCTGCTCGAGCTCGGGCCCGACACCGTGACCTACCGCCGCGCCGTGTGCGACCAGTGCCGCGACTTCAGCGCCACGCACACGCAGGTCCTCCGCGCGGGTGAGCCCTTCCTCGACAGCCTCGGCGGGTCCGAGGCGTTGCCGGACGACGGCACCTTCACCTACGAGGCCCGCTGCCGATCCTGCTTCGTCCGACCTGTGGTGTCCTGACGCGCCTGATCGAGCGGGTGGGGTGTGGTCACGTCCTCACACCCCGAGGTCACCGCTTCCGGGCGATGGTCAGACCATCGAAGGCGGTCAGGACGACGGTCTCGACGCGATCGTCGGAGACCACCAGGTCGTTGAAGGCGCGCAACGCGACGGTGTTCGCGTCGTCGATCTCGGGATCGGTGATCCGGCCGCTCCACAGGACGTTGTCCGCGAGCAAGAGCCCCCCAGGGCGAACCCGCGGCACCAGCTCGGCCCAGTAGGCGGCATACGCCGGCTTGTCCGCATCGATGAAGACCAGGTCGATGTCCGCCGCCGTGGGCAGTGCCCGCAGGGTGTCCAGGGCCGGCGCTATACGCAGCTCGATCCGGTCATCGAGGCCGGCGGAGGCCCAAGCCCGTCGACCGATCTCGGTCCACTCCGCGCTGACGTCGCAACAGAGCAGGGAACCTCCCTCGGCCAGACCCCGGGCGATGCACAGGCTCGAGTAGCCGGTGAACGTCCCCACCTCGACGGCCCGGCGGGCGCCGACGAGTCGGGCGAGCAGGGTGAGCAGCTGTCCCTGGTCGTCGCCGATCTGCATCCCGGCCGCGTCCCCGAGCCCGGCCGTCTCCGCCTGGAGGCCCTGGATCACGGGATCGGGACGCCAGGTGCCGTGAGCGACGGCGTAGGAGCGGATCGCGTCGGTCACCGGGAAGCTACGCATCCTCGAACGCTACGCCCCCGGCCAGGGGCGTGCTCCGCGTCCGGAGCCACGGGACCTCCCGCTACCGTCCTGGGCATGAGCCGACCCACCAGCGCCGTGCGCCTCATCAGGGCCGCCGCGCTCACCGACACCGCGCCCTACGCGTATGCCGCGACGACCGATGCCGGCGCCCGGCTCCTCTTCACGGCCGGAGCTTGCCCCCTCGACGAGTCCGGTGCGACCGTGGCGCCCGGCGACGTCGCAGCCCAGGCCCGGCAGTGCGTGGACAACCTCGTGACCGCTCTCGACGCCGCTGGCGCCACGCTGGGCGACGTCGCCTACACGCGCGTCATCGTGGCGACCACCGTGCGGGAGGACCTCGTGGCGGCGTGGACCGTCGTCCACGACGCCTTCGGCGAGCACGAGGTGCCGAGCACCCTGCACGGCGTCACCGTCCTCGGCTACCCCGACCAGCTCGTGGAGATCGAGGCCGTCGCCGCGCTCAGGTAGCCGGCTCGGCCTCGTGGGTCGTGACGATGTCGTGGGCCGCGGCCCAGGCCGTGATGTCGCGCTTCTCGATGGCCGTCGCCATGAGGTCGGGGAACTGGTCGGGCGTGCAGGCGAAGGCCGGCACCCCGACGGCCGCGAGGGCCGAGGCGTGGTCGGCGTCGAAGCTCGGCCGGCCCGAGTCGCTGAGCGCGAGCAGGGCGACCATCGTCGCGCCGGACGCGACGATCGAGGATGCGCGTCGGACCATCTCCTCGGCGATGCCGCCTTCGTAGAGGTCGCTGACGAGCACGAGGATCGTCTCGCCCGGCTGCTCGATGAGGCCCTCGCAGTAGGCGAGCGCCTGGTTGATGTCGGTGCCTCCGCCGAGCTGCACGCCGAAGAGCACGTCGACGGGGTCGTCGAGCTCGTCGGTGAGGTCGACGACGGCGGTGTCGAAGACGACGAGGCGGGTCTCGACCGACCGGAGCGAGGCGAGGACTGCCCCGAAGACGCTGGAGTAGACGACGGACTCGGCCATCGAGCCGGACTGGTCGATGCAGAGGATGATCCGCCGCTCGACCCGGTGCGCCCGCCGGGCGTGACCCACGAGCCGCTCAGGCACGACGGTGCCGTGCTCGGGCTGGTAGTGCTTGAGGTTGGCCGCGATGGTGCGGTTCCAGTCGATGTCGGACGCCTTGGGGCGCCGGGTGCGTGACGCCCGGTTGAGCGCGCCGGAGACGGCCTGGACCGTCTCGGAGCGGAGCCGCTCCTCGAGCTCGTCGGTGACGACGCGGACGACCGCCCGCGCCGTGGCGCGCGACCGCTCGGGGATGACACGCCCCAGCCCGACGAGCGTCGTGACGAGGTTGACGTCGGGCTGCACGGCCTCCATGAGCTCGGGCTCGAGGAGCAGCTGGGTCAGGCCGAGGCGGTCCATCGCGTCGTGCTGCATGACCTGCACGACCGACGACGGGAAGTAGCCACGGATGTCGCCGAGCCAGCGCGCGACGCGCGGCGCCGACGCCCCCAGGCCGCTACGGCGCTCGCCGTCGTAGAGCTCGCGCAAGGACTCGTCGCGCTTGAGGTCGTCGGGGTCGAGGCTCGCGCCCTCGCCGATGCCGTCGGACTGCTCGCCGCCGAGGACGAGGCGCCAACGGGTGAGCCGATCGCGGTCGGTCATGACGCCACCTCCATCCCGAGCAGTCGGGCGACCGCGGCGATCGCCGGTGCCGCCCGGTCGAGGTCGAGCGAGTCCGTCGACGACGGGGTCGTACGCGTGCCGCTCGCGAGGTCGCGCAGGTGCGTCCCGATGAGGCGGCGTTCGGCGGGCTGGTAGCGCGAGAACGTGCGGCGCACGAGGGGCAGGAGGTCCTCGAAGGCCTCCTCGGACGCGCCGACGAGCCACTCGTCGATGATCGAGAGCAGGTCGTCGCCGTGGATGAGGAGCAGCGCCTCGCCGGTGAGGAAACCGTCGAGCCAGGCCGCGGCGGCCGGGGCCGGGGTGCCGGGGGAGAGCCGGCGGCTCAGGCGCGCGGCCGCCTCGTCGTGCGTGAGGTGCCCGCCGTCGAGCAGCAGCCGGTTGACGCGTCCGGCGACGGCGCCGTGGATGACCTCGTCGCGACCGACGGTCACGAGCGCCTCGGTCCACGGGTCGCGCAGGTCGTCGCGGTCGACGAGCGCCACACCGCGGTGCGCCGCCTCGACAGCGGTGCGCATGGCGGCCGCGCTGTCGTCGTCGAGGCTCGAGCACGCGGCGCGCAGCCCGACGGACGCACGCACGACGACGGTCTGGAGCACGTGCGCCACGTCGGCGACGTCGACCCCGCGCACGTCGCCGTAGCGGCACGTCCGCGCGAGCGGCTCGACGGTCTCGAGCAGGGCCTGGGTGTCGTGCTGTCGGGCCGTGCGCTCGGCCAGCGCGGCCACGACGGCGCGCAGTCCCTCCGGCAGGTCGGCGAGCAGGCACTCCTCGATGAGCCGCCCGAGGACGCGGAGGTCGGCCGCCTCCCGCGCCTCCTCGGCGATGCGGGACTCGGCGGCGCTGCGGACCGTCGTGCCGTGGAGGCTCGCCTCGATGACGGCGACGGCGAGCTCGGGTGTCCACTCGAGCTCCCAGGCCTCCTTGAAGGTGCCCGTCGTGCGGCCGGCGTCGACCTGCGCGCCCCACGGGACGTCGAGGACCGCGAGTCGGTGCAGCAGCACCGACCGGGCGAGCTGGGACTCGCGGCGGAGGTCGAGCTGCACGACCGTCGAGGTCGCGGACGCCTTGAGCAGCAGCGTCTTCTGCTGCTTCGCGAGGTCGCCGGCCAGCGGCACCATCGGCGTCGACTCGGGCACCCGCCCGAGCAGCTCACCGATGACGAGGGTGCGGTCGACGAGCCGCAGGGGGAGGTCGGAGCCCTCCGTGAGGACCGCCCGGGCCGCATCGGTCAGCTCGGCGAGCCCGACCGACGGCCTGCCCCGCACGGCGGCGAGCGCGCCCGCGAGGCGGGTCGCCTCGACGACCGAGGCGGTCGACGCGTCGAGGTCCTGGTCGCGCAGGGCCCGGGCGACGCGGACGAACCACGACGGCACGACCTCGTCGTCGGGGGTGACGAAGAGGTGGTGGTACCACCCGGGCGAGCGGACCCCCGCGCCGTAGCCACTGGCATACGACAGGCGCTCGGAGCTCCACGGCGCCCACGTGGCGGCGACCTTGATCTTCGGCAGCCTGCTCATGAGCGCGTTGTCACGACTGGCCGGCGGGAAGGAGGCCGGGTCGAGAGCTGGGGCGTGGTAGGCGCCGCAGACGACAGCGATGCGCTCGCGACCGCCCCGCATCTCGGCGCGGATCACCTTGCGCATGAAGGCCTCTCGGCGCGCGTCGTCGTCAACCTCGAGGTCGCCCCGGACCCCCTCCATCGCCTCGCGCAGGTGGGCGAAGTGGGCGAGGGACGAGGTGCGGCGGTGCTCGACGGCGTCCTCCCACCAGCGCTCGGGGTCGTCGTAGCCGGCAGCCGATGCGAGGGCCGAGATGGGGTCGAGGCGACGGCCCGGACGACGCGCAGCGTCCCCGGCGTCGCTGTCGGCGAGGTGGTGCGTCGCGGGCAGGTCGGCGAAGCGGACGTCGACCCCGTGCTCGAGCGCCCACTTCAGCGCGACCCACTCGGGGGAGAAGACGGCGAACGGGTAGAACGCCGCCCGCCTCGGCTCGTCGACGGCGTAGACGAGCCCGGCCACCGGCGGCACGAGGTCGGGGTCGGCAGCGAGCGGGGTCAGCGCGTCGAGCTCGGGCGGCCCCTCGATGACGACGACGTCGGGCAGCAGCTCGTCGAGGGCGCGCCCGACGGAGCGTGCGGAGCCCGGGCCGTGGTGCCGTACGCCGAGCACCTCGACGCGGACGTCCACCCCACGCACGCTCACGGGCTCAGCCGAGCTCGCGGCACGCGCGGTAGAGGTCGGTCCACTCGGTGCGGTCCTTGACGACAGTCTCGAGGTACTCGTGCCAGACGATGCGGTCCTGGACCGGGTCCTTGACGACGGCGCCGACGAGGCCGGCCGCGACGTCGTCGGCCCGGACGATACCGTCGCCGAAGTGGGCCGCGAGCGACAGCCCGTTGGTCATGACCGAGATGGCCTCAGCCGTCGACAGCGTCGCCGAGGGTGACTTCACGGTGGTGCGCTGGTCGGCGGTCACGCCGGAGCGGAGCTCGCGGAAGATCGTGACGACGCGCTCGATCTCGGCGAGGGACTCGAGCCCGGGCGGCAGCTCGAGCGAGCGGCCCAGGGAGTCGACGCGGGTGCGGACGATCTCGACCTCCTGCGCCAGGGTGTCGGGCAGGGGCAGCACGAGGGTGTTGAAGCGGCGCTTGAGGGCCGACGAGAGGTCGTTGACCCCCTTGTCGCGGTTGTTGGCGGTGGCGATGACGTTGAAGCCCTGTTGCGCCTGCACCTCCGAGTCGAGCTCGGGGATCGGCAGGTGCTTCTCCGACAGGATCGTGATGAGGGCGTCCTGGACGTCGGCCGGGATGCGCGTCAGCTCCTCGATGCGCACGAGGGTGCCGGTCTCCATGGCTCGCATGACCGGGCTCGGCACGAGCGCGCCGCGCGTCGGCCCCTCGGCGAGCAGCCGCGCGTAGTTCCAGCCGTAGCGCAGCGACTCCTCGGGCGTGCCGGCCGTGCCCTGGACGATGAGGGTCGACGAGCCGCTGACGGCGGCCGCCAGGTGCTCGCTGACCCACGTCTTGGCCGTGCCCGGGACGCCGAGGAGCAGCAGGGCCCGGTCGGTGGCGAGGGAGGCGACGGCGACCTCCATGAGCCGTCGTGACCCGAGGTACTTCGGCGTGATCTCGGTGCCGTCGTCGAGCGTGCCGCCGAGGAGATAGGTCGTGACGGCCCACGGTGACAGCCGCCAGCGCGGAGGGCGGGGGCGGTCGTCGGAGGCGGCGAGGGCGGCCAGCTCGGCGGCATACGCGTCCTCGGCGTGGGCGCGCAGGACCGTGGTGGGAGATGGTGATTCGCTCATCTGAAGGCCTCGGTGATCGATCGCTTGACGGAGTGGAACTGGAGCAGGTTGCGCAGGTTGGTCGTCAGGGTCTGGTCGGCGCCGCTGGACTCGAGCCAGCGCTCGACGGCGTCGAGCGCGGCCGGGTGCAGCCCGGCGACGAGGTAGGGCATCGTCGCGACGACGATCGCCGAGCCCTGGGGTGCGGCGCGCAGCCGGGACACGAGCGCGACGCTGTAGTCGGCCGACCACGGGGGCTCGACGGCCGCGATGACGGCGGCCGCGTGGTGCGGCTTGGTGCTCGTGGCGTCGACGCGCCTCAGCACGGCTCGCTCACGCAGCTCGCGCGGGAGGGCGGGCACGAGCGTCGGGTCCCAGCCGCCGTCGAGGAGCGCCGCCGCCCACTCCGGGTCGCGTCGGACTCGCACGGCACGGCGTATGCCGGCCAGCGCGTCCGTCGCCTGCGCGTCGGTGAGGCGCTTGACCGTCGCCACCGGACCGGCGCCGGTCAGCTCGGCCCAGAGCTCGAGCGGGGCGCCGGCGCAGAGCTGCTCGAGCCACCAGCCGCGGGCGGAGCGGCGCGGCGGGGGCTTGCCGAGGCCGTCGCGCACGGCGGCGGGGTCGGGCTCGTCGGGCAGGGTCACCTCGACGGCGCGACCGAGCAGGCCGGCGCGCCGCACGAGCGGTCGCAGCCGTGCGGCCATGCGCGTGGCCCGGGCCGAGCCCGGGAGGGCGTCGAGCAGCTCGGCCGCCAGCTCACGCACGCTCGCGGCCCGGTCGTCGAGAGCGTCCTCGAGGAGCGGCTCGTCGTCGGGGCCGAGGGCGATGCGCAGGGCGTCGAGGTGTGCGCGTCGGTCGCGCGCCGCGTCGGTGGCCCAGGTGGAGCGGACGAGCTCGCGCGCCGCAGCCGGGTCGTGGGCCCGGACACCGGCGAGCACGGTCACCCGGTCGGTCGAGGGCAGGCGGGCCCAGTCGTCGGCCCGCGGCGCGGTGCCGGTCCGGCGCGAGGCGGTGCGGGCCTCGGCGCCCGCGGAGGCGTCGGCGACCCACGACCACTCGTCGCGCAGCCCGGCGAGCCAGCGGCCACGCTCGTCGAGCACCGCGGCCGTCGGGCGCCGCAGCTCGCGCGCCCCGGTGGCGAGCGCGAGCAGCGTCGGCAGCAGGGCGTGCGGCACCCGGCAGCCGGCGTCGTCGGCGGCACCCAGCCAGTGCGCGAGCAGGGCGCTGCGCTGCTGGGCCCCGGCCGGGGGCTGGGTCATGACGAGCTCGAGCAGCTGGACGGCCCGGCGCGGAGCCACGGGACGCCGGTCGTCGGGGGCGGCTTGCGGTGGGTCGGCGTGGTCGAGCCGGCGCCCCGCGCGCAGGGCCGCGCCGCCCAGCGCGGCGGCGTCGAGGAGGGCCTCCTCGCGGGAGGACTCGCCGGAACGTCCCAGGACACCGGCCCGCCCGAGGTCGGGCAGCGGGGGCGCCGGCCGGCGCGCCGTGCCCAGCAGCGCGGCGTTGCCGACGTCGCGCCACCACGTGTCGAGGTCGCTCACAGCCCGACCACCTCGCCGTCGAGCACGACCGTGAGCGGCCGCAGGCGGGTCTCCTCGAGCTCGCCGAAGACGCGCGCCGGTCCGCCGCCGGTCAGGGCGAGCAGCGACCACACGTCGGCGTCGTCGGTCAGGGAGACGCTCGAACCCTCCGCGTCGACGACCCGGTCGACTCCGACGCGCACGTCGGACAGGACGACGGGGATGCGGCGCGCCCACGGGTTGCGGCCCCAGGTCTCGGCCGCCGCCGACCGCGCGTCCTCGAGGGACGCGCCGGACGGCATACGCACGTCGCCGTCGGAGACGGTGGGCTCGTCGACGAAGAGGGCCCGCCGCACGGCGGCACCCGGGTAGCGCGCCAGCGTCGCGTCGAGCCCGGATCCGACGACGCGCGCGACCGGCAGCACCTGGCCCCCGGCCGCGAAGTCGAGCACCTGCACCGTCTCGCCGGTGGCGCTCCCGCGCAGCCACGTGCGCTGCTGCTGGAGGCGGCCGTCGTCGCTGCGGTGCGCGCCGAGGACGAGCCAGCGGTCGGTCACCGCGTCGGCCCGGCGCACCGACTCGGTGCTCGTCGACCAGCCGAGGTAGGCGCGCAGGTCGCCGAGTCGGGCCTCGTCTAGCGACTCGCGTCCGGACCAGGCCCGGGTGGCGGTCCACCAGCGACCGAGCGCGACGAGCAGGCGCTCGGCCCAGTCGGGGCGACCGCTCACGGCGCCGCCGACCGAGCGCACGTCGTCGGCGAGTCCGGGCAGCTGGGCGTCGACGAGGCGCGCGGCCGTGCCGTCCCACCACGCGTAGGACTGGTGCCGTGCGGCTGCCGTGCCGCTGCGCGCGAGGTCGGTGAGCCACCGCGCGAAGTCGTCCATGCCGTCGTCCATGAGGGCGAGCCGCTCCTCGAGGCGCTTTGCCGCGGCTGCGGGGTCGGGGGTCCTCGCCGGGCGGGCGGCGTCCCCGGCGGCCTTCGCCTCGGCCCGGGCCGAGCGCTCGGCGGCCCACTCCTGGGCGAACCCGGCCACCTCGGTCGCCTCGGCGACGGACCCCGACCCGTCGACCCAGAGGAGCAGGAGCGCGAGCCCGTGCTTGCACGGGAGCTTGCGGCTGGGGCACGAGCACCGGAACGCGGGCCCGGTGAGGTCGATGCTCACCTGGTAGGGCGTCTTGCCCGAGCCCTGGCACTTGCCCCAGAGCAACGTCTCGGTGGAGCCGGTGTCGGACCACGGCCCGGGGCGTGCGAGCCTCCGGGCAGCGGCCAGCGACGAGGCGTCGGGAGCCAGACCGGCCACCTGCTGGGAAGTCCATCGCGTCATGACTCGCACATCATGACCGACACCTCCCACACCCGTGGGCGGAGCGCCGTATGCCGTGTCGCCGTTTGCCGTGCCGCCGCGTGCCGGGTCGCGCGCGTGCGGTCAGGCGTCGCCGGTCGAGCTGCGGCTGCGGTCGGCGTCACCCTCGCGGAGGAGCCGCTCCAGATGCGCCATGACGCTGGCGCGCTCGAACCGCCGGTGGCCGCCGGGCGTCCGGGTGGAGGTCAGGAGGCCCACCCGGGCCCAGCGGGTGATGGTGGCCGGAGAGACCCGGAAGATCCGGGCGACCTCGTGCGGAGCCATGAGCTCCCGCGCATTGCCGTCGTGCCCGCGGTCGGACGAGTGTGCTGTCGCCATGGTGCTGCCCCCGTGTCCCCTGTGCGCTGCGTCCCCCGACGCGCGATCGACCACAACATACCCACCTTCGCAGCCGTGAGTCGGCGAAGCGAGGGCCGAAGCGCACCTTCCGGCCGGCCGTTCGCCGGGTGATGATGGCCGGGTGACCGACCTCGCCTCTGCGCACGTCCTCGTCCTCGGCGCCACGGGCGGCCTCGGCAGCGCGATCGCGAGGCGTCTCGTGGCGTCCGGCGCCCGGGTCACCCTGTCCGGTCGGGACGGAGCCCGTCTGGAGGCGCTCGCCGACGAGCTCGGCACCGCCGTCGTGACGGTCGTCGCCGCCGACCTGACGATACCCGACGGACCGGCCTCGGTCGTGCGTGCCGCGAGTGCGGACGCAGCTCTCACGGGGGTCGTCAACGCCGCCGGTGTCGTCGCGTTCGGCCCGGTCGAGGACCTCGACGACGACACCCTCGACGAGGTGCTCCTGCTCGACCTCGTCGCGCCGATCCGCCTCGCCCGTGCCGCCCTCGCGGTCATCCCGGAGGGTGGCTTCCTCGCGCAGGTGAGCGCCGTCGTCGCCGAGAAGGCGATGCCCGGGATGGCGGCCTACAGCGCCGCGAAGGCGGGGCTCACCGCCTTCGACGCGGCTCTCGCGACCGAGCTGCGGCGGCGACGCATCCGGGTCCTCGACGTCCGTCCGCCGCACACCGAGACGGGTCTGGCGACCCGACCGGTCGCCGGCGAGGCGCCGAGGCTGCCGCAGGGGCTCGACCCCGACGCCGTCGCCGAGCGCGTCGTGCGGGCCCTCGCCGACGACGAGCGCGACCTCCCGTCGACGGCCTTCACAGCCTGACGCCGGAGGCCCTGAGCAGATGGGCGAGGTCGGGGGCGAGCTGGCGGGCGTACTGCACCGACGTGTGGAGGTAGTCGCCCTTGAGCACCGTCCCGGTCGTCGTCGTGAAGATGGGGCACCGTCCGTCGACGCAGTACCAGTGGGTCGTGTCGACGAAGACGGCGTGCTGCACCTTCTTCTCGACGTCTCGCGTGCGCGCCCACCACGTCGGGATGCCGGTGACGCACCGTCCCGGCGACCCGCCCGGCCGGTAGCAGTCGAGGAACGCGACGCCCGGCATCGACGGCGCGACGATGACGACGGTGCCGACGCTCCCGCGCACCGCGTCGACGAACGCCTGGTCGGCGGCCAGCCACTCCTTCGCCGAGGCCGTGCCCTTCGCGTGGGACCTGAGGCGGACGGCCCACGAGTACGTCTCGGTCATGATGAGGACCTTCGGCTTCACCTTCCGCACGTAGTCGAGCACCATCTTCCGGTGGTCGACGCAGGGGAGCGCCCACTCGTCCTTGCCGTAGTCGGCGTCGACGCCGTTGACGGCACAGGCGATCTTCGTCATGCCGCGCACCTTGTAGGTCCTGCCGTAGGCCTTCTCGACCGTCGCGAGGAGCGGGAAGCCGATGGAGTCGCCATAGACGATGATCTCGGGCCCGGCGAGGTTGCCGAAGGTGCACGACTCGGGGTCCTCGGCGTCGGTCGCCGTGCAGGCGCTCATGGCGGCGCGCTGGTCGGCGGTCGTCTGCCACTGGTCGGGTGAGGGATTGAGGTCGGCCGGCCACGACCCCGACGCGAGGGCGCCTCGGAGCCCGTCCTGGATGCGGGTTCCGCTGGCGCCCAGTGGGATCGGCGTCCAGCTCGTGGCCGTGGGCGTCGGCGTGGAGGCCGGCGTGGAGGTCGGCACGGGGGGCGTCGTCCGGGTCGGTGGGCTGGTCGTCGCGGTGGGCGTCGGCTCGGGGTTCTGCGCCGTCGGAGCGGGCACCTCGCCCTCCGGAGGTGGGACGGCGCCATCGGGGTCGTCGGCCGCGACGACGGTGCCACCCGCGAAGAGGTCGGGTCGGGCCGACGCCGCCCCGCCGACCCCGACGACGAGGAGCACGAGCGCCAGGGCGGCGGCCACCATGCTGCGACGCCGCACGCGTGGCGCGTCGAGGACCGGTCGCTCGACGAGGTGGTGCGAGATGACGGCCAGCGCGAGCGTCGCCGTGAGGACGATCGCCGCGCTCGTCGCCCCCGTGGTCGTCAGCACGACCGGGGCGAGCACGACGAGCGGGAAGTGCCAGAGGTAGAGCCCGTAGGAGATGTCGCCGACGTAGCCGCTCACCGGGTTCGTCAGCAGCACCGCTCGCGGTGCCGGCGCACCGATCCCGGCGACGAGCACGAGCACGGTGCCGACGGCGACCCCGAGCGCCGCCGGCCAGGGGACGCCCGTGTCCGGCGTGGCGAGGACGTATGCCGTCACGACCGTCGCGAGGCCCGCCCACGAGAGTGCGGTGCGGGTTGCGGGAGCCAGCCGGACGGCATACCGGGGCACGGTGGCGAGCGCGGCGCCGAGCGCGAGCTCCCACGCGCGGGTCAGCGTCGAGAAGTAGGCGGTCGTCGGGTCGGAGGAGGTCGAGGCGGCTGCCCAGACGAGGGACGCGACGCCGACGGTCGCAGCGAGGCTGCCGATCGCCACCCGGTGTCGGCGCACACCTCCCGCGACGGCGACGACGAGCACGACGAGCAGCGGCCAGACGAGGTAGAACTGCTCCTCGACCCCGAGTGACCAGTAGTGCAGGAGCGGCGAGGGCGCCGACCCGGTATCGAAGTACGTGTCGGCGCGGGCGGCGTAGTGCCAGTTCGCGGCGAAGAGCATCGCCCACAGGGCATCCGTGTGGATCGAGGCGACCTTGGCACCCGCCCACGCCCACGGCGCGATGGCGACGACGGCGGCGATGACGAGCAGGGCGAGCGGCAGGATCCGTCGAGCCCGACGGATCCAGAAGTCGCGCAACGAGATCCGTCCGGTGCGGTCGCGCTCGCGGACGAGCACCCCGGTGATGACGAAGCCGGACAGGACGAAGAAGGCGTCGACTCCGAGGTAGCCGCCGCTCGGCCAGCCGAAGAGGTGGAAGGCGATGACGGCGGTCACGGCCACGGCCCGGAGGCCCTGGATGTCTGCCCTACGCGGTCCCCCCACCGGACCGTCGCTCATGCGGGACAGCATGCACCGCGCGAGCCTCCGGGGGGACGGTAACGCGGGTGCCGATCGGATCGCCGCCGGGCAGGGCGGTCAGGGCGAGCGCCAGGGCGAGCGCGGCGAGCACGACCACCGCGCCCACGACGGCGCGCCAGCCGGGTCCCGACCACGCGTAACCGAGCAGCCAGCCGACGAGGGCGGACCCGCTGTAGTAGGCGACGTTGTAGAGCGCGGTCGCCTGGGCGCGCCCGGTCGTCGCCCGGGCGCCGACCCAGGCGGAGGCCGTCGCGTGGGCGGCGAAGAAGCCGGCCGTGAGGACGAGGAGGCCGACGACGACGACGGGCAGCGCGCCCGACAGCGTGAGCAGGGCGCCGATGGCCATGGTCACGGTGCCCGAGACGAGCACGCGCCGCCGCCCGAGACGCGGCACCCAGCGGCCGGTGAGGCGCGAGCTGACGGTGCCGGCGGCATACGCGGCGAAGATCAGCGACCCGACCGTCGCGGGCAGCGCGAACTCCGGGCCCTCGAGCCGGAAGGCGAGGTAGTTGTAGACCGCGACGAAGCCGCCCATGAGAAGGGCCCCCTGGCCGTAGAGCGCCAGCAGCGCCGGGTCCCGCAGGCTCGTGCGTATGCCGTCCACGACGGTCCGCGCGGTGGCTGCGGTCGTCGGTCGGTAGCCGCGCGCCCGCGGCATGAGCCGCAGGAAGACGACCGACGCGACGGCACACACGGCGCCCACCGTGAGCAGGGCCGGGCGCCAGCCGACGACGCCCGCGAGCGGTCCGGCGATGAGCCGCCCGGCTGCACCACCGATCGTCGTGCCGGAGATGTAGGCGGCCGCAGCCGCTGCCGTGTGGCGGGCGTGCACCTCGTCGTGGAGGTAGGTGACGGCGAGCGCGGGCAGCCCACCGAGGGCCATCCCCTCGACGAGGCGCAGGGCGAGCAGGGCCTCGATCCCGGGCGCGAGCGCGACGGCGACGCCGAGCACGGTCGAGGCGACGATGGCCACCTGCATGGCGCGCAGCCGACCGACGCGGTCGGCGATCCACGACCATGGCAGCACCGCGACGGCGACGCCGAGGGTCGCGAGCGAGACCGACAGGGCCGCGTCGGCGGGGCTGACCTCGAGGCCGCGCGCGAGGGTGGGCAGCAGCCCCTGCGGTGAGTAGAGCTGCGCGAACGTCGCGATGCCGGCGGCGCCGAGCCCGACGAGGATGCGGCGGTACTCGCGGCTCGCGGGGAGGTGTCCGGCCCAGGTCATGCGCTCGACGCTAGGTCGGTCAGGTCGTGCGCACCAATGCATACCAAAGGCGCGACTCATACGATCAGAGCATGAGACCTGCCGAGTTCCGGGCTGTCGTGCGGCTGCTGCCCGTCTTCGTCGTCGTCGCGGAGGTCGGCCAGGTGACGACCGCGGCCGCCGTTCTCGGCATGCCCCAGCCGACCGTCAGCCGGGCCCTGGCCCGCCTCGGGGACCTGCTCGGCACCCCCGTCGTCGAGCGGGACGGGCGCGGGATCGCCCTGACGGCGGCCGGACGGGCGCTGCTGCCCTTCGCGCAGGAGGGGGTGGGTGCACTCGAGCGCGGTGTCGACGTCGTGACCGGGTCGAGCGTCGTCGGGCACGGCACGGTCGGTCTGTCGTTCCAGACCCTGCTCGGGGAGGCCGTCGTGCCGGCCCTCATCCGCCGTTTCCGCGACCGCTTCCCGGGGGTGCGGTTCGAGCTGGCCCAGGGCTCACGGCAGAAGGCCCTCGACGACTTCGAGGCCGGCCGCTGCTCCGTCGCGCTCGTCGCGTCGCCACCGTCACTGCCCGGTGCGTCGACCACGGTGCTCTACGACGAGCCCCTCGTCGTCGCCGTACACCGGTCGCACCCGGCCGCCGGGGCTGGCTCGGTCTCCGTCGAGCGTCTGGCCGCCGACGGGGGCGACGAGCTCATCGTCCTCAAGACCGGCTTCGGCCTGCGTGGCCGCGTCGAGGAGATCTACGCCGACGCCGGGGTGCCGCTGCGCGTGGCCTTCGAGGCCGAGGATGTCCACACCGCAAGGGGACTCGTCGGTGCAGGGCTCGGCGTCGCCATCCTCCCGGACTTCGCCCCGGAGGGCGACGTGGTCCCTGTCCGGCTCGACCACCCGCAGGCGCAACGGACCATCGGCGCGATGGTGCGCAACCCCGCGCACGACCCGACGATCGCGGCCTTCGAGGAGTTCGTGGGCCGGTCGGGGCGGCCGGTGGCGCTCGCCGCGCTCAGCCGGCCATCCTGACCACGATGGTGATGAGCCCGGCGACGAGGAGGGCGGCGGCGGCGATGCCCGCGAAGACGAGCCCGATGCGCTGGTCGCGCCCCGTGCGACCGGGTCCGTCCACGGCCTCCGACCCGACCTGGTCGACGAGGTGCTGCGGGCCGTTCGGTCCTGCGTTCATGGGAGCTCCATCGGTCGGGTCCTGCGGGTCACGGTGCCTGGGCACGGCAAACGAGCCTATCGCCGAACAGGTCACGCGCGCGGTGGGCAGGCCGGCCTGTCGTCAGACAGCCGTGGACTCGTCGATCTGCGTGGAGGACTTGCCGAGGGCCTCGTGGAGGGTGCGGGCGCCGCGGACGGGATCGCCGTCCAGGCGGGTCGCGTGGCACAGCTGGGCGACCTCGTCGGTGGCGCCAGCCGCGGCGAGGTGTACCGGTGTGGACGTGGCGACGCGGCGCAGCGCCGGCGCGTGGGCGGCGAAGGCGGTGGCCCGGCGTGCCGCGACGACGACGACCTCGGGCTGGAGCGTCCGGCAGGTGAGGGCGAGCTCGGCGGAGGGCGTGTCGGCACCGAGGTAGCAGGTGCGCCAGCCGAGGCGAGAGAGCACGATCGAGGTGGCCATGAGCCCGAACTCGTGCTGCTCGCCGGGCATGCAGGCGAGCACGGCGAGGGGGCCCTCGGGTCGTTCGTCGGCCCCCATGAGAACCGAGAGCCGCGAGCGCAGGACGTTGCTCGCGAAGTGCTCCTGGGCCACGCCGATCGACCCGGCCGACCACCGTTCACCGAGCTCGTGGAGGTAGGGGAGCACGACGAGCGAGAGGGCGTCCTCGACGCCGAGCTCGTCGAAGACCTGGGTCAGGGTGCGGTGCCCGCCGGTCTCGTCGAACGCCTCGAGCGTCTGCTCGAGGTGGTTCATCCACTCGCGGGGCGTGGTGCGGCGCGGCGTCGGCATGGCGGGATCCTCGCGGGTGGGACGGGGACCCGGGACGTCACCCGGGTCCGAACTGACGCAACGTACCCAGTGGGGCCGTCCTCCCCACCAGCCGTGACCGAATCGTGGCCCGGCGTGCCGGACCACCCCTGCGAGCAGGCTCGACGGGTGGCGCTAGAGGTCGCTCATCATCGAGACGGAGCACGACCCGGCCCGCGTGGGCACGTGGTGCGGCGCCGACACCGAGGGCAGGCGCACGTCGGCGAGCGATGTCGTGACGACAGGGGCGGCCGGGGCCACCGTCCGGGGTGCGGCGACGGCCGACGATCCGGCCAGGGCCGTGAGGGCGACGAGTGCCGAGCCCGCGACGGCGGTCAGGGCGCTGCGACGGGTCAACCTGCTGCGGCGCGTGTCCATCTGTCCAGTGTGCGCCCGTCCGGCCGCCGGGTCCATGGGGACCCGACGGCATACGTCCTCGTCATCGGGCCGGGAGGCGGGTGACCCAGAAGGGGGCCGTGTCGGGTGAGGGGATCCCGAAGCGGGCGTTGACGACCCACAGCGAGCCGAGCGCGGCCGTGGCGGTCGACGGCACGTCGAGCCCGGCGTCGGTGAGCGTGGCGACCCACCGACCGCGCAGCTCGCCGGCGTGGGTCCGGAGTCGCACGACGCTGACGTCCTGAGGGCCGCTCCCGCGCACGTTGTAGAGGGTCCGGCCCACGAGCTCCAGCCCGTCGCCGCTCGTGATCGGCGGTCCACCGGTGACGGCGATCCGGCGGGCGACGCCGGAAGCCGGGTCGACCTGCCAGAGGCCACCCACGCGGCTGTGGTTCAGGAGGATGGGCCCGTGGGGCAGGGTGCGGATCCCGTTGGCGTTGAAGGTGTTCGGAGGACTGGTCGGCCAGTCGCCGATGAGGTTCACGAACTCGGCCGGGGCCCCGGACGGGCGGCCGTGGCGGGTGAGTCGCACGATCGTGAGGCGGTCGACGTTCGAGTCGGTGGCCCACACGGCGCGACGGGTGACGACGAGGTCGTTGAGGAAGCCCGCCCCGGGGACCACGGTGTCGCCGACGACGGCTCCCGACCGGGCGTCCACGGCCCAGACGTGTCCGACGGCGCCGAGCGAGCCCACGGCCCAGACGAGCCCGGTGCGGGCGTCGAAGTAGAGGCCGCGCAGCGACCGTCCGGCCTCGGGGGCGAGAAGGGTGCGGACGGCTCCGGTGCGGAGGGAGCCCGTGACGATGCGGCCGTCGGCGACGGAGCCGACGTAGAAGGTCGGTCCCGGCCCGGACGTGATGCCCTCAGGGCGGGTCCCGATCGGTAGGTCGATGCGCGAGGGGAGGTGGCCGCGGCCACGGCCCTGCTCGGCGGAGGCGACGGGAGCGGTCAGGGCGGTGACGGCGACGGCAGCAGCCGAGCCGAGGACGAGGCGACGCGAGGGAGTGCCATGGTGCACGGCGTTGTGGTTGTCCATCCTCCATGGTGAGCGGATGACCGACCCGAAATCGAGGGGCGGCCGGTGAACCTTTGACCCGGGTGTGTCGTTGCACCCGGGCCGCCGACCCGGAAGCAGCACGTATGCCGCCTGGCCCGGCCAGGCGGCATACGTTCGTCCGCGTCCGGAAGGACGCGGTCAGCAGCGGAGGTCAGCGGAAGAGGTCGAGCTTCCCGTGCTTCTCGGCCAGCAGGTAGTAGACGGTGACGCGGTTCTTCGTGCGGTCGCCCTTGAGCGTCTGCCCGACCTCTGCCAGGGAGGCGTCGAGATCGGCGTCGGAGTCGGTGAGGCCGAGCTTCTTCTTCATGAATCCGTCACGCACGCGGTCGGTCTCGCTCTTGTCGCTGAACGACACCAGTGCCGAGTCGCGCTTCTGCAGCGCGATGCCGCAGTGCCGGACAACGCCCTTGATCGCGGCGTCGTCGGCGTCGGGGGAGTACTTCTTTACGTCAGCTGCCCAGTCTTCTGCCATGTGCCGTGCCCCTCTTCGTCGAATGGCGTGAACACCGCAGACGCTAGACCTGAAATCGCTGCCGGAGAAGGGTCCTCGCTGGGAAGTTCCGGGGAGAATCGTCCGCTCGTCAGGCGGTGAGCATCGCCCAGGTGCGGGCGCCCACGACACCGTCGGCGGTGAGGCCCCGGGACTGCTGGAACGCCTGCGTCTTCGTCGCGGTCATCGCGCCGAAGACGCCGTCGGCCGTGAGGCTGTAGCCCCGGTGGGTCAGCAGCTTCTGCGCGGCGACGACGGCCTGGCCGCTCGAGCCGCGCTTGACGGAGACGACGAGCGCCGACCACGTCTTCGGTCCGACGACGCCGTCGGCCGTGAGGCCCTTGGAGTGCTGGAACGAGATGACGCGGCTCTGGGTCGTCGGTCCGAACGAGCCGTCGACGGTGAGGCTGAACCCGCGCTGGCGCAGGAGGTGCTGGATGGCCGTGACGCGGAAGCCGCTCGCCCCTCGGTCGACCGTGGTCCAGGCGCTCGGGGCGGGCGTCGGGGTGCCGCCACCGCCGCCGATCCGCCGGGCGAGGGCCGCGAGGCGAGCATCCCCGGGGCGGACGTTGATCTCGAAGTGCATCTCGTCCTTGCGGCCCGAGTAGTCGCCGCCCCAGCGCACGACTCCGTTGCAGGAGTTCAGGATCGAGCGGATGTGCGATCGCTGCGTCGCCGTGAAGGTGCCTGACCTGCCGAGCGGGTGGCGCGGGGCGTTGAGGTCGATGGCCGTGCCGCTCGAGTGGTTCGACAGGGTGGTGCTGCCCGAGATCGGACGGTAGCTGTGGCCCCAGCACCAGCCCTTGACGAGCCCCTCGACCTCGCTGTTGAAGCGGCGGGCGACGTAGCCGAGGACGACGTGGACGTCACCACGGCGGACGCCGGCCGGGAAGGTCGCGGCGCCGACGGCCAGGGTGGCGAGCGGGACGGTCGACGACGAGCCGGCGGGCCAGCCGTTCTGGGATGTGGCGGCCTGGGCGGCGGTGGCCGTGGCCGCGACGAGTCCGCCGCCGATGAGGAGGCCGCCCGCGCCGCGGATCAGTGTGCGGCGCCCGACGGCGGGACTGGTGGTTTCGTGGAGCTCACACATGACTACCCCTGAGCGTGTGTCGGTGGCGTGGACGCGGGCGCGTCCGCAGCGCCGACGCTAGGGGCGAGCGGCGTTGCGGTACATGGGGAGAACTCCCCGACCGGAGGCCACGAGGGCGTCGCCCAGGGCGGTGCGCCAGTAGAGCACCTCGCGTCCCGACCGTCGGCGCAGCACGGTGCCCGAGGCGAGCAGCACCTTGAGGTGGTCGCCGACCGAGCCCAGCGGCATACCCGTGCGGGCGACGAGCGCGCTCGTGCTCGACGGTCCGTCGAGGGCGCGCAGCAGCCGTGCCCGAGCGCTGCCGACGAGGCGCTCGAGCCCGTCGTCTGCCTGGCCGTCGACCTCGGCGAGGGCTCCGGTCACGGGGTAGTAGATGGCGTAGCGACGGGGGAGGTCCCAGCCGACCCACGTGGCGGTCCCGTGGGCGGGCACGAAGTAGAGGTCGGCGTCGTCGTCGAGGACGCGCGAGGGCAGGTCGTAGCGGTTGATCCGGAGCTGGCCGTCGCCGAGCCACTGGCGGTCGCGGCCGAGGTCACGCAGCACGGCGGCCCAGCCGTGGGTCGCGAGGCGCGCCGTCCGCGACACGATGTCGGCACGCAGGATGCGCTCGCGGCGGCCCCAGTCGCTGGCGAGGGCGTGCGTCCACACCCACTCGAGCAGCTGGGCCGCCTGCTCGGCCGTGCCCGGTCGGCTGAGGATGCGCGGCAGCGACGCCTCGGGGGTGCTCTCGCGCAGGTAGGCGCGAATTCGCTTGTCCCCCAAGGCTCGCACGTCATCGACCTCGTCGGCGAAGCTGCGACCCGGACCGTCTGGCGGGAGTGCGAGCCAGTCGGAGATCCATCCCGTGCGCCAGCTGTGGTCGAGGACGGCACGCCGCACGGGGTGCTCTGCAAGCATCGCCTCGAACGACTCACGGTGCGCGGCGGCGAAGGCCCGCCCCGCGGCGTCGCTGGGCCGCACGAGGTCGTTGAGGGCGGCGACCGTCTCGATGCGCGGGGACACCACGAAGCGGCTCCGCGCCAGCAGGTCGGCCGAGATCCGCCACGTCCCCATGTTTCGCCTCCCTCCGAAAGATTAGCGGCCCGGGCCGCGAGTCGTCAGGGTGGAGCGAGTGAAGACCTACCGCCAGCTGTTCGCCATCCGTGAGTTCCGGGTCCTCTTCCTCGTCCAGTGCATCAACATCGGGGCGTATGCCGTCGCGTCCCTCGCGCTCGGCACCATCACGTTCGCGGCCACGGGGTCGCCGGTCCTGACGGCCCTCGCGATGTTCGGCGCGCCGCTCATGCGCATCGTCGGCCAGACCCTCTTCGGCTCCGGCTCCGACCTCGTCCGTCCGCGCACCGCGTTGGTCCTCGTCTTCACGACGACGATGGTGAGCGACCTGCTCCAGGCGATCCCGGGGCTCGGGTGGGGTTGGCGCTTCGCGCTGCTCGCCGTCGGCCCGCTCATCACCTCGGCGCTCGGCGGCAGCATGATGGCGCTCGTCTCCGACATCCTCCCGCCCGACGGCTTCATCCTCGGCCGGGCGACGATGAACATCGCGGTCGGCGGCATGCAGATCGTCGGCTACGGCATCGGCGGTCTGCTCCTCATCACCTTCACGACGACCGAGCTCTTCCTCGGCTCGGGTGTCGCCCTCCTCGTCGCGGTCGTGCTGCTCCGCCTCGGCCTCGAGGACCACCCGCCGCGGCACGCGGCCACCTCCCTCGTGCGCCGCACCCGCGAGGTCAACCGCGCCCTGCTCGGGTCGCGCGTCATCCGTCCGCTCTACCTGACGTTGTGGGTGCCCAACGGGCTCATCGTCGGGTGCGAGGCACTCTTCGTGCCGTTCGCAGGCGAGCGCGCGGGCTACCTCTTCGCCGTCACCGCGGCAGGGATGCTGCTCGGCGACGTCGTCGTCGGGCGCTTCCTCGCCGTGGCCGTGCGCGACCGGCTCATCGGCCCGCTGCGGCTCCTGCTCGCGATCCCCTACCTCGCCTTCTTCGCCGTCCCGTCGCTTCCGTATGCCGCTGCGCTGGCCTTCGTGGCGTCCGTGGGCTACTCGGCGAGCCTGCCCCTGCAGGAGCGGCTGGTGACGCACACCGACGCGCAGGCGCGAGGCCAGGTCTTCGGGCTGCAGGGCACGGGCCTCATGGTGGGCCAGGCCCTCGGGGCGCTGCTCGGGGGCGTCGTCGCGACCGCGCTGGGGATGGGGCCGGTCGCGGCCGCGCAGGCGATGGGCGTCATGGCCGTCGCCTCGGTGGTCGTCTCGGTCGCCCTCACCCCCGGTCTGCGCCGGTCGCGACCCGGGGTCGCCGTGCGCGAGGGCGCGCCAGCCTGACCGCCTTCATCCGGTCACGAGCCCACGTCGTCGCGCGATGGCGGCCGCCTCGGTGCGACCGGAGGCGCCGAGCTTGGCCAGGAGGTTGGAGACGTGGACGCTCACGGTCTTGGTGCTGATGTAGAGCTGCTTGCCGATCTGACCGTTGGTCAGGCCCTGCGCCAGCAGCGCGAGCACCTCGAGCTCGCGAGGGGTGAGGTCGACCGTCACGCCGGCGGGGCGCACCGCGTCGAGCTCGGCGAGGAGCGGCTTGGCCTCGAGCCTGACGGCCTCCTCGCGGGCCAGTTCGGCGACCGTGCGGGACTCGACGTCCTCGCCCGCGGCCCGCAGGGCCTCGGCGAGCCGCGCCCGCGAGCGGGCGGTCTCGAAGACGTGGCCGTAGCGCTCGAAGGCCGCGACGCTCTCGCGCCACGCGTCGACGAGCTCGGTCACCGGCGGCGGCTCCTCGACCCCGGCGACCCGCTGCAGCCGCAGCACCTCGGCCTCGAGCCGTGCGGTCCACGCCCACGTCTCGCGGCTCGTGTCCTCGAGCGACTCGGCGGCGGCACGCTCGAACTTCGGGCGGCTCGCCTTCTCGACGGCGGGCCGGAGCTCAGTGATGCGGCGGCCGCGATCGGCGAGCTCCTCGACGACGGCGACGGCGCGGGCCCGGAGCGCCGGGTCGGCCCGGGGCACGAGCGCTGCAGCCTGCCCGGCCACGAGCGCGGCGAGCCGCACGACGGCGTGGTACTCGCCCCACGTGGCGTCGAGGACGCGGACGGCCTCCTCGGTGAGGTCGAGCATCCCTCCGAGGTCGCCCGTCTGGCCGAGCACGTCGACGGCGGGCATGGTCGTCAGCACGACGCACAGGCCGTCGACGGGCCACCACTCCCGCATCGCCCCGATGAGGTCGGGGTCGACGGGGTCTCCGCGACCGGCGTGCACGAGCAGGGCGGCGCCGGTGAAGATCGTGCGCCCCGGCTGTGGGGCCGGTCGCCCTGCGAGGTCGAGGCGTCGAGCCGCGCCGTCCCAGTCGCCGAGCTCGTAGGCCGTGAGTCCGCCGAGCAGGCGGCACTCCTGCCCCCAGGGTGCCCACTCTCGGTGCATCCGCCGGGCGACGGCGGCCCCGCGGTCGTAGAGCTCGAGCGACCCGGGAAGGTCGCCGCGGCGGTGCGCGAGGGACGCGAGCTGGTGCAGGGCGCGCAGGAGGAGAGGGTCGTCGGGGTCGATGTCGGCGACGATCGAGCGAAGGTGCGTCTCGACCGAGTCGAGGTCCTCCTGGGCCTCGAGGATGCGAGCCATGATGGTGCGCACCTCGGCGAGCGCGCCGCCGAGTCCGAGACGCTCGGCGAGCAGCGACACCTCGTTGCCGACGACGGCCGCCTCGACGAACGAGCCGTTGTCGACGAGCGCCTGCACCCGGGCGACGAGCACCCGGACCCGGCGCTCGTCGGCCTCCTCGCCGATGAGCGACAGGGCCTCGTCGGTCAGGGCGATGGAGTCGATCGGCAGGTCGAGGATGCGCGAGCGGATGACGAGCGTCGAGAGCAGGTCGGCGCGCGCGCCCGGGTCCTGCGCGGTGCCGGGATGGTCCAGCCGGTCGCGCAGCAGGTCCATGGCTCGGATCGGCTCACCGGCGACCATCGCCGCGCGCGAGGCCCGGAGGGTCACCTCGTCGCGCTCGGGGTCGTCCTCGTCGAGCCACGAGAGCGCGCGCTCGAGGAGCAGCAGCGCCTCCTGCGGACCGCCGACGGCCATGGCGGCCTCCGCCGCGGCTCGACTCGCGCGGACCGCCGTCGGCAGGTCGCCCACGGCGGCGGCGTGGCGGGCCAGCTCGGACGCGGGGGCGAGTTCGGGACGCTCGGCCAGCACGGCGGCATACGCCCGGTGGAGCCGGAGGCGCTCGCCGGGCAGGAGGCTGTCGGCCACGGCCTCACCGAGGAGGGCGTGGCGGAAGGTGTAGGCCGGCGGCCAGCGGGCCTCGAGGACGTGGTGCTCCACCGCGGCGGCCAGCGCGGCCTCGAGCGTCTCGTCGGGGAGGTCGACGACGCGGGAGAGGAGGTCGTGGCCGATGAACTGCCCTCCCTTGAGGGCGATGGCTCGGAGCACGCGCTGGGCGGTGTCGTCGAGCTGCTCGACGCGGGCGCGGAGCACGCGGCTCAGGCCGCCGGTCAGGCCCTGGCCGGCCGCGGCGCTCGCGACGAGCTCCTCGGCGAAGAACGGGTTGCCCTCGGAGCGGCGGGCGATCTCGGCGTTCGTCGCGGCGTCAGTGGGGGCGCCCTCGATGCCGGAGACGAGCTCTCGCACGGCGTCGTCGGGGAGCGGGGCGAGCTCGACGTGCTCGAGACCCGCGATGCGCGCCCACACGGCGAGCGTCTCGTGCAGGGGGTGGCGGCGGTAGAGGTCGTCGGAGCGGTAGGTCACGACGAGGCCGACCGCGTGCGTGAAGCCACGGGTCAGCAGGAGGGTGATGAGGTCGCGCGAGGAGTGGTCGGCCCAGTGGACGTCCTCGACGACGAGGAGGGACGGCTGGGCGTCGCCGAGCGCGGACAGCAGGGCGTGCACGGCCTCGGCGACCTGGCCGGGGTCGGTGCTGCGTCCGGAACGGTCCCGGTCGGGTGCGTCGGCGCGCCCGGGCAGCAGGTGGCCGAGGCTCGGGTGGGTCTCGAGCACCCGCTCGACGACGTCGGGATGGCCTGCGTCGATGGTTCCGACGAGCTCGACGAAGGGGAGGTAGGCGAGGCTGCTGCCCGCCTGGCCGACACAGTGACCGACTGCGGTGAACCAGTCGGACGCGGTGGCCTCGGCGACGAGGTGCCCCACGATGCGGGACTTGCCGATGCCGGCGTCGCCGGACAGCACGACGACGCCACCGGGCCGGGCACCCGGGGTGGGGCGCAGTCCGATGGCGTCGGCGAGACGGGACAGGTCGGTGTCCCGCCCGATGAGGGGGCCCGTGCTGAGCGGCATACGCGGAATCATCGCGTACTCCGCCGACAGGAGCGGGACGGTCGGCGACACGGGTCGCGTCGCCGTCGTCACCGCGCGCGGCCCGGGTTGTTCTCCTCTCGGGAGACCCGCGCCATGGTGCGACGCATGATCTCGAGCGACGAGTCGCGGCGGACGCGACGACGCTGCGGGTAGCGGGACTCGATCTCGACCTGGACGGTGCGGAAGTCGATGTACTGGGTGGTCATGGTCTTTCCTCTGCTCGTGCCGTTCTGGACTTCTCCAGACTCGGTTGCTGAGGTAGACCCCCACATCGGACGACCGCCCTATCCCTGCCCGCCGACTACCTCAGATCCGATGGCGTATGCCGTGTGGACCCGTCTGAGGTAGGCACCCGGTGGAGCTTCAGGCGGGCGGGAAGGCGGCCGCCAGCCGATCGCGCACGGCTGCGACGTCCACGGTCGCGAGCGGCGCTGTGTCGCGGGTGGACGGCGTCGCGGTGACGAGCTGCAGGAGGCGCTTGGACCACAGCACGTGAACTCCGCGCGTCGTGAAGGCACCGCCGATGAGCGGCCAGTCGGCAGCGACGAAGCACAGCACGCCCGTCACGGGGACGGTCGGGTCGTCGACGGACGTGCGGACGAGGTCGACCTGCCCCAGCACCCCGTCGACGAGCTTCGTGCAGTCACGTCCACCGACGACGAGCTTCTCTGTGCGGGGGCGGAAGAGCCCGCCCTCGACGCGGAGGGCGGGCCTGCCCTGGTACTTCTTCGCGTCGACGACGAAGATGCCGTGGCGCGAGACGACGACGTGGTCGATGTTGGCCCGCGTCCTCGGAATGCGCCGGTCGTGCAGCACGGCGAGGTCGTCACCCACGAGGGCGTCGAGACGGCCGCCCACGAACTGCTCACCCTCCGCGCCGGTGTTCCAGGCCCGGGTGCTCTGCGGCTCCTCGGTGATGGCGAGGAGGAATCCGCCGATGCGCGGGTGGCGCTCGCGAACGCGGCGCTCCCGGGCGTCGCGCCGTCGTTCGAACTCGCGCCGCGCCGACCCGCCGGCCGGGCCGCTGGTTTCCCGGGCCGGCTCGGGCTGGAGGGACGGCTGGGCCCGTGGTTCGTCGGGGACGACGGCCACGCCGACGTCGTCACACCCCGGGGCGACCGTCGTGGCCGACTCACCCGGGCACTCGAGGCAGCGCACGGTCCGGCTCGACCGTTCGTAGACGGCACGGGTCCCTGCTGGGAGCGCGGCGGCGCACCGTCGGCACGTGCCGGCATACCGAAGCCTCATGCGTTTGTCGTCGCCGACGTCGGCGACCTCCCCCGTGCTCACGCAGCAGAGGTTAGGTCGAGCCCTTCCGTCGCGCAGGCCAACGAGCGAATCAGGCGTTCAGCCGAGGAGGAGGGTGGCGGCGATGGTGAACATGACGACGGCGATCGCGACGTCGAGGACGCGCCACGTGGCCGGCCGCGCGAAGAGCGGCGCGAGCAGGCGCGCGCCGTAGCCGAGCGAGGTGAACCACACGACGCTGGCGAGCGCGGCCCCACCGGCGAACCACCACCGTCCGTCCGGACCGTGCTGGTTGGCGAGCGACCCGACGAGCAGCACGGTGTCGAGGTAGACGTGCGGGTTGAGCCACGTGAGCGCGAGGACCGTCGCGAGCACGCCTCTGCGCGACCGCTGGATGGCGCCGGCTTCGAGGCCCTTGGGGTGGCGCGCGTTGCGCAGGCACAGCAGGCCGTAGCCGACGAGGTATGCCGCCCCGACCCACCGCACGACCGTCAGCAGTCCCGGGTGGGCCGTGACCAGACCGCCCACGCCGAGCACGCCGGCGAGGACGAGGACGGCGTCGCTCACGGCGCAGACGGCGACGACGAGCCCGACGTGGTGACGCGCGAGGCCGGTACGGAGCACGTAGGCGTTCTGCGCGCCGATGGCCACGATGAGCGAGGCCATCGTGAGGAAGCCGGGCACGAGGGAGGTCACGCCCTCGACCGTAGAGGGATCGCGACCTTCAGTGAAGCGAAGGTTTCTTCACCATCATTAGCATGGCTTCATGCGGCTCCAGCCCGAGCACCTCGCGACCCTGCTCGCCATCATCGACACCGGCACCTTCGACGCGGCGGCCCGACGGCTCCACGTGACACCGTCGGCCGTGAGCCAGCGGGTCAAGGCGCTCGAGGCCGAGGTCGGCCAGGTCGTCGTCGTGCGCAGCACCCCGTGTCGCGCCACGAGCGCGGGCGAGGCGCTCGTCCGGCTCGCCCGGCAGCAGGGACTGCTCGAGTCGGAGGCGCTTGCGGGGCTTGTCGCCGACGGTCGGTCCCGGGTCGACCTGCCGATCGTCGTCAACGCGGACTCGATGTCGACGTGGTTCGGTGCGGTGCTGACCGAGGCTGCCGCCTGGGACGACGTCGTGCTGCGCCTGAGGGTCGAGGACCAGGACCACTCGGCTCGGCTGCTCCGGTCGGGTGAGGTGCTCGGCGCCGTGACGTCCGACCCGACGCCGGTCCAGGGCTGCTCGACCGAGCCTCTCGTCACGATGCGCTACCTGCCAGCGGCGGCGCCGCCGCTCGTGGACCGATATCGGGTCGGCCGTGGGATCGACTGGGCCGCAATGCCGCTCGTGCGTTTCAACGACAAGGACGACATCCAGCAGCGCATCCTCGACCGGCGCGGCGTGGACGTCGCGCCGCCGACGCACGAGGTGCCCGACGGGGGTGGCTTCGTGACGGCGGTCCGCTCCGGGCTCGGCTGGGGTGCGCTCCTGACAACTCAGCTCGGGCCGTTGCTCGACGCTGGTGAGCTCGTGCGACTCGGGTCGCGCGACCACGTCGACGTCCAGCTCTACTGGCAGCGGTGGCGGCTGCCCTCGGCGCACCTCGACCGGCTGAGCGACACGGTCCGACGCGAGTCGGCGCGTGGCGGGATCCATCCGGATGGCGGCAGTCACCCGCAAGGGGTGAGCCGCGGCGACCAAGGCCGCTCGATAGTGGAGTGATCGACCCGTCGACGGGAGCGAGCCGAGGATGAGGGTACGACCAGAACGCCTGAACGCGGCGATCGCCTGGCTCTTCATGGCCGGCTCTGCGTGCTTCGTGCTGGGCTCGTTGCCTGCCTACCTGAATGCCGTCGGCGGATGGGTCGATGGCGTCACCTACGTCGTCGGCTCGGTCTTCTTCACCAGCGCTTCGTCCTGCCAGCTCGTGCAGGCGCAGAACCCCTCGACGACCGCCGTCGACGAGGTCACCCAGCACCAGCCGGTCCAGGCCCGTCTGTGGTGCTGGCTGCCGCACGACCTGAACTGGCTGGCCGCGGCCGTGCAGCTCCCCGGCACGCTGTTCTTCAACGTCAGCACCGTCGCCGCCGTGACCCACAACGCGACGGCCGCCGAGTCCGATCGCTACGTGTGGCGGCCCGACCTCTACGGGTCGGTGCTCTTCCTCGTGGCGAGCGCCTGCGCCGTGCTCGCGGTCTCGAGCCGCTTCCTCAGCGTCCAGCCCCGGTCGTTCCCGTGGCGGATCGCCTGGCTCAACATGCTCGGCTCGGTGTTCTTCATGGCCTCCGCGATCGCCAGCTACGTCGTGCCGAGCACGGACCAGGTGCTGAGCACGCGGATCGCCGTGGCCGGGACCTTCTGGGGCGCCGTGTGCTTCCTCGTCGGCGCCGCACTCCTGCTCCCGGCCTGGCGTCGTGTCGTCGCGACCGCCACGCCCGCGAGTCCCTAGACACCACCCCTCCGTCCGACTCAAGGAGAAGCGCATGTCCACACCGTCCGAGATCAACGCCATAGCAGCGCTCTACGGCAACCGCTTCGTGACCGAGGAGGTGCCCAGCCGTGAGTTCCCGGTCACGGGGATGAGCGCGGTGGACGCCCGGCGCCTGGTGGCCGAAGACCTCGCCCTCGAAGGGGATCCGGGGCGCAACCTCGCGACCTTCGTCACCACCTGGATGGAGCCGGAGGCGCAGCAGATCATCGCGGAGAACCTGCACCGCAACTTCATCGACCACGCGGAGTACCCGCGCACGGCCGAGATCGAGCAGCGGTGCATCCGGATGCTCGCCGACCTGTTCCACGCCCCGGGCGAGACCACGGGAGCTCGTACGCAGGGCTCGTCCGAGGCGATCATGCTCGGCGGTCTGTCGCTGAAGTGGAACTGGCGCACCCGTCGCCAGGCCGCGGGCGGCTCGACGGAGCGTCCGAACCTGGTCTTCGGCGGCGACGTGCACGTCGTGTGGGAGAAGTTCTGTCGCTACTTCGACGTCGAGGCGCGGATCGTCCCGCTTCAGCCCGGGAAGTACACCATCGGCCCGGAGGACGTCGCGCCGCACGTGGACGAGAACACCATCGGAGTCGCGGCCGTCCTCGGCACCACCTTCACCGGCCACAAGGACGACATCGTCGGCATCAACGACCTCCTCGTGCAGATGAAGCGAGAGCGTGACCTCGACGTGCCGCTTCATGTCGACGGGGCCAGTGGTGGCTTCGTGTGGCCGTTCCTCTACCCCGACTCGCCGTGGGACTTCCGGCTCGAGCAGGTGCGCTCGATCAACGTCTCGGGTCACAAGTTCGGCCTGGTCTATCCGGGCATCGGCTGGCTGATCTTCCGGGAGGTCGCAGACCTGGCGCCCGACCTGGTCTTCAAGGAGAACTACCTCGGCAAGACCGACTCGACCTTCACCCTGAACTTCTCGACGGGGTCGGCGATGGTCCTGGCGCAGTACTACAACCTCGTGCGCTACGGACGTGAGGGCTACACCTACATCATGCGCAACATGCAGGCGAATGCTCGGATGCTCGGCGACAAGCTCGAGGCGATGGGGCGCTTCGAGCTGATCGGCCGGGAGGAGGAGCAGCTCCCGCTCGTCGCCTTCATGCTGTCCGGTGACCACGGGTACGACGAGTTCGACATCGCCTGGCAGCTGTCTGCCGAGCGCGGTTGGATGGTGCCCGCCTACACGCTGCCGCCCGACGCCCAGGACGTCACCATCATGCGCGCGCTGGTCAAGGAGACGATGAGCCGCGAGCACGTCGACACGCTGGCCCGCGACATCGAGGAGGCCTGCACGACGCTGGCCGCGAAGGGTGCGGCACACGAGTCGGAGCGAGCCAAGATGGTCAGCGGCCCGGGCCACTGATCAACTGCTGCGCCCTCGACCGTCCTCGGTCCGGGCCTACTCGGCGGAGGCGAGCCACGCCCGCCACGCGGCATACCCCCCGATGACGTCGGTGGCGCGGTGGATGCCGAGGTCCTGGAGCGAGGCGGCCGCCAGGCTGGACGTGTAGCCCTCCTGGCAGAGGACGATCACCTCGAGGTCGTGGCTCGCGACCGGCAGCGACGCGTCGCTCGAGGGATCGAGACGCCACTCGAGGACGTTGCGCTCGATCACCGTCGCGAAGGGCAGCTCACCCTCGGCCGCACGCTGGGCGGCGGGGCGGATGTCGACGACGAGCGCGCCGTCCGCACGTGCCATCTCGGCCTGCTCGGGCGTGAGCCGGTGGAGGCGACCGCGAGCCTCGGCGAGGACCTCGTCGATGGTGCGGGGTCGGGACATGGTCAGGCCTCTCGGGACGGGCAGCGGCAGGTCGGCACCCTTGCGCTGGGGGCACGTCCACCGTGCCACACGGCGGGCGTCGGCGCCTGTGCGACCGGACGCCTGACACCCGTCCGTGGTGGCGGGATGTGGGGGACATCTGACCGGAAAACCGGCGGCGCTCTGTCGGTGTCGACGCCTACGGTCGTCGGGTGACCGTGGACTCCCGCACTGCATCCCAGGCCCCGTCCAGCGCTCGCCGTGCAAGGTGGCTCATCCTGGCTGCCGTGGCCGTGACGCTCCTCCTCTGGGCGTCCGCGTTCGTCGCGATCCGCCACCTCGGCCGAGACGTGCCGCCGGGCGCGCTGTCGCTCGGGCGTCTGCTCGTCGCGTCGGTCGCCCTCGGGGTCCTCGTCTTCCGACGGCCGCGGACCTGGCCGGCCCGCCGCGACTGGCCCCTGCTGCTGCTCTGCGGGGTCGGCTGGTTCGGCATCTACAACCTCGCCCTCAACGAGGCCGAGCGGCGCATCGACGCCGGCACCTCCGCGCTCATCGTGCAGATCGGGCCGATCATCGTCGCGCTCCTCGCCACGGTCTTCCTCGGTGAGAAGATGACGCGTTGGCTGCTCATCGGCATGGCCGTCGGCTTCGCCGGTGTCGTCGTCATCGCGCGCGGCTTCTCCTCAGGCGACTCCGGCGACATGGTGGGCGTGTGGCTCGCCGTCCTGGCTGCGGTGACGTATGCCGTGGGCGTCCTCGCGCAGAAGCCGCTACTCGGGCGGTTGCCGGGTCCCGAGGTCACGTGGCTCGCCTGCATCATCGGCGCCGTCGTGTGCCTGCCGTGGAGCGGCGAGCTCGTCACCGTGGTGCGTGACAGCGAGCCCAGCACCTTGTGGTGGATCGCCTACCTCGGCATCTTCCCGACCGCCATCGCCTTCTCGACGTGGGCCTACGTGCTGGCGCGCAGCGATGCCGGCACGCTGACCCTGACGACGTTCCTCGTGCCGTTCATCGCGACACTCATCGCCTGGGCGCTGCTCTTCGAGGTGCCGCCGCCCCTGACCTTCGTCGGCGGGGCGTTGTGCATCGCCGGTGTCCTGCTGACGCGGCGCAAGCCACGAGTGGATCCGACCGCGGAGGAGTGAGCGCGCTCCGATCCCTTTGCGACGCAACGGGATCGGATGGACTCACAGTGTGGACAGACCTTCACAGTCTATCGAACGTGTGTTCCAATAGAGGGGTCGGCGACCCGGGTGGGAGGAGTGAGTTCGTGCCATTCCTCGACACCGGGCGTCCGGCGCCCGACGCGACTGACGGTGGCAGCAGCCTCGATCCCCGCGTGGTCTGGCTGCTCGGTCAGGCGAAGGCCCGCGCCGATCGCGCGCAGGAGCGCAGCGCGTCCCTCACGTTGGATGACGAGGCCGAGGAGGTGCTCTCGCAGATCGAGCGCCTCGAGGTCCAGAAGGCTCGCCTCGAGGGTCGTCTCGTCGACGCGTATGCCGCGCTGCACTCCGTCGAGGAGCAGCAGCTCGCCCGGTGGACGACGAGCTCGCCCGTCCCGATCACGGCCGACCAGGTCGCCGCGCAGGAGATCGCCTGGGCGACCGGGGTGGGCGCGACCGAGGTCGCCCGCCGGCTCGAGCTCGCGACAGCACCCCGGCGTCATCGGGTGCTGCGTGAGCGGCTGCGGACCGGTGCTGTCAGTCTCCAGCGAGCCCTGCGCGTCGTCGTCGAGACGCGGGCGCTGGGCGACGACGTCCTCCCCGACCTCGAGGCCACGGTGCTCGCGCCGGCTCCGGACGGCGCGGTCGCCTCTCAGCGCCTCTTCGCCACGCGGTTGCAGCGGTGCGTCCGCTCGGCCGACTCCCGGGCTGCCGAGGAGCGCCGCCGGTCCTCTCGTCTGCGCCGCACGGCGTACGGCCGCCTCGTCGAGGACGGGATGGGGACGTTCACCGTCGTCGCGCCGGCCGAGCGGATCGTCGGTGTGCTCGACCGGGTCGATGCCCTGGCTCGGGTCGCCCGCGCGGGTGGCGACGACCGCAGCCTCGACCAGCTGCGCAGCGACCTGCTCTGCGACCTCGCCCTCTTCGGCGTCGTCCCGTCCGGCACTGGAGGACCTGTCGGTGCCGGTGGCGGTCTCGGTGGTGGTCTCGAGGAAGAGCTCTCGTGTACGGGCCTGCTGTCCGACGCGGCGCCCGCGGCCGTCCGCATCGTCGTCCCGTTCGAGGTCGCCGTCGGGATGTCCGACGCCGCCTGCGAGCTGCCCGGCCACGGCTGGGTCACCGCCGCCCACGCCCGCCAGATCATGACCGCACCGGGCTCGGTGTGGCAGCGCCTTGCCGTCGACGTCGACACCGGCCGCGCCCTCGAGCTCTCCACCGACTGCTACCGCCCGACCGCCGCGATGGTCGAGCACGTGCGGGCCGTCGACGGCGTCTGCCGGGCCCCCGGGTGCCAGGTGCCGGCCGACCGGTGCGACCTCGACCACGTCGTCCCGTGGCCGGCCGGCTCCACCCACGTCTCCAACTCCGAGTCCCTGAGCCGGGGCTGCCACAACGGCAAGACCGCCGGAGTCTGGCAGGTCGAGCGGGTCGACGACGACGGCATCTCCTGGTCCTCGCTCGCCGGTCGCGACTACATCACCTATCCCAAGGACTGGCGAGAAGCCCTCCGCGACCCGGGCTCGGGTCCACCGCCTCGATGCCTTTCAGCTGGAGCCGAGACTGCCGACGATCCGCCACCCTTCTGACCGCTGGGCTCGGCTGTGCGGGCACGGCGTGCAGTGAGGCTGGTCCGGGCTCAGTCGCCGGTGACGGTCGTGAGGCAAGAAGGGATGGCCGACAGCGTCGAGCAGGACCCGCAGGCGGGCGGGGCCGGCTGGCGCGCGGCTTCGACAGCGCCAATGGCGGCGGGTGGGCCTAGCGTGGCCGGATGACGCTCCCGGCGGACAGTCATGTGCACAGCGAGTGGTCGTGGGACGCCGCGCACGGATCCATGGACCGCACGTGCGCGCGGGCGCTCGAGCTGGGACTGCCGCGGACATCGTCCGCAGCTACCTGCGCGACGTCGCAGCCATGGTCGCGGCCGACGACGCCTTCGAGGTCCTCGCCCACATCGACGACCCCATCCGTTCTTGGGACGAGGCCGCGGACGGCCCCTTCGACCCGGCGGAGTTCGAGGTCGAATTCCACCAGGCCCTCGAGGCCGTCGCGGAGGCCGGCAAGGTGCTCGAGATCAACACGGTCCTGCCGCTGCACCCGACGGTCGTCCGCTGGTGGCACGACGTCGGCGGTGGCGCGGTGAGCTTCGGCAGTGACGCGCACGAGCCCGTGTCGCTCGCCCGTCGGTTCCGCGACGCCCGGCACCTCGCCGAGGCCTGTGGCTTCCGACCGGCTCGCGATCCGCACGACCTGTGGCCGCGCATCGACTGACGGCCGCCAGCCGGCGCGGGCCAGGTGTGTCAGCGGGTGACGGGCACGTCGTGCAGGACGCGCTCGATGTCGCGGTCGACCTCGGCGTCGGCGCCGAAGGGAGCGCGCGGCAGTGAGAACGTCCGACGGTGGTGCGGCTCGAGGGCCGCGACGATGGCGATGATCATGACGAAGAAGAAGATGATGTCCATGGCAGAAAGTCTGCGCTCATCATGATCCCGCCACGAGTGGCAGAACTGTCGATGATCGACAAGATCCTGCCAACCGTGCCATGCTGGCCGGATGCTGCGCACCATCGCCGTCATCGCCCAGGAGCCCGTGGCCATGTTCGAGCTCGGCGTCCTCTGTGAGGTCTTCGGCATCGACCGCACCGACGACGGTGTCCCGCCCTTCGACTTCCGCGTCTGCTCGGCACGCCCGGGCGAGGTGCTCCGCACGACGAGCGGCCTCAGCATCGTCGCGCCCTTCCCTCTCGAAGCCGCCCGCGGTGCCGACCTCGTCGCCATCCCCGGCGGAGCCGTCGACGGTCCCTACGACCCGGACGTCCTCGACATCCTCCGCCACACCGCAGCGAACGGCGGTCGCGTCCTCTCCGTCTGCTCGGGCGCCTTCCAGCTCGCCGCCGCCGGCCTGCTCGACGGCCGTGAGTGCACGACCCACTGGAGGTATGCCGCCCGGCTGGCCGACGAGCACCCCCGCGCCTGCGTTGACCTCGACGTCCTCTACGTCGAGGACGGCCCGGTCCTGACGAGCGCCGGCACGGCTGCCGGCATCGACGCGTGCCTGCACATCGTGCGCACCGAGCTCGGCTCGGAGGTGGCGACCCGCATCGCGCGCCGCATGGTCGTCCCGCCGCACCGTTCCGGTGGGCAGCGCCAGTTCGTCGAGACGCCCGTCCCGTCCGAGCCGTGCGAGGGCCTCCAGGACGTCATGGAGTGGGTTGCCGAGCGCCTCGACGAGGAGCACTCGATCCCGTCGCTCGCCAGGCGGGCGGCCATGTCGGAACGCACCTTCGCCCGCCGCTTCACCGCCGAGGTCGGCACGACCCCGCACAAGTGGCTGACGAGCCAGCGGGTGCTCCGGGCCCGTCACCTGCTCGAGTCGACCGACCTCGACATCGAGCGGATCGCCCGCGAGAGCGGCTTCGCGACGGCCGCCGTGCTGCGGCACCACTTCCAGCGCGAGATCGGCATCCCGCCGGTCGCGTACCGCCGCGCCTTCACGAAGCAGCCCGCCTCGGCCTGACCCTCCGCCGCAGCTTCAGCGCGACAGGCTTGGTTACCGTCAGTAAGTTGCTGGCCAGTGGACGCCACCGACGTCGTCCTGCCGCCTGAGGAGAACGCCGCCATGCCTCGTTCGACCCAACGCCCGTCCCGCACCCGTCGCGTCGTCGGCGTCGTCGTGCTCGCGATCGCCGCGGCGGTCATGTCGCCGGTCACGACAGCCCGGGCCTCTGGCTTCTACGACCCTCCCGCGCCCGTCACCGGAGCACCCGGCACGGTGCTCGAGGCCGAGCCGATGACCTTCTATCTCGACCCGGTCAAGGCCGTCCCGTCGACCGCGCGCGCCACTCGGGTCAGGTATGCCAGCCGCGACCGCAGCGGCGCCCCGATCGCCGTGACGGGCACCGTCCTCGTGCCGCCGGTCCCGTGGTTCGGTCCGGGCCAGCGCCCCCTCATCAGCTACGCCGCGGGCACCCAGGGGATGGGTGACCAGTGCGCCCCGAGCCGTCAGCTCGCCGCCGGCTCGGAGTACGAAGGCGCCTTCATCTCCGGCCTGCTGACCCGCGGCTATGCGGTCGCCATGACCGACTACCAGGGCCTCGGCACACCCGGCACCCACACGTACATGGTCCGCGAGGCCCAGGCGCACGCCGTCCTCGACATGGTGCGCGCCGCCCAGCGCCTCCCCGGCACCGGGCTGCCGAGCGGCGGCCCGGTCATGCTGGCCGGTTACAGCCAGGGCGGCGGTGCGAGTGCCGCAGCCGTGGAGCTCGCGCCCACGTATGCCCCAGAGCTGAGGCTCGAGGGTGCGGTCGCCGGCGCCGTCCCCGCCGAGCTCGGTGCCGTCGCCGACCACCTCGACGGCAGCCTCTACTCGGCCTTCGCGCTCTACGCCGTCGCCGGCCAGTCCGCCGCCTACGGCCTCGACCTCGACGGCTTCCTCAACGCCCGAGGCACCTCCGTCATCGCCGCGGTCAAGGGCGAGTGCGTCGGCGAGTCGATCGCCCTGCACGCCTTCACCCGCTCGAGTGACCTGACGAAGGACGGCCGCACGCTGACCGAGCTCGCCGCGGCAGAGCCCTTCCGATCGATCATCGCCGAGCAGCGCATCGGCCGGCTGAAGCCCGCCGTCCCGGTGCTCGTGACGCACTCCGTCCTCGACGACGTCATCCCGTATGCCGTCGGGCGCGGTCTCGCGCACGACTGGTGCACCCGCGGCGCCAACGTGGCCTTCTCTCCCAACATCACGCCGACGCACGTCGGCGGGGCGGTGCCGTCGTTCGCCAAGCAGTACGCCTTCCTCGAGGCCCGCGTCGCCGGGCTCCCCCAGGTCTCCGACTGCTGGTGGCTCTGAGCCGGTCCGACCGGCCGGGCTCAGCGGTTGCGGCGCGCGATCGCCGTCGAGAGGGCGGTCGCGAAGCCGCACCACACGGCATACGGCGACAGGGCGATCCCGGCCCCCTTGCTGACGGTGCCGGCGCGGCGGGCGAGGTCCGCCGCGCTTGCCGTGAGCAGCGCCGCCTCCGCGGCCGCCACCCACGGCTTGCGTACGCGCCAGAAGAGCACGCTCCAGGCCGTGTTGAGGGCGAGGTTGGTCCCGAAGGCCTTGAGGTAGGCGTTGCGACCCTCGGTGTCACCGGCCTTGTCGTACGCGTTGAGCGCCGTCGCGGACGTGGCCGCGATGTCGGCGTAGAGCGCGGTCCACACCAGGGGGAAGGCGAGCGTCGGGGGCTGCCAGTCCGGCAGGTCGAGCGATCGGTACCAGCGTGACTCCGGTTGCGTCGCAAGCGAACCCGCAACGGCGCTCGCCACCGTCGCGGCGCTCGTCAGGGCGAGGTTGCGCATCGCCGTGTCGGGCTTGGCCGTGTGCATCGCCGACCGGACGGCCGTGTCGAAGTCGATGAAGCCCCCGGGCACGTCGACGTGCTCCCTGATGTCGTCCTCCTTGGCGACGACCTCGTGGACGAGGCTGCCGACGAGCGGCTTGGCCAGGCCCGCCGAGATCGGGGTGACGAGCCCGACCCAGTGGCTCGCCAGGCGCGGCGTCAGCACCGGCACGGTCACGACGACCGGGCGGCGCCGGTCCGTCGCGTCGGAGAAGCGGGCGATCATCTCGCGGTAGGTCAGCACCTCGGGACCCCCGATGTCGAAGGTGCGGTTGACCTCGGGGGCCAGGCTGCCGGCGCCCACGAGGAGCGTCACGACGTCGTCGATGGCGATCGGCTGGATCTTGTTGTCGAGCCACTTCGGCGCGACCATCGCCGGCAGGCGGGTCGTGAGGTAGCGCAGCATGTCGAAGGACGCCGACCCGTCACCGAGCACGACGGCGGCCTGGAGCACCGCGGTCGGCACGCCCGAGTCGAGCAGGATGCGGCCGACCTCGACGCGCGAGGCGAGGTGTGGCGAGAGCACCTCGTCATCGGGGTGCAGGCCGCCGAGGTAGACGATGCGCGAGACCCCGGCCTCCTTCGCCGCCTCCGAGAAGATCGTCGCCGCCTCACGGTCGCGCTCCTGGAAGTCGGGCTGGTCGTCCATCGAGTGCACGAGGTACCACGCGGCGTCGACGTCCTCGAGCGCGCGGCGCATGTCGTCGGCCGACGCGACGTCACCCTCGGCGACCTCGACCCGGTCGACCCACGGCTTGTCGTCCATCGAGGCGCGGCGGCGGGTCAGCACCCGGACCGACCAGCCCTCGTCGAGCAGCCGCGGCACGACCTGCCCGCCGACGTATCCGGAGGCGCCCGTGACTAGGGCGCGGCGCGGAGTGGTGTCGGTCGTGGTGGAGTTCGGGGCAGGGTTCATGCGGTCACCTGGTCAGCTCGAGGGCGGGTGGGAGGAGCAGGAGCATCCCGGTCGACCACACGACGTGCGTGATGATCGGCCCGAGGAAGCCGCCGGTGACGCGGCGCTGCAGGGCGGTCACGAGACCGATGACGGCAGCCGCCAGGACGAGCAGCGGGATGCCGCTGCCGACGGTGGTCAGGGCGTAGAGCAGGGTCGTCAGGGTCACCTGGTGGCGCGGGAGGGCGGCGTAGAGGGCGCCGCGGAAGTAGAGCTCCTCGACGACGCCGTTGACGAAGGTGATGGCGAGCACCGCCGTGAAGGCCCCGAACCGAGCGTGGTCGAGCAGCTGGTCGACCGGCTCGCGCAGCACGGGGATGCGGGCGACGACGAGCGCACCGACGAGGAAGAGGACGAGGAGCAGCACGCCGAGCACGAGGGACTGCACGATCGGCCGGGCCTTCTCGCCGCGACGCGTGTGCCCCATGCCCGCGTGCAGGGGGCCCGACAGCAGCGCGCCGACGAGCCACACCGCCGCCAGGGCGAGCGTCGCGACGTAGAAGAGCGGGTCGCCCGGGGTGATCCGCAGCGCCCAGGCCAGCACCGCGGTGCCCACGACGAAGGTGAGCGCGACGACGACCTGACGGCGCCGGAAGACGTCGTCGGGGTCGCGGTGGTCGCGGTCCACCTTCTCGATGAGCGCGGCGTTGACGAACGCACGCAGCTCGGTCACGGGGCCCCGCATCTCGTCTCCTAGCCTCGGGCGCGCTCGTAGCGGGCCAGGGTCTCCTTGCGCTCCTCATCATGGTCGACGACGCGCTGGGGATACTCGTGGTCGTACCCGTTGTCGTGCTTCCACGGCTCGTGAGCCGCGCCACCCGGTAGGTGGGCGAGCTCCGGGACCCAGCGCCGGACGTACGCCCCGTCGGGGTCGAACTTCTTTCCCTGCGTCACCGGGTTGAAGACGCGGAAGTACGGCGACGCGTCGGTGCCCGTGCCGGCGACCCACTGCCACCCGTGGTTGTTGGAGGCGATGTCGCCGTCGACGAGGTGGTCGAGGAAGTGCTGTGCCCCGACCGGCCACCAGACGTGGAGGTCCTTGGTGAGGAAGCTCGCCGTGATCATCCTGACGCGGTTGTGCATCCAGCCCTCCGCGAGCAGCTGGCGCATGCCGGCGTCGACGACGGGGTAGCCGGTGCGCCCCTCGCGCCACACGTCGACGAGCCGGTCGGTCTCGGCGCCCGAGTCGTAGGGCAGCTTCGCGAGCTCGGGCCGCAGGTCGTGCCACGCCGAGTCCGGGCGGTGCCACAGCACGTCGGCGTAGAACTCGCGCCAGATCAGCTCGGTGACGTAGGTGCTCGCGGCCTGCGACCGCCCCGCCGAGTGCGCCGCGATGTCGGCGAGCATCGTGCGGGGGTGGATCTCGCCGTACTTGAGCGGCGCCGACAGCCGGCTCGTCGTGTCGAGGTCGGGACGGTCGCGTTCCCTGTCGTATGCCGTGAGCCCGTCGTGGAGGAAGCTCTCCCACCGCTTGAGCGCGGCGGCCTCGCCGGCCTCGAGCCGGGACAGGTCGGGCACCTCGGGCAGCGGGTCGCTGTGGACGTCCTCGCGCAGCCACGGGATGCGCTTGGGGCGAGCTGCCGGAGCCGGCCGCCCGTGCTGGTGCCATGCCTTGGAGAAGGGTGTGAAGACCTTGTACGGCGAGCCCGCCTGGTTGACGATGCGACCCGGCCCGACGGCATACGGCGTCCCTGTGGCCACGAGCTCGCGCCCGTCCTCGGCGAGGGCCTTCTCGACGGCGTCGTCGCGTCGGCGGCCGTAGGGCGTCGTCTCCCCCGACACGTGGACCTGTGTCGCCCCGACCTGCTTGGCGAGTCGGGTGATGACGTCGACGGGGTCACCGCGCCGGACGACGAGCGCCCCCCGGGTGTCCTTCGACAGCGACGCGAGGGAGGCGAGCAGTCGCCGGGTGCGGGGCGTGTCGGTCTCCAGCAGCCGTGGGTCGAGGACGAAGACCGGCAGCACGTGCGCGGCCGCGTCGACCGCCGCGAGCAGCGCCGGGTGGTCGTTCAGCCGCAGGTCGCGGCGGAACCACAGGATCGACGTCGTCGACGGAGCCATCACGAGGCCGCGGCCGCGGCGCCCTCCCGCTCGAAGCGCACCTGGGCCACGTCGAGGTAGCCGGTCGCGAATCCCGCCTCGCAGTAGGCGAGGTAGAACTCCCACTTGCGGCGGAAGGTCTCGTCGAAGCCGAGGGCGTGCACCTCGGGCCAGCGGGCGAGGAAGGTCTCGCGCCAGCGCCGCAGGGTCTCGGCGTAGTCGGTGCCGAACGCCTCGACGGCCGACATGCGCAGCGTCGTCGCGGCGTCGGTCGTCTCGCTCATCGCCTGGAGGCTCGGGATGAGCCCGCCGGGGAAGATGTGCTTCTGGATCCAGCCGTAGGAGTGCTTCGTCGCCATGAGCCGCTCGTGCGACATGAGGATCGCCTGGACGGCCGCGATGCCGCCCGGGGCGAGGCGCTCGTCGATGGTGCGGAAGTAGGTCTCCCAGTACTCCTCGCCGACGGCCTCGATCATCTCGACGCTGACGACGGCGTCGTAGACACCCTCGACCTCGCGGTAGTCCTGGATGCGGATGTCGACGGTGTCGGTGAACCCGGCATCGGCCACGCGCTGACGGGCGAGCGCCGCCTGCTCCTTGGAGAGGGTGACGCTCGTGACCGTGGCGCCGCGCCGCGCCGCCTCGAGGGCGAGCGTGCCCCAGCCGGTGCCGATCTCGAGCACACGGCTGTCCTGGCCGACCTTGGCCATGTCGAGGATCGCGTGGACCTTGCGCAGCTGGGCCTCCTCGAAGGACTGCGTGCGCAGCGGCTCGTCCTCGTCGAAGATCGCCGAGCTGTAGCTCATCGTCTCGTCGAGGAAGGTCGCGAAGAGGTCGTTGGACAGGTCGTAGTGCGCCTCGATGTTGCGGCGCGAGCCGAGCAGCGAGTTGTTCTGGATGCTCGGGATGCGGCGGTCGACGAAGCCGCGCAGCCGCAGCCACCCCTCGGGGACGGCCGTCGTCATGCGCTCGGCGAAGGGCATGAGCAGCTCGGCGAGGTCGGTGCCCTCGGCGGCCTTCCAGTCCCCGGCCATGTAGGCCTCGCCGATCCCGATCTTGGGGTGGTGCGCGAGCCGCTCGAAGACGGCGGTCGGACGCACGATCTCGAGCCCCGGCCGGTCGGTCCGACGCGTGCCGCCACCGAGGAGCAGGCCGTCCGGCATGACGACGTCGACCGGCACGCGCTTGGCGACCTGGGCGAGGATGCTGCGGGCCAGGCGGGCGCGCACGCACAGGACGCGCAGGGTGGGGCGGCGCAGGCACAGCGGCTGGGCCATGGTCGGGGACTGGGCGGTCATCGGACGGCCTCCTTGGGGTGTCGGGGGCGGGGCATGACGGGCAGACGGCGCAACCACAGACGGATGCCGTGTACCCGGATGAGGGTCGTCACTCTCTGTGTGATGAGGCCGTGACGTCGGACGAGGCGGAGCAGCGCACGGGTCGTGGCCGGCTCCGGGGTGCCGCGGGTGACGGCGGTCATGATCCGCTCGCCGTCGCGGTCGAGGGCCACCGTCACGCTGACGGCGCCGGGCTCGAGGACGAGGCGGACGGCATACTCCCCGCGGGTGTCGTTGAAGGGGGAGACGTAGAAGGCCTTGCCGACGGTCGCCGTGCCGTCGTCGTGGACGTCGAGGAGGTAGGCGTGGCGCTCGCCGTACGTGTTGTGCACCTCGAAGACGACGGCGAGGAGCGAGCCGTCGGGCCGCAGGCACCAGAAGACCGACAGGGGGTCGAAGGTGTGGCCGAGCACCCGCGCGTTGGCGAGCATGAGGACACGGTCCTCGTCGGCCAGCGACACACCGCGCGCCGCGAGGAAGCGCTCGATGTCGCCGCGGATGCCGCCGCCGAGCCGACCCTCGTCGAGGTGGTCGCGCACGTCGAAGCGCGCGAGCAGCCTTGCAGGCCAAGGGAGTCGGGGTAGATGGTCGACGTCGACGAGCCACTGGTAGTGGCCGTAGGTGAAGCTGTGGTGCAGCGGGGTGCGGCGCGAGTGGGCCACGGTGCCGTCGACGAGCGCGGGCACCTCGGGCGGTGTCAGGACGGCCGTCACCAGCGCACCCCGAAGGACTCTGCGGCTTCCACGCCGGAGCGGCACCCGTCCTCGTGGAAGCCCCAGCCGAGGTGTGCGCCGGCGAAGGCCAGGCGGTCGCCGCCGCCCTCGCGCAGGCGCGACGCGGCCTCGACGGCCTCACGCGTGAAGATCGGGTGGTCGTAGGACATCCGCGCCGTCACGAGCGACTCGTCGATGCTGCCTTCCGGGTTGAGCGTCACGACGTGGTCGTCGGCGTCGGTGATGCCGTGGAGGCGGTTCATCCAGTAGCTGACGGTGACGTCGGGGGCCGGGGCGTCACATGCGTGCATGCGGTAGTTCCAGGAGGCCTTGGCCTGGCGCGGCTTCGGCAGGACCGATGAGTCGCGGTGCAGCCAGGTCTCGTTGCGGGAGTAGCGGATCGCCGAGAGGTCACGCTTCTCGTCGGGCATCGCGTCAGCGAGCAGGTCGAGGGCCTGGTCTGCGTGCGTGGCGATGACGGCGCGGTCGAACGTCGCCGTCCGACCGTCGCCCACGAGCACGTCCACGCCGTCGTCGTGCCTCGTCACGGCGGTCACCGGGCTCTCCTTGCGCACGTCGGGCAGGCGCTCGACGAGCCGGTCGACGTAGGTCGCCGACCCGCCGGTGACGGTGCGCCACGTGGGCGACCCCGTCACCGTCAGCATCCCGTGGTGGTCGAGGAACCGGAAGAGATGACGCGCCGGGTAGGACGACGCGTCGAGGTCGCCGCACGACCAGACGCAGGCCACGAGCGGGATCGCGAAGTGGCGCACGAAGTAGTCGGAGAAGCCCTCGACGGCGAGGAACTCGCCCCACGTCGGGTCCTGCGAGTCGTCGGCGAGCAGGGCGCGCGCTGCCGCGTGGAAGCGCGGGACGTCGCGGAGCATCCGGATGAAGCGAGGGTCGGCGAGGCGGCGCTTCTGGGCGAACATCCCCCTGGGACCGCGCCCACCGGCATACGACAGGCCGCACCCCTCGCACGTGATGCTCATGCTCATCTCGGTCGGCTGGGTCGGCACGTCGAGCTCGCTGAAGAGGCGGAGCAGGTGCGGGTAGGTCTTCTCGTTGTGCACGATGAAGCCGCTGTCGATGCGCAGGCTGCCATCGCGCCCGGGGACGTCGTGGGTGTGCGCGTGCCCGCCGAGGCGGGTGTCGCTCTCGTAGAGGGTCACGTCGTGCGTCGCGCTGAGCACGTGGGCGGCGGTCAGGCCGGACACGCCCGCGCCGATGACGGCTGCGGTCGGTCTGGTCGACGGGGTGGGTCGGTTCGGTCGAGTCACCGAGGCCTCCTGGCTGATGTGGTCCCGTGTGGTTCGGCGCGGAGCCCCGACCGGATGGTTCCGACGGTTCGAGTGACGGAGGTCGCGTCGTGCGTTGTCCATCCTTCGTCCACACCGTAGAGTGGCTGTACAAGGTCTGTCAAAGGTTGGAGAACGCATGGAGATCGAGCGCAGCGTCACGGTGGCACACCCGGTCGGCCGTGTGTTCGCGTACCTCAGCGACTTCACGAACACCACGGAATGGGACCCAGGGACCGTCCGCACCGAGCGGGTGTCGGGCGACGGGGGCCTCGGCACGCGCTACCACAACGTGTCGAAGTTCCTCGGCCGTGAGACCGAGCTCGACTACATGGTCATCGAGCACGTCCCCGACGAACGGTTCGCGCTGCGGGGCGAGAACGCGACGGTCGTCGCCAAGGACACGATGACCTTCGTGCGCACCGTGACCGGCTCGGGAGCAGCCGCGGGCGAGGGCACGACGGTGACCTACCGGGCGGACTTCGAGTTCAAGGGCATCGCCAAGCTCGCCGCACCGCTGCTCGCGCCGGCCTTCAAGAAGCTGGGCGACGAGGCCGAGCAGGGCATGCGAGACGCGTTGAGCAGGCTGGGGTAGCGGATGTACACCATCAAGCGTGCCGCGGAGCTGACCGGGATCAGCGTCGCCACCCTGCGCGCCTGGGAGCGCCGCTACGGCGTCGTCAGCCCGCAGCGCTCCGACGGCGGCTACCGCCTCTACGGCCCCGAGGACGTCCGCGCCCTCGCGATCATGAACTCCCTCGTCAACGAGGGCTGGTCGGCCCGTGAGGCCGCCGCCGAGACGACCCGGCGGCTCTCGAGCCGCGACCCCGCTGGTCGCGAGGCACCCTTCGGTCGCGCCGACCGCGCCGACCGCGCCGACCGAGAGGGCCGCGGCGGCCGCGGCGGCCGCGTCGCACCGCTGCGCCCCGGCGGGCGCTACCAGTCCGAGGACGCCGAGGCGTTCATCCGCGCGGCCGAGCGGCTCGACTCCGCGTCCGCGACGGCAGTGCTCGATGCGCGCTTCGCGCTCGGCACCTTCGAGCACGTCGTCGACGACTGGCTCATGCCGACCCTCCAGCTCGTCGGTGAGGAGTGGGCGCACGGCCGGCTCACCGTCGCCGGTGAGCACCTCGTCTCGTATGCCGTCCAGCGCCGTCTCGCAGCCGCCTACGAGGCCGCGTCGGTCCGGGTCGACGGCCCGACCCTCCTCATCGGTCTGCCACCCGGTTCCCGTCACGAGCTCGGCCTGCTCGCCTTTGCCGTGGCCGCGCGTCGGGCCGGCTTCGCGACGGTCTACGTCGGCGCCGACCTGCCCGTCGAGGACTGGCTGCGCGCGATCGAGGCTCGAGGGGCGACCGGCATGGTCATGGCCGTGCCGCGCAACATCGACATCGCCTCGGCGCAGGAGATCGTCGACACCGTGGCCCGCGTCCACCCGGAGGTCGTCATCGGGCTCGGCGGCAGCCAGCAGAACGAGATCAGCGGACCCTGCGTGCACCTCGGCCACTCGATCACCGTCGCGGTGGGCGAGATGACGCGCCGCCTGCGCATCCCCGCCTGACGGTGCGCGTCCTCGTCCTCGGGGGCACGGGGGAGGCTCGGGACCTCGCCGGTCGCCTCGTCGAGCGCGGCGACGCCGTCGTGTCGAGCCTCGCGGGTCGGGTCAGCGCGCCGGCCCTGCCGGTCGGCGAGGTGCGCGCCGGCGGCTTCGGCGGTGTCGACGGCCTCGCCGACCACCTCGTGGCGCACGGCTACGACGTCGTCGTGGACGCGACCCACCCCTTCGCCGCGCAGATCACGGGCAACGCCGTCGCCGCCTGTGGCCGGGTCGGCGTGCCGCTCGTCCGACTCCAGCGGCCGGGGTGGTCGCGCCACCCGCTCGCCGGGGCGTTCACCTGGGTCGACGACGTCGAGGCCGCGCGGGTCGCGGCCGAGGCCCTCGGGGTCCGGCCGTTCCTCACGACCGGGCGCCAGCAGCTCGAGACCTTCGCCGCGTGGGACGACCGCTACGTCCTGGCGCGTGTCGTCGACCCGCCCGACTGGGATGTGCCCTCCTCCTGGGAGGTGCTGAGGGCGCGCGGGCCCTACCCCTACGCCGCCGAGCGCGAGCTCCTCGAGAGCCGGGGCGTCGACGTGCTCCTGACCAAGGACTCCGGCGGCGCCCTGACGGAGGCCAAGCTCGGTGCCGCCCACGACCTCGGCGTGCCCGTCGTCGTCGTGCGACGACCGCCGGTGCCCGACGGCGTGGACGTCGTCGAGTCGGTGGGGGAGGCCCTCGGCGCGATCGGCGCGATGGGCGCGAAACCGGCCTGACGGCATACGACCTCGCGTACGTTCGAGAGGTGACGGCGGACCTGCAGCAGCGGGCGCGGTGGGAGCGGCTGCTCCCGGGTGTGGCGGTGCTGCGCCGCTACGACAAGGTGTGGTTGCGCGGCGACGTGCTCGGTGGCATCACGGTCGCCGCCTACCTCGTGCCCCAGGTGCTCGCCTACGCCGAGGTGGCCGGACTGCCCGCGGTCAGCGGGCTGTGGGCCGTCGGGCCGGGACTGCTCGTCTACGCGGTGCTCGGGTCGTCGCGACAGCTGTCCGTCGGGCCCGAGTCGACGACCGCGCTCATGACGGCTGCCGGCGTGGGTGCGCTCGTGACGGCCGGCGGGGGCATCGCGATGCGCCAGGAGATGGCTGCGCTCCTCGCGATCGCCGTCGGGCTCATCTGCCTCGTCGGCTTCGTGACGCGGCTCGGCTTCCTCTCCGACCTGCTGTCGAAGCCGGTGCTCGTCGGCTACATGGCCGGCATCGCGGCACTCATGATCGTCAGCCAGATCGGCAAGGTGACCGGGCTCCACGTCGACGGCGACTCCTTCCTCCAGGAGGTGAGGTATGCCGTCACGCACCTCGGCGACGTCCACGTGCCGACGGTGCTGCTGTCGCTGGGCGTGCTCGTCGTGCTCTTCGCCTTCCAGCGCTTCGCGCCGCTCTGGCCGGGGCCGCTCATCGCGATGCTCGGGGCGACGGTGGTCGTCGCCGTCCTCGACCTCGCCGACCGTTTCGGCATCACGCTCGTCGGCCCCGTGCCGGAGGGGCTCCCGTCCTTCTCGCTGCCCGACGTGTCCGACGTCGACGTGTGGGCCCTGCTGCCTGCGGCCCTGGGCGTCGCGGTCGTCGCCTACTCGGACAACGTGCTGACCGGCCGGGCCTTCGCCGGCCGCCACCGCGAGACCATCGACAGCGACCAGGAGTTCCTGGCCCTCGGCGGCGCCAACGTCGCGACCGGCCTGTTGCAGGGCTTCCCGATCAGCTCGAGCGGCAGCCGCACCGTCATCGCCGACTCGATGGGGGCACGCACCCAGCTGCACTCCCTCGTCTCGCTCGTCCTCGTCATCGCGACCCTGCTCTGGCTCGGGCCGGTCATCGCGGCCTTCCCCACCGCGGCGCTCGGCGCCGTCGTCGTCTACGCCGCGATCCGCCTCGTCGACATCGCCGAGATGCGGCGCATCGGCGCGTTCCGGCGCAGCGAGCTCGTGCTGGCTCTCGCGACGACCGTCGCCGTGCTCCTCTTCGGGGTGCTGCCCGGCATCGGGGCGGCGATCGCGCTCTCGGTGCTCGACCTGCTGCGCCGCATCGTCCACCCGCACGACGGGGTGCTCGGCTACGTGCCCGACGTCGCGGGCATGCACGACATCGACGACCACCCGGACGCCGTGCAGGTGCCCGGCCTCGTCGTCTACCGCTACGACTCGCCCCTCTTCTTCGCCAACTCCGACGACTTCGTCAGCCGTGCCCTCAAGGTCGTCGACGAGGCGACCCGCCACGCACGGGTCGAGTGGTTCCTGCTCAACGCCGAGGCCAACACCGAGGTCGACCTCACGGCCGTCGACGCGCTCGAGACCCTGCGCTCGACGCTCTCGGACCGGGAGATCCGCTTCGCCATGGCCCGGGTCAAGGAGGACATGCGGCTCTCGCTCGAGGCGGGTGGCTTCATCGAGAAGGTCGGGACGGACCTCATCTTCCCGACGCTGCCGACCGCCGTGGCCGCGTATGCCGCGTGGTACGAGCGCGAGCACGGCTCTGGTCCGCCCGGGCTGCGGATCCCACCCGTGCCGGTCCAGCCCGAGCCCGACGCCTAGCCTTGCCGGCATGCACCTCGACCCACCTGCCGCGCCGCCGACCGTCGTCGGCATTCATGTCGCCAAGGGGCGCCGGCTGCCGACGCGCTCGGTGCCGAGCGTCGAGGCGGAGGCCGGCGCCGGGCTCGTCGGTGACCGCTACCACGGAAGCAAGCACCGGCACGTGACGATCCAGTCGCTCCCCGACCTCGAGGCGGCCGCTGCGGACCTCGGCCGTCCGGTCGACCCGGGCCTGACGCGTCGCAACCTGACGATCTCCGGCGGCGTGATCCCGACGAAGCCGGGCACCCGCATCTCCATCGGCGACGTCGAGCTCGAGGTCGTGCGCATCGCGGCGCCCTGCCGCCTCCTCGACGACAACCTCGGACCGGGCGCGGCGCGGGCGCTGCACGCGCGGGCGGGGACGGTCTTCCGGTTGCTGACGTCCGGGACGATCAGCGTCGGCGACGAGGTCGACTTTCACTCCTAGACCGATCCGGCCATCTGTGCACGTCAGCGACTCGCCCGCTTTCGCGACCATCGGGTGGACGTACTAAATGATCACTTGGGCCTCACCGCCGCGCCGCTTGAGCATGTCGTTCCCTCCTGCGCGCTTTCGACCTTGACGGTGTAGGTGGCAAGTTTCAACCCGTCCGAACCTTTGAGTTCAAAAGCTCCGCAGGGCGTCAGACTGCCGTCGGCAGTCTTTCCCAGTGGTCTCAGTACGGCGCGATCGCCCTCGATGAATACGAGTACAGGGCTCCCTGCCTTTGTGCTTGATTCCAGCACTCGCACCGGGCCGGTGATTGAAGTCGCGTACATGATGGCCCCAACTATCGCCGCATACAGCCACATCCCCCCAGCCAGAATGGGGATACTGAGTAAGGCAAGAAAGTACTGCCAGAGGCTCGGCGGACCGGTGGCGGGTACCGGCGGCTTTTGGTGCCCACTCCAGGCTCGAAGTCCTGCCCAGAGGGCCAAAATCATGGCCGCAACGATCACGATCAACCAACGGCCGCCAGCATCCTGAAAGATGAGTGCGGCAACTGTGCAAGCGAGTGTCAGGGCCAGCAAGACGTTTCGATAGATGACGCGACGCCGCTTTGACGCGTTCGTCCAGTGTGTGACGAAAGTAACCAGTGCCACGAGGGCCGCCGTAGGTATGACAAGAGCCGATGCCGTGGCCAGGCCGGAGACCTCGATGTACTGCTCGGGCACGTCGTATGCCGTTGCCTGAAAGTGCGCGAGCGTGGCTTCGGTAGCGCCCACCAACCAAGCGAATAACGCCGCCCCCAACGCGGCCAGAAGTGGCAGAAGTACCGACTGCTGCTTCTTTGCCCATTTGGCGACGGGGTCGGGGGGAGATGTTGGCCCAGATGCTGCCGTAGGGGAAGAAGCAGGTGCGCTAACGGACGAGGCAGAAGTGCTGGATGCCAAGAATTTCTCCCTGTCTTCGCAGTGGGGGTTAACCGCTTAGGACTCAGACAATGGCAGGAAGGATGGCGCCACGTCGAGGGTTCGGGGTGCAAGGAGTACGTCGGATGATCGCGAGCCCAAGTGCGACGGCGAGGGAGCCGGCCCCCACGCGTTGCGCGAGGCGGGCGGCCGGTGCGATGTCGTGGGCGCGCGCCGTCGGGCCGTCCCCGAGCGTGCCGCGGTCCTCGGTCCGGCCGTCGTAGGTGTTGGACCCGCCGAGCCGCACCCCGAGCGCGCCGGCGAAGGCGGCCTCGACGACGCCGCCGTTCGGGCTCGGGTGGGCCGGGGCGTCACGCCGGACGGCCGCCCAGCCGGCGACGGCCCGCTCCCTCGACCCGGCGCTCGCCAGGGCCAGTGCGGCCGCGACCCGGGCCGGGACGCAGTTGACGACGTCGTCGAGCTTCGCTGCGGCCCAGCCGAACTCGTGGTAGCGGTCGTTGCGGTGGCCGACCATCGCGTCGAGCGTGTTGACGGCTCGATAGCCGAGCAGCCCGGGGACGCCGAGCAGACCGCCCCAGAGGAGCGGCGCGACGACCGCGTCGGACGTGTTCTCGGCGAGCGACTCGATGCAGGCGCGGGCGACCTCGTCGGCGTCGAGCCGCGTCGTGTCCCGCCCGACGAGGTGGCGCACCTGCACGCGAGCGGCCTCGAGGTCACCCCGCCGCAGCTGGCCGTCGATCGTGGACGCCTCGCGCGTCAGTGAGCGACCGCCGAGCACGGCCCAGGTCGCCGCGGCGGTCACGAGGGTGTGGGCGACGTCGCTGCGCCGCGTCGACCGCTCGGCCACGACGCCGAGGCCGGCGGTGGCGCCCACGAGCAGCGCGACGTGCGCGACGCCGCGAGCGCGCCGGACGGCATACGTCCGCTGCTCGAGGGCCGTTGCGGCCGAGCCGAACCCGGCCACGGGGTGCCAGCGGCGCGGGTCGCCGAAGGCCTGGTCGAGCGCCCAGCCCAGGACCAGTCCGACGGACCGGCTCATCGGAGGACGTCGAGGGCTGCGACGTCACCGATGACGACGACGGCAGGGGCGCCGAGGCCGTCACGGCGGACGCGGGCGTCGATGTCGCGCAGGGGTGCCCGGACCGTTCGCATGCTCGGCAGCCCCGCGTCGGCCACGACCGCCGCAGGGGTCTCCGGCGACAGACCCTCGGCGACGAGGGTCTCGGCGACCGCTCCCAGCGTGGCGACACCCATGAGCACGACGATCGTCGTGCGGCTCCGGGCGATGGCCCCCCAGTCGAGGGTGCTGCGCGGGTCGCCCGGCGGCACGTGGGCGCTGACGACGGTGAAGCCCTGCACGAGGCTGCGGTGCGTCACGGGGATGCCGGCGAGGGCCGGTGCGGCGATGCTCGACGAGATCCCCGGGATGACGACGACGGGGATGCCGCGCGCCGCGCAGGCCTCGGCCTCCTCACCACCGCGACCGAAGACGAAGTTGTCGCCGCCCTTGAAGCGCAGGACGTTCCGACCGGCCAGGGCGTGCTCGACGAGGAGGTCGTTGATCCGCTCCTGGGGTGTGAAGTCGCCGCGCGGGATCTTGCCGACGTCAACGACGTGCACGTCGTCGCGGGCGTGCCGCAGCGCGCTGAGCGGCGCGAGCCGGTCATGGACGATGACGTCGGCCTGCCGGACGGCCTCGATGCCGGCGACCGTCAGCAGTCCTGGGTCCCCGAGGCCTCCCCCGAGGAGCGTCACCGTCCCGACCTCTGGGTGACCTTCCGTGACAGCGGTTCCGGGGGTCGGCGCGGGAGACGTCGACGGGTCGCCGCGGAGGACGACGTCGTAGGCCGTCGGGTCGGCCTGCGGGGCGAGCGTGACGAGCCCGCGTTCGGCGAGGTCGCGCAGCGAGGTGGGAAGGTCGTCGAGCGCCGCGGCGACGGTCACGCGGGCCTCGTCGCGCAGGAGCGCATGGACCGTCGCGACCGAGTGCGGTGCGATGCGCGCGACGAGCACGGAGAGGCCGGAGAAGCTCAGCTCAGGCGACATGACGCAGTCTCCTCAGGTCGTCGAGCGCCGCGGCGACGCTGCGTGAGGTCTCGGCGTCACGCACGGCGAGCCGGATCCACGTCGGGCCGAGGCCGGGGAACGTCTCGCCCCGGCGCACGGCGAACCCGAGGCGGGCGAGGTCCTCGCGGACGGACCCGGCGCCGAGTGGGCTCGTGTCCACGAGGACGAAAGGCGCCGCCGACGGGGCCGCGGTGCGCAGCCCGACGGCGGCGAGCTCGCCCACGAGCACCGCGCGGTCGGCGGCGAAGGACACGGCCGCTGCCTCCGCCTCGGCGACGGCGCGCTCGGACAGGCAGGCGACCGTGGCGGCGAGGGCAGGGCTCGAGACGGACCACGGCGGCTGCACGACACGGAGGCCGGCGACGAGCGCGGGGTCGCCGACGACGTAGCCGGCACGCAGGCCGGCCAGGCCCCACGTCTTCGTCAGCGACCGGACGACGATCAGCCCTTCGAGGTCGCGACCGACGACCGACTCGGGCTCGCCCGGCACCGCGTCCATGAAGGCTTCGTCGACGACGACGACGCGCCCGCTCCGGCGCAGCGACCGCACGCCGCCGGCGGGGTGCAGCACCCCCGTGGGGTTCGTCGGGTTGCCGACGACGACGAGGTCGGCGTCGGCGTACTCGCCGGACGGGGCGAAGGCTGAGGGGTCGAGGCGGAAGCCGTCCTCGTGCGGGAGCACGCACCGGTCGACCGGTCGACCGGCGGCGACGAGGGCTGCCTCGGGCTCGGTGAACTGCGGGTGCACGACGACGGGGCGGCTGCCGGCGACCGCGCGGGCGACGAGCGTGAACGCCTCGGCCCCTCCCGCGGTCGGCAGTACGCACTCAGGGTCGACGCGGTGCCGTCGCGCGATGGCGGTGACCGCCGCTGACGGGTCCGGGTATCTCCCGAGGTCGTGCAGCGAGTCCGCGATGACGTCGGCGAGCCATGGCGGCGGCGCCGGCAGCCGGACGTTGACCGCGAGGTCGACGAGACCGGGGACGGCGTCACGGTCGCCGTGGTGGTGCAGGTCGACGAGCCCGCTCACGACGCCCTCCGGCGCGAGGCGTCCGTGACGGCATACGCGTGGACGGCCTCGGCGAAGCGGCCAGCGAGCCGGGGGTGACCCGCCCAGTGGGTGTGGAGATAGGACGCGTGCAGGGTGGGCCGGCCGGTGCCGGCGGGGTCGAGGGCGAAGCCGTCGGGCGTCCCGTCGAGCAGCCAGGCCGCCGAGCTGGGCCGCTGCTCGCCGCCCACAGTCGTCCGGTGGAACTCGTGGCCCGTCACGCGGGTGCCGGCCACCGAGAGCACCGAGTCGCCCGGGGCGATCGCGGTGCGATAGCCCAAGGTGAGGCGTGGGCCCATCGCGGCCACCGTCGGGATCGCGCCGACCATCTCGTGGCCGTCGACGGACTCGGAGAGGTAGAGCATGCCCGCGCACTCGGCCACGGTCGGCAGGCCGCCGCGGACGGCGTCCAGGATGTCCTCGCGCAGGGCGGAGTTCGCGGACAGGTCCTCGGCGTGGACCTCGGGAAAGCCGCCGCCGAGGTAGAGCCCGGCCGTGCCCGCGGGCAGCGACCGCGCGTGGAGCGGGTCGAAGACGACCGGCTCGAGGCCCGCGGCCCGGAGCAGCTCGTCGGTCTCCGCGTAGCGGAAGGTGAAGGCACGGCCGCCGGCGACGGCCACGACGGGACGCCGCCCGGTCGGGGCCGGCCGGGCTGCCTCGCCGAGGACGGTGACAGCGTCCCACGCCGGGACGTCGAGGTCGGGGGCCGACCGGGCGATCGACAGCATCGCGTCGAGGTCGACGTGCTCGGCCACGCGCTCGGCGAGCAGCTGCACCGACCGGGCGGCCTCCTCGCGCTCGGCGGCGGGCACGAGGCCGAGGTGACGCGACGGCGCCTCGATGCCGGCGTCGCGCGGCAGCACCCCGAGGACCGGGACCCCGGTCGCCTCGAGCGCCGACCAGACCTCGCGGGTGTGCCGGCCCGACGCCGCCTTGTTGAGGACGACCCCGGCGACGCGGACCCCGGGCTCGAAGGTCGCGAGGCCGTGGACGATCGCGGCCGCGGTGCGCGTCATGTGGCTGATGTCGAGGGCGAGGACGACCGGCGTGCGGGTCAGGGTCGCGACGTGCGCGGTCGAGGCGTAGCCGTCGCCGCCGATGCGCCCGTCGAAGAGGCCCATGACGCCCTCGACGACGGCGACGTCGGTCGGTCCGCCGGCAGTCGCGCCGTGCACGAGGAGCGGCGCGACCTGGTCCTGGCCGCAGAGGAAGGGGTCGAGGTTGCGACCGGGCCGGCCCGTGGCGAGCGCGTGGTAGCCGGGGTCGATGAAGTCCGGGCCCACCTTGAACCCCGAGACCCCGAGACCACGGGCGCGCAGCGCGGCCATGAGCCCCGTCGCGACGGTCGTCTTGCCGTGGCCCGAGCCGGGGGCCGCGACGACGAGTCGAGGGAGGGCGGTGGCGCCGGGCACGTCGGGCCCGGCCGGGAGCCGGCCGAGGGCGGTGCCGACCGCCGAGCCGACGGCGGCGTCGACCGCGCTGCTGAAGGCGCTCACCACTCGATCCCTCGCTGGCCCTTCTGGCCCTCGTCGAACGGGTGCTTGACCTTGGTCATCTCGGTCACGAGGTCGGCGAGGTCGAGGACGGCCTGCGGGCAGCGACGCCCGGTGATGACGACGTGCTGGTGGCCCGGGCGGTCGCTCAGGGTCGCGACGACGTCCTCGACGTCGATCCAGCCCCACGCCATCGGGTAGGTGAACTCGTCGAGGACGTAGACGGCGTGCGTCTCGGCAGCGAGCCGGCGCTTGATCTCCGCCCACCCCTCGCGAGCCGCCTCGGCGTGGTCGTCCTCGGTGCCCTCCTTGCGGGTCCAGGACCAGCCGGCGCCCATCTTGTGCCACTCCATCGGACCGCCCTTGCCGGTCTCGCGGTGCAGCTCGGCGAGGGTCTCGACGGCGGTCTGCTCGCCGATGCGCCACTTCGCGCTCTTGACGAACTGGAACACGCCGACCGACCAGCCCTGGTTCCAGCCGCGGAGGGCGAGGCCGAAGGCGGCCGTCGACTTCCCCTTGCCGTCGCCGGTGTTGACGATGAGCAGGGGGCGGTTGCGGCGCTGGCGCGTCGTGAGGCCGTCCTCGGGGACGGTCGTCGGCTGGCCGCGCATCAGGCGGCCCGTCCCGTCGGGCGCGGCGTGCGTGCCGCGCCGACGATGGCCGACGCGGCCAGCTCGCCGACGGGCAGGTGCTCGGCGCCGAGGTGCTCGGCGAGCCGGGCCGCCAGCCCCATCCGGAAGCGCCCCGACTCGCAGTCGAGCACGACGCTCTCGACTCCTTCGCCGCGCAGCTGGGTGGCGACGCGCCCGGCGCGGCCCAGGGCATCGGTGCCGCTCGTGGCCCGGCCGTCCGTGACGACGACGAGGAGCGCGCGCCGGTTCGGGTCGCGCAGGCGCTCGACGCGCAACGTGTCGTATGCCGTCCCGAGCCCTTCCGCGAGCGGCGTCCGTCCGCCGTGGGGCAGGTCGCGAAGCCGCCGGGCCGCGATGTCGACCGAGCCGGTCGGCGGCAGGGTGAGCTCGGCGTCGGACCCGCGGAAGGTCACGAGGCCGACCTTGTCGCGCCGCTGGTAGGCGTCGAGGAGCAGCGAGAGCACCGCCGACTTCACGGCCTCCATGCGCTTGCGGGCGGCCATCGACCCGGACGCGTCGACGCAGAGCAGCACGAGGTTGGACTCCCGACCCTGCAGGACCGAGCGGCGCAGGTCGCCGGGCAGGACGCGCAGGCGTCCCGACCGGTCGCCGGTGGCGCCGCGTCCCGCGGCCGCGCGGATCGTCGCGGGCACGTGGACCGGCCCGGTGCGGGCGGTCGTCGAGCCGACGCGGCGTCCGGTGCTCGTCAGGGCGGCCGACCGGCGTCCCGGGTCGCCCTGCCCGATCCCCTTGGCGCGCAGCAGCTTCGCCCGGTAGGGCTCATCGGCGGCGCTCACCGCCGAGGCAGTGGGCACCTCACTCTCACCGCCCTCGCCGCTCTCACCGCCCTCGCCGAGCCCCGGCTCGAGCTCGGCGTGCTGGGGCTCGGGCTGTCGTGGCGACTCCTGCCCGTCGGTCCGTGCCGTCTCCGACGACGAGCTCGGCTGCGCTTCGCGGTCGTGGTCGTGGTCGCGGTCGTGGTCGTGGTCGGCAGGCTCTGGCTCGCCGCCGTCCCCCGGTCTCGGATCCGGCTCGAGGTCCGGATCGTCGTCGCCGAGGAGCTCGTCGAGGAGGTCCTCGTCGATCCCGGGGGAGTCGAACGGGATGCGGCGCCGGCGGTGCGGCAGCGCCAGCCGGGCAGCCGCCCGGACGTCGGCGACGGTGACCACCGTGCGTCCCGACCAGGCCGCGTGGGCGATGGCGGCGCGTGCCGTGACGATGTCGGCGCGCAGACCGTCGACCTCGAAGCCGGCGCAGACGACCGCGATCCGGGTCAGCATCTCGTCCGTCAGGGTCACGGCTCCGACCCGTGACCGCGCGTCGGCGATCCGCCCGCGCAGCGCCTCCTGGTCGTCCTCGAACCGGGCCGCGAACGCAGCCGGCGACGCGTCGAAGGCCAGCCGGCGGCGTACGACCTCGGCGCGCAGCGCGGGCTCCCGGGGCGCGGCGACCTCGACGGTCAGCCCGAAGCGGTCGAGCAGCTGCGGGCGTAGCTCGCCCTCCTCGGGGTTCATCGTCCCGACGAGGACGATCCGGGCGGCGTGCGAGACCGAGACGCCGTCGCGCTCGACGGTGTTGCGGCCCATGGCCGCCGCGTCGAGCAGCAGGTCGACGAGGTGGTCGTGGAGGAGGTTGACCTCGTCGACGTAGAGGATGCCGCGGTTCGCGGCCGCGAGCAGGCCGGGCTGGTATGCCGTCTCGCCGCGTCCCAGCGCCCGCTCGAGGTCGAGGGACCCGACGACACGGTCCTCGGTGGCGCCGATCGGCAGCTCGACGAGACGGGCCGCTCGGGTGCCGGCCGCGGCGTCCGGGTCGTGCGGTCCGTCCGGGCATCCGGCGCCGTCGCCCGGTGCGCAGCCGAAGCGGCAGCCGGCGACGACCTGCTGGCGGGGGAGCACAGCGGCGAGGCCGCGCACCATCGTCGACTTCGCCGTGCCCTTCTCGCCGCGCACGAGCACGCCGCCCACCTCCGGCGAGACCGCCGTGAGGACGAGCGCCAGGGCCAGGTCGTCGGAGCCGACGACCGCCGAGAAGGGGAAGGTGCCGGGTGGTGACCCGTGCTGGTCAGGGTCGTTGAGGACGTCGTTCGGGACGTCGTTCGAGCCGTCGCGCATGTGACTGCGAGCCTCCTGCGGGTGCCGCGCCCGCGTCGGTGGACCGGACGCGCCCGGCGGGCGCGACCAGCGACGGGAGATGCCCTGGCTTCCGCCGACCGCGTGGTCGGAGGTTCACAGTGGCGGGACCGCTCCGGATTCGCACCGGATTCCTCTCCCAGTCGCCAGCGGCAGTCTGCCACGTCGCCGGGGTGCGGCGCCCGGCGGCTCAGGCCGACTGCGCCCCGGTGCCGGTCTCGGTGCCCGTCTCGGCGTCGGTCGGCAGGATCGACACGATGGCCCGCCACACGGCGGTCGACGTCGTGGGCACCAGGGCCGGACCGTGCTCGTCGGCCTCGACCCGGAGCAGTCCGGCGTCGACGTCGACCCACGCGAGTCTGCGCACGACGGTGCGGTCCCGGGCCTGGAAGGCGATGTCGACGACCGACAGCTGCCACAGTCCGGCACGCACGGCCGCGCCGGCGCGGGGCCACGGGGCGAGCAGGTCGGCGAGGGACTCGCTGCCGGCGGTGCGGGCGGCCACGGAGTTGGAGGCGAGGTCGTCGAGCAGCGACTCGTCGACGACGGCCGACGCCGCGTCGAGACGGGGCCGGGCCTGCAGCCCGGTCAGCTGCGCGATGGTCGTCGGCACGAACTCGGTGCTCAGGGCCGCGAAGTCGTAGGTGCCGTCGGCGAGGTCGGTGAGCATGGCGCTGACGAAGGCCACCCAGGCCTGGTGGAGGCGCACTCCGTCGGGTCCGGTGACGAGCACCTGGAGCGAGCCGAGCGAGGTGGTGACGGCGGCCAGGGCGTTGCGCAGGACGGGGTGCGGGGTTCCGTCGGCGACCACGCCGGCGTCGCTGAGGCGCTCCACGACGTCCTCGCAGGCGCCCTCGGGGTCGGTGGCGTACTCCACGAGGGTGATGAACGCGTCGGCGTCGAGCCGCAGACGGGTGGTCGAGGCGTCGAACGTCACGCTCATGCAGGCACCCGACCGTCGGTCCGCATGACGAGGCTCGCCGCGACGGCGTCGAGGACGGGTGCCAGGTGCGTGAGTCGCAGGGTGCCGACCCGGGCGGTCAGCGTGATGCCCGTGCCGTCGACGACGGTCGTCCACGACTCGGTGGTCACGGACTCATGGGCAGGGGTCGAGTGGGTCGTGAGCCGGCGCAGCCCGACGTGGCCCCCCACGGTGATCTCCTCGTGGTCGAGGAGGAGGTAGCCGTCGAGCTCCTGCGACTCCAGGTGCTGCGTCGTGCGCTGCCACTCGGCGAGCGAGCCCTGCACGTCGGCGAACATGAGGACGACGTTGGTCCGGAAGCGGTCGGAGTCGTCCGGCTCGACGGCGGCGACGACGTCCCCGTCCGGCGAGAGCTCGATCGCGTCCCAGTGCTCTGGCACGGCGAACGACACCCCGCCCCCGCGCGTGCTCATCGTGGTCAGTCGGGCCGTCGGGACCTGCTCCGATCCCTGGTGGACGTCGGTCATCTGGTGTTCCTCCCCTGTCGCCATCTGGCTGCCAGCCGTCCCCCGACGACGTGCGATAAACATCATGAGGCCGAGGTGGGGCGTATCGGGCCGGAACGGTCATAACGAATGCCTCCGGATCGTCGCGCTAGGGTCGCCGCTGTGATCGAGGTGGTCGGCGTGGGTGCATCCGGGCTGGAGTCCCTCGGCCCCGACGGCCGCCGGCTCGTCGGCGAGGCCGAGGTCGTCGTCGGCGGTGAGCGTCATCTCGCGATGCTCGGGGTCCGTCCTGGCCGGCGCCTCGTGCCGTGGCCGTCGCCCTTGCTCCCGGGCCTGCGGCGCGTGCTCGACGACGCCGGTGCGGGTCGGGTCGTCGTGCTCGCGAGCGGGGACCCGCTCGTCTCGGGCATCGGGTCGACCCTTGTGCGCGAGCTCGGTGCCGCCGCGGTACGCATCCACCCGGCTGTCTCGTCGGTAGCGCTCGCCCGAGCGCGGATGCATTGGGCTGCAGAGGATTCCGACGTCGTCACCCTCGTGGGCCGAGATGTCGACCGGCTGCGACGTGACCTGGCGCCGCGGGCCCGGCTCCTCGTGCTGACGTCGGGTGACGACGCCCCCGCGCGCATCGCCTCCCTGCTCGTCGAGGAGGGGTATGCCGGCAGCCGGCTCACGGTGCTCGGTGACCTCGGCTCACCGGCGGAGTCGCGCATCGACGGGGTTGCCGCATCGTGGGACGGCCGTCCCGCCCCTCGGCTGAGCCTCGTCTGCGTCGAGTGCGAGCCCCGTCCCGCGCGGAGCGCGAGGTCACTCGTGCCGGGACTCGACGAGACGGCATACGACCACGACGGGCAGCTGACGAAGCGCGTCGTGCGGGCGGCCGCGCTGGCCCACCTCGCCCCGCAGCCCGGCGACGTCATGTGGGACCTCGGCGCCGGCGCCGGGTCGGTCGGCATCGAGTTCGCACGGCAGCACCCGCGCAACGAGGTCCACTCGGTCGAGCGTGACCCGGAGCGGGCTGAGCGGGTGCGGCGCAACGCCCGTGCGCTCGGGGTGCCCGGGGTGCGGGTCGTCGAGGCGGCGTCGATCGACGCGGTCGCGGGGCTGCCCCGTCCGGACGCCGTCTTCGTGGGGGGCGGAGCCACCGGCCCGCTGCTCGACGCGTGCTGGGCCGCACTCGTGCCGGGGGGACGGCTCGTCGTCCACGGCGTCACGGTCGAGACCGAGGTGCTGCTCCACGAGGTCCGGGCCAGGCTCGGCGGGTCGATGAGCCGGATCGCCGTCGAGGACCTCGGCACCATCGGGTCGCTCCACGGCTGGAAGCCTGCACGGTCGATCGTGCAGTGGTCGGCGGAAAAACCTGTGACACAGACGGATTCGGAGACTGACGCATGACGGTCCACTTCATCGGTGCCGGCCCTGGTGCCGCCGAACTGCTGACGCTCCGCGCGGTGCGGCTCCTCGGGGAGGCGCAGGTGTGTCTCTATGCCGGCACCTACATCGGGTCGGAGGTGCTCGCGCATTGCCCCGAGGGAGCCGAGGTCGTGGACACCCAGCACCTCGACCTCGACGCCATCACCGAGCACTGCGTCCGCGCCCACGCGGCCGGTCACGACGTGGCGCGGCTGTGCTCCGGGGACCCGTCGCTCTACTCCGCCGTCGCCGAGCAGACCCGGCGGCTCGACCGCGCGGGAGTGCCGTGGGACGTGACGCCCGGCGTTCCCGCGTATGCCGCTGCTGCTGCCCTCATCGGCCGCGAGCTGACGGTCCCCGAGGTCGCGCAGTCCGTGGTGCTGACCCGGGCCCACCGCGACTCGACGCAGATGCCCGAGACGGAGTCGCTCGCCCACTTCGCGCGGTCCCGGGCCACGCTGGTGCTGCACCTCGCGATCCGCCGCACCCGCGAGCTCATGGCGTCGCTCGTCGGCGACTACGGCGACGACTGCCCCGTGGTCGTCGTCGCCAACGCCGAGCAGCCCGACCAGCTCGTGCTGCGCGGGACCCTGGCCGACATCGCCGACCAGGTCGAGGCCGCCGGTCTGCGTCAGGCCGCGGTCATCCTCGTCGGACGCACGCTCGCCGCGCGCGACGCCGACGACTTCGTCGAGTCGCACCTCTACGGCACGCGGATCACCCGAAACACGCCGGGCGCCTAGGGTCCCCGTGGCGTGTCCGGACGGGCTGTGTCAGGATGCGAGTGCCGCAGTGCACGGGAAGTCGGTGTGATTCCGACGTGGTCCTCGCCACTGTGACCAGGGAGCAAGTCCCCACCATTCGCCACTGGTGACCTCAGGTTGACGCCGGGTCGCTGGGAAGGCTGGGGAGGCGTGACGATCTGGAAGCCAGGAGACCGGCTGCGGCGCGATCTGTCCACGAGGCATGGAACGAAAGGGTCAATCTGCCATGACCACTGCTGCATCGGCGTCTGCCGTCTCCCCGTCCACCAGCGTCCGCGTCCCCGTCTGGGCGTGGGTCCTGCTGGCGTTCGCCGTCTTCGCGCTCTACTTCGTCTCGCAGGAGAACGGCGCCCTGCTCAGCGCTCCCGCTGCGCAGATGCTCCACGAGCTGACGCACGACGCGCGTCACGCCCTCGGCGTCCCCTGCCACTGAGGTGGGCCTGAGCTTCGGCTCCGTGCTGCGGCGCGGGGTCCTTGCCGGCGTGTCCGCAGGTCTCGCGGCCGCCGTCGTGATCTGGCTCGTCGTCGAGCCGGTCATCCGTCGGGCCCTCGCCATCGAGGACATGCGCTCGATGCACGGCGGCCAGTCGGCACGCGCCGGTCTGCCCACCCACGGTGGCGACGAGCCGCTCGTGTCGCGGGCCGCCCAGGTCGTCGGTGGCGCCCTCACGGCGGTCCTCGTCGGGGTCGCCGTCGGGGTCGTCTTCGCCGTCGTCTTCGCCAGGATGCGTGAGCGGCTCCCCGGTCGGGGCGACTTCGGCCGCTCGATGGTGCTCGCCACCATCGGCTTCGCAGCCGTGAGTCTCCTTCCGGCACTGAAGATCCCGTCGAACCCGCCGGCAGTCGGCGATCCGGAGACAGTCGGGCAGCGCACGATGGTGTACGCCGTCGTCCTCCTCCTCGGGGTCGCGATCGCCCTGCTCGTGCCGGTGCTCGACCAGCGCCTCGCGGCGCGGGGGACGGTGCCGTCCACGCGGTGGGCCATCGACGTCGTCGCGACCGTGGTGCTCGTCGTGCTCGTGCTGGTGCTCGTGCCGGGCTCGCCCGATGCAGTGCCAGCCGACGTGCCGGCGACGCTGCTCTGGGACTTCCGGCTCGCGTCCCTGGCACAGCTCGCCACGATGTGGCTCACGCTGGGTCTCGTCTTCGGCCTGCTCCTCGAACGGCTCGCAGCGCCCAAGCGGGCTTTCGAGCCCGTGACGGCGTGACGGCATACGAGAACGCCTCTGCTGACAACGATTCCGCGCGCACGTGCATCGTCCGCGTGTGCCGTGACTGCTGTTGCGGCACGGAACGCAAGCACCCCGGGGTCGACCACGACGGGCTCCTGGCCCGTCTCGAGGTCGGCACCCGGGGGAGCGCCCGTGTGCTGCGGAGCGCGTGCCTGCTCGCCTGCGACGAGTCGAACGTCGTCGTCGTGACGCCGTCGGTGGCCGGTCGCCTGGCCGGCGGTCGGCCCGTGTGGGTGCGCGCCGTGCTCGACGACGAGACGGTCGACGCGGTCACCGGCTGGGTCGCGCTCGGCGGCCCGGGTGTCGCGGACGTGCCGGCGCCGCTCGCGCAGCAGGTGTTCGCCCCGAGCGGGCTGTCGCTGACGTGGTCGGCGGTCTGAGGCGCCGCGTCAGGAGTCGGCGCGGACGTCCAGCCCCACCTCGACGGTGTCGCCCTCCTCGACGTCTTCGGCGCGACGGACGGCGACCTTGAGGGGGACGACGTAGCCGCCGTCCTTGGGCCACAACGACGTCGTCCACCGGGTGCGCCCGATGCGGGCGGTGACCGGGATCATGCCCCAGCCGTAGCTGACGTGGGCGACGTCGTGGAGCGCCTGCGACTCGTCCTCGGGCACGGTGACGAAGTAGTAGGGCGACGGACCTCGCCACTCCCAGACCTCGGCGCTGAACTCCAGCTCCATGCCCACAGGATGGCACCGATGTCGGTCCGGTCGACGTGGTCTGCGACGGCCTGCGGTCGCTAGCATCGTGACCGAGATGGACATTCCTCAGCAGGTCGAGGCCTACCTCGCCGGTCAACCCGAGCCCAAGCAGACCGAGCTCCGATCCGCGACGGCATGACCGGCGACCAGAGCTGCGGACCGTTGTCCACGGAGCAGAGATGGCGGCGTGGTCGACCAAGCCGTCGGGTCAACACTGTCCACGGAGGAGGTGGGGGCGTGTCGATGTTCGTTCCCGGGGCGGAGCTGAGCCGGCGGTTCCACGACGAGGCCGTGCAGCCCGTCTTGAGCGCCACCTTTCCCGGTGTGCCGCACTCTGCTGCGCTGCTCGGCCGCGGGTCGGAGGTGCTCGGCTTCGATGATGAGATGTCGACGGACCACGACTGGAAGCCGCGTGCTCTGATCTTCCTTGCCGAGGAGGACGAGCGGCGCCTCGGTGCCGAGGTGCGAGCGGCGCTGCAGCGCGACCTGCCGGCGACCTTCGCCGGTCGTCCGACCGGCCATGCGGTCCACACCGTGCGCGGCTATCTCCGGCAACAGCTGGAGCTGGACATCGACCACGACATCGAGCCGCGCGACTGGCTGACCCTGCCGGAGCACGGGTTACGTGCGTTCACCTCGGGCGTCGTCTTCCACGACGAGGTGGACCTGGAGACGGCCCGCGACCGTCTGGCCTACTACCCCCATGACGTCTGGCTCTACCTGTTGATCGCCGGGTGGTGGCGCGTCCACCCGGAGATGAACCTGGTGGGCAGAGCGGGAGCTGCGGGCGACGAGCTGGGCTCCTCGCTGATCGGGTCGCGCCTCGTCGGCGACCTGATGCGGCTCGCGTTCCTGATGGAACGGCAGTACGCGCCGTACTCGAAGTGGTTCGGGACGGCCTTCTCACGTCTGGCGTGTGGCCCAGAGCTGACTCCGGTCCTGTGGAACGTAGGCCGCGCGGCAACGTGGCCGGACCGCGAAGCGGCCCTCATGACGGCGTACGAGCGTCTGACCGCGATGCACAACGCGCTCGGTCTGACGGCTCCGGTCACGACGGAGGTCGTGCAGATGTGGGACCGACCCTTCAAGGTCGCGTGGGCCGGCATCCCGGACCTGCTCCTGCCTCTGATCCAGGACCCAGCGGTCGTGAGCATTGCGCAGAGATGGCCGGTCGGACCCGTGGACCAGTTCCGCGAGCTGATCTGGGCACCGCAGAATCGACACCTGCTCCTGCGACTCTTCGACTAGGGGAGCCGACAGAGTGTTCGCACGCGTCTCGGGCCCTGGTCAGAGTGGTCGCCCGCGAGCGTCAGTGGACGTAGCGGGGCGTCCAGACCTGGCCGACGCCGGTGACGCGGGTGCCGGACGCGCAGACGATGACGAGGCACTTCATGTCGATCGTCGCCGCGTCGAGGTCGGCGAGCGTCGTCACCGTGAGGGACTCCTCGGCTCGCCCGACGTCGCGACCCACGACGACGACGGTGGCTGGGTCGCGTTCCTCGAGGAGGACCTCGCGGGCGCGGGCCACCTGCTCGGTCCGGCTGCGTGAGGCGGGGTTGTAGAGAGCGACGACGAGGTCGGCCGACGCGGCGGCTCGCAGGCGCCTCTCGATGACGTGCCACGGCTTGAGCCGGTCGGAGAGCGACATGATGGCGAAGTCGCCGCCCAGCGGTGCGCCGGCGCGAGCCGCCACGGCCTGGGCCGCAGTGACTCCGGGTAGCACGCGCACGGGCACGTCGGTGTAGCCGTGCGTCTCGGCCGCCTCGAAGACCGCCGACGCCATGCCGAAGACTCCGGCGTCGCCACCGGAGACGACCGCGACCCGCTCGCCCTTGCGGGCCAGCTCGAGGGCGTCCCGGGCGCGGTCCACCTCGACCGTGTTGCCGGAGGCGTGACGGGTGACGCCCTCGCGCTGCGGGACCCGGTTGACGTAGGGCGCGTAGCCGACGACGTGACCGACCTCGGCGAGCGCGACCGACGCCTCCGGGGTGAGCCAGCGGTCGGGTCCGGGGCCGAGGCCGATGACGACGACCTCGCCCTGGACGTCGTCCACCGGGCCTTCTTGCGGGACAGCCGGATCGCTGGTGCCTGAGGATGCCGCACGCCCCGCCGCGTCGGCCCGCAGGTCGCGACCGGGGACGACGACCATCGACATGTACGGCACGGTCGAGGCGTCGACCTCGGCGGCGGGGAGCACCCGTTCGGCATCGGAGCTGGCCCGCTCGACGTAGCGCGCCTCGTCGAGCCGTCCGGCCTGGCGCAGGGCCTCGCGGACGTTCTCGAAGGTGCGGCCGAGCTTCATCACGACGGCAGCCTCGGTGTCGGCGAGCCGGCGCGCGAGCTCCGGCACCGGCAGCGTCCCGGGCAGGATCGTCAGCACGTCCTCGTGCCGGCAGAGGCCGGTGGCGACGGCGGCCGCCGACCCGCTGACCGACGTGACACCCGGGACGACCGCGGTGTCGTAGCGGTCGGCGAGACGGTCGTGGAGGTACATGTAGGTGCCGTAGAAGAGCGGGTCCCCCTCGGCGATGACGACGACGTTGCGGCCCGAGTCCAGATGTGCGGCAAGGCGATCGGCCGATTCGTCGTAGAAGTCGGCCATGCGGCCGTGGTAGCCGAGGGGGTGGTCCGTCGCGCCGGTGGTGACAGGGTAGACGAGCAGCTCCTCGACGACTCCCTCACGGAAGTAGGAGGCGGCGATGCGTCGGGCGATCGAGTCGCCCCGCGGCCCGCTGTGGAAGGCGACGACGTCGGCCTCACCGATGAGCCGCGCGGCCTTGACCGTGACGAGCTCGGGGTCACCTGGCCCGACGCCGACGCCGCGGAGCCAGCCGGTCACAGCTCCTCCTCGCGGGCCAGGGCGTTCACGCCAGCGGCCGCGAGGGCTGAGCCACCGCGCCGACCGTGCACGACGAGCCACGGGATGTCGAAAGGGTTGTCGGCCAGGGCGACCTTCGACTCCGCGGAGCCGATGAAGCCGACGGGGATGCCGATGATGGCGGCCGGCCGCGGGCCCCCGTCGGCGATGGTCTCGAGGAGGTGGAAGAGCGCCGTGGGCGCGTTGCCGATGGCGACCACGGCGCCGTCGACCCGGTCGCCCCAGAGCGAGACGGCGGCCGCGGATCGCGTCGTGCCCCAGGCCTGGGCGAGAGCCGGAACCCGCTCGTCGCGCAGCGTGCAGACGACCTCGTTGTCGCGGGGCAGCCGGGCCCGGGTGATGCCGGAGGCGATCATGTGCGCATCGGTGAGGATGGGCGCACCGGACCGCAACGCGTTCCGCGCGGCCGTGACGAGCCGGGGGTGCACGGCGATGTGCTCGGTGAGGTCGACGTCGCCGCTCGCGTGCACCATGCGGACGGCCACGACTCGGGCGTCCTCGGGAAGGTGGTCGAGCCGGGCCTCCGTCCGGATCGTCGCGAACGACCGGCGATAGATCTCCGCCCCGTCCGTGACGTAGTCGTAGCGGCGCGTCGGCGCCTCCCGTGTCTCGGCGGTCACGTCCATGAGGACTCCTGCTCGGCGATGGTGGACAAGGCTTCCTCGGTGGACCCTGGGGCCAGCACGTCGACGTATGCCGTCGCGGGCGTTCCGCACCGACGCTCGCACCCGCTGACGTGCACGGGGAGGTGGCCTCCCGACAGGACCGGGGCGAGGTCGCGGGCCAGGGCTCGGGTGTCGAGAGCGGACCGCGCGCAGCCCGGGAGGCCGGTGCAGGCGTGCAGCCGGGTCCAGGGTGAGCCGGCGTGGGTCACCAGGCCCGCTGCCTCGAGCTCGGACAGTGCTGCGGCGGCGTTCTCGATGACGAGCGAGCGCCACGGCGTCACGAGCACGCGGTCCGTGACCCCGGCGAGCGCGGCAACGTGGTCGCGTCGGAGCAGGCCGAGCGGCACGGCCACGACAGCGTGGTCGCCGACGGAGCCGAGCGGACGCTCAAGCCGACGTGGCAGGTCGATCTCGGCCGTCGGCTCGGGTCCGAGCGGCACCCCGAGCTCGCTGACGTGCCAGACGGATTCGTCGCCGCCGGCCGCTTGCACGAACTCACGGGCGAGGGCGATGAGCCGAGGCACGACGGCCACCAGTGGCACGTCCCAGCCGCGGTCGATGCCACCAGCCAGCACGACGCAGCGACCGGGACCGGTCGCGAACAGGCCGAGGTCGAAGGACTCGCCCACGACGTCGCCACGCCCGTCGTCGAGGACGAGGAGGAAGCGGCCGCCGAGGCGGGAGAGGTCGGGATCGGTGCGGAGCGCGGCGTCGAGCGCGCGGGTCACGGGACGCAGGTCACAGTGCCCGGTGCCGTCGAGGCCGGAGAGCGGCGAGGCGACGATGTTGCGGACGAGCTCGTGGGTCGCCGAGGGGACGAGTCCCGTCGCCCGGATCGCATCACGGATCCGCGGCGTCAGCGGGTCGGGGAGCCCGCGCAGCTGCAGGGCGCCACGAGACGTCAGTTGGATCGCCGGATCCGGCTGTCCGGCAATGACATCCATGAGAGCGGACAGGGCCTCGATGCGCACCGGCTGGCCGGCAGGACGGAGCCGCACGATCGAGCCGTCGACCGCGACGAAGGGTCGGCTGACACCGGGACAGGCATCGCCTGCCCGGCGCTCTCGGCTCGACGGGGCGGTCACGCGGCACATGCTAGGCCCGAGCCCGGCGAGGTCAAGACGGCCGTCCCGGGCACCGGTCCGATGTCAGGGGCTCGGCACCCACATGTACTGGGGGGTCTGGCACACCTCGACGAAGCCGAGTCGCTCGTACGTGGGCCGACCCATCTCGGACGCCATGAGGACTGCTTCGGTGCATCCGCGGCGTTGCGCGAGGTTCATCAGGGTGGCGGTGACGGCATACCCCAGGCCTTGTCGCCTGGCCGACTCGACCGTGGCGATGTTGTAGACCCCCGCCGTCCGCCCGGTGACGAAGACCGACCCGGTGCTCACGGCCTCCCCATCGACCCGTGCGACGACGTGGAAGAGGACGTCCGGGCCGAAGTCGGCCAGGGCCAGTCGCAGCGGTTCGACGACGAAGTCGGGGAAGCCGAAACCGGAGGCCATCACGGCCACGAGCTCCTCGGTCACCGGGCTGAGCGAGATGTCGACACCCGCCCGCAGGCGTGTGTCGACCGGTCCGGCGAGCCGGACGTGCATGCCCGGCTCGGGGCGCGGGTCGATGCCCCGGTCGCGCAGCACGGCGTCCGTCTCGGGCGTCATCGTCGACGGGGTCGCCCACCACAGGAAGGGCAGCCCTCGGGCCACGTAACCGTCGACGAGCTCGGCGGTGCGCCGCGCCTCTGAACCCGCAGCGAACCGTGCTCCGCAGATCGCGTTGAAGAGCGGGAACGCGAGATCGCGGGTGAACGCGACGACATCGTCGTCCGGGAGGGCCTCGACGTGCTCGGTGCCGGCCAGGAGCCGGAACTGGGCGATGAGGTTCTCCTCCACTGCGGTGACTCGTGGATCGCCGTGAGCGCTCACCGTCGCACCGTAGCCGGGGCGCGATGCGGTCCGCAGGGAAATGCGCGTCGCCCACGGGCTATGGTGGGGCCAGCGTCGTCGATCCAGGAACCCGGTGAGAATCCGGGACGGTCCCGCCACTGTGAGTCGCCACCCGTGAGGGAGGCGGTGAGTCAGGAACTGCCGGCAGCGCTTCTCTTTCCTTTCGACCGCGGGGCGTGGACACCCCGCCGAGGAGTTCCAGTGACGCGCATCGCGCTGCTCTCGACGTCTGACACCGACCTGCTGTGTGCCCGCGGGAGCGGTGCCGACTACCTGGTCGCCAACCCTTCGCGTCCCGGTCACACGTCCATGGCCGAGGCCATCGAGGCTGCCGACATCGTCGTGGCCCGCATCCTCGGCGGTCCCCAGGACCTCTGCGAGGGGTTCCGCCGGATCCGGAGCACGGACACGCCGATGGTCGTGCTCGGCGGCGAGCAGACCCCGCACGCCGCCCTCATGGAGCTCTCGACGGTCGCGCCCGGCGTCGTCGCCGGGGCGCACCGCTACCTCGCCGAGGGCGGCGCGGCCAACCTCCGGGAGCTGCACGCCTTCCTCGGCGACACACTCCTCATGACGGGGGAGGGTTTCGAGCCACCCGTCACCCTGCCGACGTGGGGCGTCCTCGACCGCCCGGAGCCCCAGCCTGCGGCCGGCGGCCACCCCCGTCCTCGAGTCGGGATCCTCTTCTACCGCGCTCAGTTCGCCGCCGAGAACACCTCCTACGTCCACGCCCTCGCCGACGCCGTCGACGCGGCCGGCGGTGTCGGTGTGCCGGTCCACGTCTCGTCGCTGCGCGACGCCCCCGCCGACCTTCTCGAGCACCTGACGGCATACGACGTCCTCGTGACGACGGTGCTCGCAGCGGGCGGCACGAAGCCGGGCACGGCGAGCGCCGGCGAGGACGACGAGGCGTGGGACGTGCAGGCACTGGCCGCCCTCGACGTCCCGATCATCCAGGGCCTCTGCCTGACGTGGAGCCGCGACCAGTGGGACGCGAGCGACGACGGGATGAGCCCGCTCGACGTCGCGACGCAGGTCGCCGTGCCCGAGTTCGACGGCCGCATCATCGGAGGGGTCTTCTCCTTCAAGGAGACCGACGCCGACGGCCTGCCGCACTACGTGCCCGACCCCGAGCGCTGCGCGCGTCTCGCCACGCTCGCCGTCAACCACGCCCGCCTGCGCCACACCTCGCCGGCCGAGCGGCGGGTCGCGGTCGTCCTGTCGGCCTACCCGTCCAAGCACTCGCGCATCGGCAACGCCGTCGGTCTCGACACGCCGGTCTCGATCATCCGGCTGCTGCGGGCGATGCGCGACGCCGGCTACGACCTCGGCGAGCCGGGCGAGATCCCCGGCACCGGGCCGCTCGAGCCGGTCGACGGCGAGTCGCCCGACACGACCGCGGGCAACGCGCTCATCCACGCCCTCATCGAGGCCGGTGGCCAGGACGAGGACTGGCTGACGCAGGAGCAGCTGAGCGGCCAGCCGGTGCGGATCCCGGCTGCCCGCTACCGCGAGCACTTCGACGCCCTCCCGTCGGGGCTGCGCGACGCCGTCACGAGGCACTGGGGCGACGCGCCCGGCCAGGTCTTCGTCGACCGCCACGCGGACCCCGAGGGCGAGCTCGTCGCGGCGAGCATCCGGGCCGGCAACGTCGTCGTCCTCGTCCAGCCGTCGCGCGGCTTCGGCGAGAACCCCATCGCGATCTACCACGACCCAGACCTCCCGCCGACGCACCACTACCTCGCCGTCTACGACTGGCTCGCAAGGGAGTTCGGCGCCCACGCCGTCGTCCACATGGGCAAGCACGGCAACCTCGAGTGGCTGCCCGGCAAGAACCTCGCGCTCTCCGCGGCGTGCGGGCCCGACGCGACGATCGGCTCGATCCCGCTCGTCTACCCCTTCCTCGTCAACGACCCCGGAGAGGGCAGCCAGGCCAAGCGCCGCGCCCACGCGACGATCGTCGACCACCTCGTGCCCCCGATGGCCCGCGCCGAGTCCTACGGCGACATCGCCCGACTCGAGCAGCTGCTCGACGAGTACGGCAACGTCTCCGTCATGGACCCGGCCAAGGCGCCGGCCCTGCGCGCCGAGATCTGGACGCTCATCCAGTCCGCTCAGATGCACCACGACCTGGGACTCGAGGACCGGCCCGACGACGATGCCTTCGACGAGTTCGTCATGCACGTCGACGGCTGGCTCTGCGAGGTCAAGGACGTCCAGATCAGGGACGGACTCCATGTTCTTGGCGAGGCCCCCACGGGGGAGGGCCTCGCCAACCTCGTGCTCGCGATCCTGCGGGCCAACCAGGTCTTCGCCGGTGCCGTGGGCGCCGTGCCGGGACTTCGGACGGCGCTCGGGGTGAGTGAGGGGCACTCCGAGCGCTCGTCCGTCGACGACGCCGAGGAGCAGGCGAGCGCACTCGTCGTCGCTCTCGCCGAGGCCGACTGGGACGAGGCCGCAGTGCCCGGCATCGTGCGCGACCGGCTGGGCGCCGACCCGCAGGTCGACACCGATGGCGTATGCCGTTCGCTGGCCTTCGCGTGCCGCGAGGTCGTCCCGCGGTTGCGGGCGACGACGGGCGAGATCGACGCGGTGCTCCATGCGCTCGACGGCGGCTACGTCCCGGCCGGGCCGTCGGGGTCGCCTCTGCGCGGCCTCGTCAACGTGCTGCCGACCGGCCGCAACTTCTACTCCGTCGACCCGAAGGCGATCCCGAGCCGACTCGCCTGGGAGACCGGGCAGCGCCTCGCCGACGACCTGCTCGCCCGGCACCGGGCCGACACCGGCGAGTGGCCCCGGTCGGTCGGTCTCTCGGTGTGGGGCACGTCGGCGATGCGCACGTCGGGCGACGACATCGCCGAGGTGCTGGCGCTCCTCGGCGTGCGCCCCCGCTGGGACGAGATGTCGCGCCGGGTCGTCGGGCTCGACGCCACCCCGCTCGCCGAGCTCGGCCGGCCGCGCATCGACGTCACGGTCCGCATCTCCGGCTTCTTCCGCGACGCCTTCCCGCACGTCATCGCCATGCTCGACGACGCCGTGCAGCTCGTGGCCGACCTCGACGAGTCCCCCGACGACAACTACCTCCGGGCCCACGTCGCCGGCGACCTCGCCGAGCACGGTGACGCCCGCCGCGCCACGACCCGGATCTTCGGCAGCAAGCCCGGCTCCTACGGCGCCGGCATCCTCCCGCTCATCGAGTCGGGCAACTGGCGCTCGGACGGCGACCTCGCGGAGGTCTACGCGACGTGGGGCGGCTTCGCGTACGGGCGCGAGCTGGACGGCATACCTGCTCGGGCCGACATGGAGCGCACCTACGCGCGGATGGACGTCGCCGCCAAGAACATCGACACGCGCGAGCACGACATCGCCGACAGCGACGACTACTTCCAGTACCACGGCGGCATGGTCGCGACGGTCCGCGCGCTCACCGGTCGCGAGCCCAAGGCGTACGTCGGCGACTCCACGACGCCGGACGCGGTGCGCACGCGCAGCCTCACGGAGGAGACGGCGCGCGTCTTCCGGGCGCGCGTCGTCAACCCGCGCTGGATCGCGGCGATGCGGCGGCACGGCTACAAGGGCGCCTTCGAGCTCGCGGCGACCGTCGACTACCTCTACGGCTTCGACGCGACGGCCGGGGTCGTGACGGACTGGATGTACGAGCAGCTCGCCCAGACCTACGTGCTCGACAAGGAGAACCGCGACTTCCTCCAGCACGCCAACCCGTGGGCGCTACACGGCATGATCGAGCGGCTCCACGAGGCCGTCGACCGCGGCCTCTGGGAGGAGCCGGACCCCCAGCTGATGGCGGACCTCCAGCAGGTCTACCTCGACGTCGAGGGCGACCTCGAGGACTGACGCCATGTGCCACGAGGTCCGGTCGGTCCTCGTCCCGAGCGAGATCGTGCGCCTCACCGCGCAGGTGGTGTGAGTGGGCGACAACAGCCGCGCGATCACCCGCATGATCACCAGTGAAGGCCCCCACCGCTCTGTCGGCCGAACCATCTACGGTTCGGTCGGGACTTCAAAGCGCTGGCTTCCCGACCGGTGCAGCACGACGTAGTGGCGACACGCTGGGAGCGCGGAAGGACGTGAGGTCGGCACGTGCCATGGGACGTGAACTCATGGAACAGCACAGCTTGGATGACTGGATCCTGGTGTTCGACCGTGCGAAGGCGCGCGAGCTCGGCTGCTCCGGCCAACGGTGCTCGTCCGCAGAAGCGCCCACCGTCGAAGGTGCCTGGCGTGCCACGTGCCCAGCGGGCCATACGCTGACTCGTCATCGACGGCCGACCCGCGTCGGCTGGTGTGGCCGCTGCTCGGGGCCGCCGCGTGTTCGTGTGTTCGAGTCGACCTTCCACGGGCAGGCGGGGACCATGCACCCGAACTACGTCGCCGAGCTCACCGCACTTCTGGCCGATGTCCCGCATCAGGCACCGGGAAGCCTCCCGCCGGGGCAGGTCGTCCGCGTGACGGCACCCGGCCCGTACGGTGGTCTCGTCGGACCGATCCTGCGCAGAGGCCGGAGCAACTACAAGGTGCGTCTGGAGGAGGGCGTGCTCACCGTGCCCTTCGCTTGGGTTGAGGCGGTGGGCTGAAGCCCTGGCGGGGCGGCGCCGGCGGCTCAGAACTGGAGGCCGCGCATGTCGTGCTCGACGACGTCGACGTCGCCGCACCGCTTGCAGGTCAGGATCGTGCGACCCCTCAGCTTCATGCGCGTGTAGCGGTGGCCGAGGATGAGGCACTTGAGATTTCGTCGCGCCATCCCCCGAGTCTCCTCCGATCCCTTCGCTCCGAGACCGGATCGACCGGAACTAGCTGAGGATCCCGTGGCGTGCGTTCCAGCGCCTCGCGCCCGCAGCCGCGTCGACCATGCCCCACACCCAGAAGCCGAAGACGCCGACGATCCCGATGAGGACGATGACGAGCACGCAGCTGAGAAGGTAGCCGATGAGGATCCCGACGCCCTTGGCCACGTCGCCGTTGATCATGCTGCCGAGGCCGGGCAGGAAGAACGACGCGAGCACGGAGAGCGCCGGGCTCTTCGGTGCCACCTGGGCGTAGTAGACCGGGGTGCCGACCATCCCGGGAGGGCCGGGGGAGGGCGTCGGCGGCGGCCAGCCGGCCTGTCCCCAGGGCGTGTCCGCCACACGGTGCGGCAGCCCGTGGGCGTCGGTCGCGGCCGCCGGTGGGGCCATCGGGGGCCGGGTGTGCGCTGTCCACGCGCGCCCGTCCCAGTAGCGCTCGCCCTCACCGGCCGGGTACCAGCCGGGAGGAGCCGAAGGTCCTTGGTTCATGATCGAGCTCCTCCTCAGCCTCGTCAGGGTCCTGACATCCAGAGCGTATGTCGGGACGTGGCCGCATCTGGACGTTTTGTCAGGGAGCGAAGGGCGTCAGGCAGAAGGGATGGCCGGCCGGATCGAGCAGCACGCGCCAGCGGGCGTCGGGCTGCGGGTCCGCGAGGCGCGCGCCCAGTCCGCGGGCGCGCTCGGTCTGGGCGTCGAGGTCGTCGGCGTCGACCGTGACGTCGAGGTGCACGATCGAGTGGTCGGGCCACGTCGGCTCGCGATGGTCCTCGACCCCCTGCGCCACGAGGACCAGGCCGCCCACGTCGACAGCCGACGCGTGGTCGTGCGACCAGAGCACCGTGCCGTCGAAGAGCTCCGCGTAGAAGGTCGCGAGCGCGGCGTGGTCGGCGCAGTCGAGCGAGACGGCGCTGACGCGAAGGGGGGCTGGGTCGGCGTTCATGGTGCCTGCTCGTCGGCGGGCTCGGCCTCGGGTAGGACGGGCTGGTCGGTGGGGTAGAGGCCGACGGCGAGGCCGTAGACGGTGTCGCCCGAGCGCGGCAGGGCGGTGAACTCGCGCACGAGCCCCTCGACGCGGCGCCAGAACTCCGACGCGCTCTCCCTGGGAATCCGGACGTGCCGGAGCGTCGAGTAGAGCGTGTCGTCCTCGTGGGCCGGGACCGACTCGGCCGCGGCGACCGAGAGCCCGTTGACGCACACGGGGACCGTCGGGTCCCCGGGGTGGCGGGAGACGCCGATGGTGATGGTTCGGCCGGTGCGGCCGTAGAAGCGCTCGTCGATGGCGCGCACCCGGCGGGTCCGGACGACCCGCAGCATGCCGGCGTCGACGAGCACGCCGACGTGGTGGGCGACGGTGCTCCTGGGCCGGCCGACGGCGGCGGCCAGCTCGGCCACGGTGGCCGCCCGCTCGAGCACGAGGTCGAGGAGGGACGAGCGGAGCGGGTCGGCGATGGCCCGCAGCTGGGCAGGCGTCGTCAGCTCCACCGCGTCGGGGAGCTCGTAGTCGGGAAGCTGCGGGCTATTGATCGACATTGTTGGATCAGTCTAGATTGTTGGATCAACAGCAGGGAAACCATCGAGCACAGGAGCAAGCATGGCCGACGTCCTCCTCCTCCACCACGCCCAGGGCCAGACCCAGGGCTTCCTCGCCTTCGCCGACGCCCTGCGCGCCGCGGGCCACACCGTCCACACGCCGGACCTCTACGGCGGGGAGAGCTTCGCCACCCTGGACGAGGGGATGGCCAAGGCCCGCTCGATCGGCTTCGGCACCCTCCAGGAGCAGGGGGTCGCCGCGGCCGACGGTCTCCCCGACGACCTCGTCTATGCCGGTTTCTCGCTCGGCGTCATGGCGGCGCAGCGGCTCGCCCAGACCCGACCGGGCGCCCGCGGCGCCGTCCTGCTCGACTCGGCCATCCCGCTCGGCGAGTTCGCCCCCGACTGGCCCGCGGGCGTCCCCGTGCAGATCCACGGCGGCGAGGCCGACGAGTTCTTCATGGACGAGGGTGACGTCGACGCGGCTCGCGCCGTCGTCGCCGCCGCCGAGGACGGGGAGCTCTTCACGTATGCCGGGTGTGGGCACCTCTTCGCCGATGCGAGCACGACGGCCTACGACCCCGAGGCCGCAGCGCTCGTGCAGCAGCGCGTCCTCGACTTCCTCGCCCGGGTCTGAGGGTTCAGGCCGGGGTCTCTGGACTCAGGGCCTCGCGGGTCAGGGAGTAGTAGATCTCGTCGGAGCGGGTGCCGTCCGGGTTGGGCAGACGGCCGCTGAGCCGGCCCTCGGCCCGGAAGCCCGCCTTGGCGGCCACCCGGCCCGAGGCCTCGTTGCCCACCTTGTGGCCGAGCTCGAGCCGGGCGAGTCCTGTCTCCTCGAGCGCCCACCGCGACACGAGTCGCAGGGCCCGGGTCGTGACGCCGCGCCCCCGGAAGGCCGGGAGCACGCCGTAGCCGATGAGCCCGGTGCCGGGCGGTCCCATCCGCAGGACGCCGATGACGCCCGCACTCTCACCGGAGGCGGCGTCGACGACGACGAATCGCGCCGCCCGCCCGCGGCGCCACTCGAGCGTGGCCGAGGCCGCCCGGCGGTGCGCCTCGTCGTCGGTCAGCCGCTGACCCGCGAAGTCCCAGCGCAGCGACTCCTCGTTGTTGTGCTCGTCCCGCACCGTCTCCCAGTCGGTAGCGGTCATCGGCCGCAGCGTGACGACTCCGTCGGTCAGCGGTTCCGTCTGCGGGAAGGGGCTCGGGCGGGGGCCGGTCGGCGCGTCCGCCTGCGGCCGGAGCAGGTAGGTGTCCATGACCCAGCCGTGGCGCTCGCGCGCCTCGGCGCGCAGGCGCCGCACCTCGCTGACGACGTCGGCGAGACGTCCGTGCACGAGCAGCTCGTCGGGCGTGCCGAGGTAGGCGCCCCACCAGAGCTGGAGGTCGGGGAACGCGCCGGCGAGCTCGGCGCACGCGAGGTGCCCGTCGAGCATGACGACGACGTCACCGAGCGAGGGGTCGTACTCGTCAAGGAGCCGCCGACCGGTCGTGATGTGGATCGGCGCGCCGATCCGGTTGAGCGGGATGCGGTGCCGCGCGGCGAGCAGCTGCGGCGCGCTGATCCCGGCAATGACGTCGTGCTCGACGGTGAAACCCGTTGCGGCGTAGCGCTCGACGAGCGCGTCGACGACCCGGATCGTCGAGTCGTAGAAGGCCGGGTCGCCCCACACGAGGAAGCCGACGGTGGTCTCGCCGTCGTCGAGCCCGTCGATGACGTCGGCGTACGCGTCCACGCGGGCCGCGTGCCAGTCGCGCACCCCGCGGTCGTATGCCGTCTCGTCGCGTTCGGCGTCCGGCCCCCGTCGCGGGTCGGTGACCTCCACGACGCGGTAGGCGTGCTCGGCGGGGATGAGGGCGTCGCACACGGCCTGCCGGGCGGCGACGAGGTCGGATTTCGCCTCGCCCTTGTCGGCGACGAGGTAGACGTCGACGGTGGCCAGGGCGCGGGCCGCCTCGCCGGTCACGTGGCCCGGGTCGCCCATGCCGATCCCGATGACACGGATGCGCTCGATCATGGCGTGGCTCCCACCCGGGTGAAGGAGAGGAGTGCGTCGATGTCGACGTGCGCCTCGAGGGCGTCGGCGAGGGTGTCGAGCATCCGCTCGCGCCGCGCCGCGAAGCCCGGGGCGTCGGCGTGCGGCCGCCACTGCGACCCCGCCGCGAGGGCGACCTGTGCGAGCCAGGCTCGACGGAAGTCGTCGCTCTCGAAGGCGCCGTGCCACATCGTGCCCCACACCTGGCCGACGCTCCAGCCGTCGAGGAAGCCTTGCGCTGCAGGCGATTCCACGGCCGCAGGGTGACCGTCGGTCAGCCGTCGCGCGATGCCGTGGTGGATCTCGTAGGCGGTGTCCACGGCGTGCTGGCCCCACGACCCCTCGGGCCGCGCGAGCACCTTCGACTCGCCGAACTCGACCCGCACGGGCAGGTGCCCGAGGCCGGGCACGACTCCGACGCGGCCCTCGACGTCGTCCTCGATCTCGTGCCCGAGCATCTGGTAGCCGCCGCACACGCCGAGCACCGGACGTCCGGCCGCGACGCGGCGGTCGACGACCTCGGCGAGTCCCCGTTCGCGCAGCCACTCGAGATCGCTTGCCGTCGAACGGGACCCGGGCAGGAGGAGCAGGTCCGCGGCCTCGGCGACGGCCGGGTCGATCGTCACGAGGACGTCGACGCCGGGCTCGGCGGCGAGGGCGTCGACGTCGGTGGCGTTCGAGATGCGGGGGAGCCTGAGGACCGCCACCTTGAGCCGGTCGCGAGAGGTCGCGGACAGGGCGGTCGAGGCCCGCCAGTGACCCACCTCGAGGGTGTCCTCGCTGTCGAGCCACACGTCGAGCAGCCACGGGATGACGCCGTGGAACGGCACGCCGGTGCGGTCCGTGATGGCGTCCAGCCCCGGCTCGAGCACCGACACGTCGCCGCGGAACTTGTTGATGACGAAGGACTTGAGCAGTGCCCGGTCGTCCTCGTCGAGGAGCGCCCACGTGCCGTAGAGCGAGGCGAGGATGCCGCCGCGGTCGATGTCACCGACGACGAGGACCGGCAGGCCGAACTCGCGGGCCAGTCCCATGTTGACGTAGTCGCCCGAGCGGAGGTTGATCTCGGCGGGGGAGCCGGCGCCCTCGCACACGACGAGCTCGTACGCGTCCGCGAGCTCGCGGTAGGCCGCGAACGCGGCGTCGGCCAGGTGAGCGCGCCCGGCGGCATACTGGCCCGCCTCGAGCGTCCCGGCCGGTTCGCCCCGCACGACGATGAACGACCGGCGGTCGGTGCCCGGCTTGAGCAGCACGGGGTTCATCGCCGTGGTCGGCTCGACGCGGGCGGCGACGGCCTGGAGCCACTGCGCCCGGCCGATCTCGCCGCCGTCGAGGCAGACCATCGAGTTGTTCGACATGTTCTGCGCCTTGAACGGGGCGACCCGCACGCCACGGCGCACGAGCGCGCGGCACAGTCCCGCGACGATGACGGACTTGCCGGCGTCGGACGACGTCCCGGCGACGAGGAGGCCGGAGGGAGCGGCGGGCGTGGGCACCTGACCATCCTGCCGGACGACCCCGCAACGCCACCCGACGGTCCTACGCTGCACACATGCAGCTGCGCCCGGTCGACGACGCCAACCCGGTCCAGCGCGCCCTGCGGTCCGTCGTCGCCTCCCGGCCGGGTGCGTGGGTCTCGAAGCGCGCGCTCCACCGGCTCGACCTGCTGGCCCACCGGCTCGCGCCCGGCCGGACCCTGCCGAGCCAGTGGCTCGCCGCCGTCCCCGTCGGGATGCTGACGACGACGGGTGCACGGTCCGGGCAGCCCCGCACCGTGCCGCTCATGCTGGCGCCGCTCGAGGACGGGTGGGGCGTCATCGCCTCCCGCTACGGCTCGGCGACGCCGCCGGCGTGGTACTTCAACCTCCGCGCGCACCCGCAGGCCTCGCTCGAGGTCGACGGCGTCGTGCACCGGGTCAGGGCCGAGCAGGTCCAGGGGCCCGACAAGGAGCGCGTGCGCGAGGCGGCGCTCGAGTACTACCGCGGCTACACGGCCTACGAGGAACGTGCCGGTGGGCGCGACCTCGGCTTCTTCGTGCTGCACCCCGAGCGCGACTGAGCGCGCGCGGGGTACAGGTGGGGCCGGTGGTTGTCCGGCCTACTCCGGGTCGCCGTCGGCGAGCAGGCGGTAGAGCTTGCGTCGGGTCTCCGTGAGGATCTCCGCCGCCTCCGCGCGCTGTTGGGAGGTGCCGGTCGTGACGACCTGCCACATCCCGCCCATGACCTGGCCGACGAGTGGCATGAGGTCGTTGGCACCGCCGGAGGGGCGGGGCGCCTCCTCCTCGGTCGACTCCTCGAAGGGCCGCCAGGTGGCGGCCATCTCCTCGGCGTTCTCCTCGACGTAGGCGCGACCCGCGTCGGTGAGGCGCAGCAGTCGCCGGCCCTCGACGTCGCGGCCCTCGACGAGGCCTTCGTCCTCGAGCTGTTGGACGGTCGGGTAGACCGAGCCGGGGCTCGGCTTCCACGCACCGTTCGTGCGCTCGGAGATCTGCTGGATGAGCTGGTAGCCGTTCATCTCGTCGCCCGCGAGGACGTCGAGGATGGCGGCGCGTACGTCGCCGCGTCGGGCGCGGGGTCCGCGGCGTCCGCCGAACTCAGGGCCGAAGCCGGGTCCGCCGAAGTGGCGGACGAGGTCGGCGACCCATGGGGGCGGGCCGGGGCGGCCACGGCCGCCGGGGCCGGGTCCTCCGGGACCGCCCCAGGGGCCACGACCGGGTCCGAAGCCGGGGCCGTTGCCCTGGCCTCCCCAGCCGCCGCCCCAGTTGCCGTCCCAGCCGGACTCGCGTCGGTGGTGGTGGTGTCCGTGCATGGTGGTTCTCCTTCTACGAACGCGACTCACGAACAGTCGCGATAGGTCGACGATATATCGCGACTGTTCGTGATGCAAGCACCTGTCCAAGACCTCCGCGAGTGGGTAAGGGCGGGGCGGGTGCGAGAGCCCCCCGGTGCGAGTCCGCGGCTTCCGCCGTATCCAGCCCTCTACGACATTCGCTAGATGTCTGGATACGGACGAATCGGCAGGTCAGCGCCACGGGAAAAACTCGCACTTCATTGAGGTACGGCGCAGGTTTCGTTAGCGTTCAACGACGGGGGCATGCGAATCGCCCGTGAGGAGGACTTGACGTGGCGAGCACACAGGGGAGCGGCTCGGCGTCCCACACCGATGTGGACGCCCGACGAGCCAACGCGATCGCGAGGAGATCCATGAGCAACGTCCCGGCCGTTCCGCTGGGCGAGAAGCGCACCGTCCGCATCCAGTGGGCGCCGTCCGCGGCTCCTCGGATCCGCAAGGAGCTCGTCGAGGACCTCCTGGCCCGTGAGGTCTCGCCGCAGGTCATCGACGAGGCCGAGATCGTCGTCAGCGAGCTCGTCGCCAACGCCATCCGCCACGCAAAACCCCTCTCCGACGGTGCGATCCGCATCCACTGGAAGGTCAAGAACAACGTCGTCGAGGTCGAGGTCTCCGACGGCGGCGGTCCGACCGCGCCCCGCCCCGCGCCCCCGACGATGTGGGCCCCGGGCGGCCGCGGTCTGCGCATCGTCCGCTCCCTCGCCCACGAGTGGGGGGTCATCGAGGAGCCCCACGGCCGCACCGTCTGGGCCTCGCTCGGCGGTCCCTCGCGCCGCCGTTCGCACTGAGCCTCGGGCAACCCGCGTCGTGTCCCTTCCCGACCCGGCGCTCGTCGTCCTCGTCGGCGCCTCCGGCTCGGGCAAGTCGACGTGGGCGGCCTCGCGCTACCGCGACGCCGAGGTCGTCTCGTCCGACGCGCTGCGCGCCGTCGTCGGCAGCGGTGAGCACGACCTCGACGCCTCGACCGATGCCTTCGCGCTGCTCGAGCAGGTCGTCGCCGCCCGCCTCGGTCGCCGACTGACGACCGTCGTCGACACGCTCGGCACCGATGCCACCCGGCGCCGCGCGTGGCGGGACGCCGCTCGGGCCGTGGGACTCCCGGCCGTCGCGGTCGTCCTCGACACCCCTGCGGGCGTATGCCGTGCGCGCAACGCGGCCCGCGACCGCCCGGTCCCGGCCCGCGTCCTCACGAGCCAGCTCGCGTCGGTCGCAGCCACGGTCGACGTGCTCGATGCCGAGGGCTGGCAGGTCGTGCGGGTCGCCGTGGACCAGTCGTCCACCGACGGGCCCGCGCTCGGGCCTGCCCGTCCTCCAGCCTCGGCCGGGGCACCGCCGGGCCTGCACGGGGTCGTGCTCCAGCTCTCGCGCTTCCCGGCCGAGGGTGACCTGCTCGTCTGGCTGCGCGACATGGCCGCCGCGGCCGAGGAGGCCGGGCTCGCCGGCCTCGCCCTCATGGACCACCTCATCCAGATCCCTCAGGTCGGCCGCGCGTGGGACCCGATCCCGGAGCCGTGGGTGACCCTCGGCGCCCTCGCCGCCTCGACGACCCGACTCCAGCTCGGCACCCTCGTCACGCCCGTCACCTTCAGGGCCCCGGGCATCACGGCCAAGGCCGTGGCGACGCTGTCCGCGCTGACGGGTGGGAGGGCGTTCGTCGGTGTCGGTGCGGGTTGGTGGGAGCGCGAGCACGCGGCATACGGCCTCGGGTTCCCTTCTGCGCGAGCGCGACTCGACGCGCTGGAACTGGGGATCGAGACGATGAAGGCCCTCTGGGCACCCGGCACCAAACCGTATGCCGGACAGCGGGTCTCGCTGCCCGAGACGACGTCGTACCCCAGGCCGGTCGGCGAGATCCCCGTCATCGTGGGCGGCGGCGGCGATCGGACGCTGCGCATCGCGGCCCGGCTCGGCGACGGCTGCAACGTGCCCTCCGACGAGGTCGGTCTCGCCAAGGTGGTGCGCTACCTCGCGCTCGTGGGGCAGGCCGGTCGGGACCCGGCATCGGTCCACGCGACGGTGCTCGACCTGCCGCTCGTCGGCCGGGACCGCGACGACGTCTGGGGCCGTGTCGAGCGACACCGGGGTCGCACGGCCGCAGCGACCTTCGCTGCGCGGCACCACGCCGGCACGGCGGCGGAGCACGCGACCCGTCTCGCGGGCCTCGCCGACCTCGGGGTCACCACCGCGTTCGTCGCACCGGTCGGGCTCGACGGGCCCGACGACGTGCTGGCCCTCGCCCCGCTCGCGACCGCGTTCGGCTGACCCCGCCCCGGCCACTAGGGTGGCGCGCATGGGTAAGGCATCACGTCGACCGCGCAGCGAGCGCGCAGACCGTTCCGCACGTCCGCTTCCGGCCCCGTTCGTGGCGCGCCCCTTCGAGGGCCTGCCCAACGAGACCGACTGGGTCGCGATGCGCGAGATCGTCCCGGCCGCGACCGCCACGGTGCGCTTCGCGAAGGGCCAGGCGCCTGAGGACGCGCCCGACGAGGTGACGATCGCGACCGTGCTTCCCCTGGCCTGGCCGGGCCTGCACCGCGAGAACGGCGAGGTGCTCGTCGGCATCCAGTCCGGCAACGCGAGCGGCGACACGAGCCGCGACATCGCCCAGGCGATCGCGCTCGCGTCCGTCGCCGAGGCCGGCTCGCCCGTGACGACGCTGCCGGTCTCGATGGCCGACACCCCGCGCCTGCAGGACATCCTCGACACCGAGGCGACCTTCGAGATGGAGCTGCACGAGGGCTTCGACTTCTGGGTCGCCGACGCCGACCTCGACGCCGACGGCAAGGAGTCGCTCGACCGCGCCAACGAGTCGGCCATCCCGACCGTCAAGCTCGACGCCGCACCGTCCGCCTTCTGGTGCCGCATCGGCGAGCGCACCTACGTGCGTTGGGTGCTGCCGTTCGACGAGGACACCGCGACCGGTGCCCTGGCCCGCCTCCACGCCGCCGGCGAGAGCCACCTCGGCGAGGACGGCCGACTGCTCGGCTGCTTCCGCTCGAGCGGACTGCTCATCCCGGTGTGGGAGGTCGACCCCGGTTCAGCCGCCGCCGACTTCGAGGACGCCGTCGCGGCCATGAAGACGAAGATCGACGCCGCGGCCGCCTCGACCGAGCCGCTCACCGCGGCCGAGCGCGGCGCCAAGGCCGGGCTGACCAACCGCCAGGTCACCCTGCGCTGAGGAGACGCGCGACGATGACGACCCCACCGCTGTCCGTCGCCGTCGTCATCCCGGCCAAGGACGAGTCGGCCCGGATCGCCGAGACCATCCGGGGCGTGCGCACGATTCCCGGCGTGTCAGCGGTCGTCGTCGTCGATGACGGGTCGACCGACGGCACCGCCGTGATCGCCGCCCGCGAGGGGGCCGAGGTCGTGCGCCACGTGCGCAACCACGGCAAGGCCGACGCGATGATGAGCGGCCTCGGCCGCGTGTCCGGGCTGCGCCGAGTCGGGCGCCTCGACGCCGGCACCTCGGTCCTCTTCGTCGACGCCGACCTCGAGGCGTCGGCCCAGGCCGTCGGTGCCCTCGTCGGACCGGTCGCCCGCGGCGAGGCCGACCTCACGATCGCCACCCTGCCCGAGCAGAAGGGCAGCGCGGGCGGGCACGGCCTCGTCGTCGGCCTGGCCCGGCGCGGCATCGAGGAGCTCACCGGCTGGGCGCCGAAGCAACCGCTGTCGGGCATGCGCTGCCTCTCGCCGGCGGCGATCGCCGCGGCCACGCCCTTCGCCCGCGGGTGGGGCGTCGAGGTGGGCATGACCGTCGACGTGCTCGACGCCGGCCTGACCATCCTCGAGGTGCCGTGCGACCTCCAGCACCGGGTCACCGGCACCGACTGGCGCGCGCAGGTGCACCGGGCCGGTCAGTACCGCGACGTCGCGCTCGCCCTCGGCGTCCGCCGGCTGCGTCGCCGCCTCGGCCCCGGCTGACGGCCGGCGCCCGCATCCGGTGCCCCACGGGTTGAGGTGATACGTCGCGGTGGAGCGCGGCGGCACCCCGATCGGGCGGGACGTGCCACGGGTCGAGGTGATAGGTCGCGGTCGGACGCGGCGGCATACCTCGAACGAAGGCTGCCCTCAGATGTGGTGGCGGTCGCGGCGCCGGCGCACGGGGGCGTTCCGCGCCTCGATGGACAGGAAGTGCATGACCGCCGACACGACGAGCGGCACGGTGAAGATCGCCGCGACGGGTGGGATCGCGGCGCCCGAGTCGTTGGTGAGGAAGCCGATGACGGCCATGACGATGACCGAGAGCAGGCCGCGTCGCATGAGCGGGGCCTCCTCGAGCAGGCGGCGGAGCGGCTCGGTGCCGAGGATGCCGGGGCGCAGCACGATCATGACGACGACCACCATGAGTGCGACGACGACGAGGAGCAGCACCGGCAGGTGCACGGCGAGGGAGACGTTGGCCCACAGCTTGCGCGACATGACGTCCCAGGCACCGCCGTCGATGACGGTCTGGAGGAAGCGCCCCGGGTGCGAGCGCTCGGACTCCGGCCGGCGCCAGTCGAGGTAGCAGACGAGCCCGACGACGAGGCCCGCGACGAGCAGGACGATCGACACGTTGCGCACCGACGTGCGCCAGCCCATGACGCCCATGAGGAGGAAGCCGAGGGCCGGCACGAGCGCGATCGGCCCACCGAAGTCGGCACCCCAGGCGGGGAGCACGTCGACGGCCAGCGCCACGCCCCCGATGACGACGACCGCGAAGACGGCGAGCCGCGGGGAGTCCCGCCTCACGAGCGCGTGCGCAATGGCGGCGCACAGCAGCAGGACGGCGGCGGCATACAACGCGAAGGCGACGTTGCCCATGCCGTAGAAGCGGCCTCCGACGAGCGGCTGGAGCCCGAAGATCGACGAGATCTGCAGGTGTGAGCCCGTCAGCAGGTCGATGCCGATGACGCCCGCCGTGATGGCCGACATCGCAGCCAGCGGGCCGAGGGCCGAGCTGCTCCACGGGCCCTGGAGGCACGCGAGGGTCAGCACGGAGCTGATCGCGAGGACGAGGACGAGGAGCACCGCCACGAGCACGACGGTGTTCGTCGACCAGCGCCACCACGGGACGAGGTTGGCCAGGAAGGTCGCGGCGGGCATCGCCGCGGAGACGAGGCCGACGAGGCGCACGAGGCGCAGGACGCGCGCCCGCGTGAAACGGCGGTTCCACGGTCGGGCCCGGCGCATCACGAGCCACAGCACGCCCATCGCCAGGGCCGTGCCCACGAGCCAGATGAGCAGGAACGGCGCGACGACGTCGTGCATCGCGTCGGCCTTGGTGTCGATGTCGGTGAGCACCGTCAGCTTGGCCGCGGCCGTCGACTCGCTGTTGTTGGCCGACGGCACGACGCTGAGCGCCCGGCCGCCGATGGCGGCCTGCGGCTCCACACCGCCGCGCTGGAGGATCGTGGCCGTGATGTCCGAGAGCTGCGCGATCCCGACCATGCGCGTCGAGGCCGACGCGAGCAGGCCCGGGGCGTAGTGCGGGCCGCTCGCCGTGAGCAGCCGCAGACGCTCCTGCTGGTCACGGTCGGCCAGGCCGGCGACCACGAGGTCGGCGCCGTTGGGCATGGCGTCCATGACGAGCTCGATCCGGCGCTCGATGCCGTTGATCTGCTCGAGGTGCCGCGTCGGGTTGGGGTCGGTCGAGCTGATGCCGCCGACGTCGACGATGCTGACCGGGCACTGCGCCAGGTCGGACACGAGGGTCGTCGCCTGGAAGGGGGAGTACTTCGCGACCTTGCCGTCCCCCGTCGCGGCGGCGAGGCCGGCGCCCGGGCCGACGGCCTGGATGCACGTCTTGGCGGCCGCGAAGCTGTCGCCGAGCAGGCCGAGCTGTGCCCGGAACTCCGCCTCGCGCGACGCCGCCGCAAGTGCGTCGAAGCCGATGACGCGGTAGCCGGTCGTCGCGTCACCCGCGACGGACGGCAGCGGCGTGCACTGGGGGCGGGACTCCGTCGTGTCCGGCCCGGCCGCCTCGCCGGCCGAGACGGTGGCCCAGCCGTCGGTCGGGCACGTCGTCAGCCGCAGGCTCTTGACCGACACCGACGCGGCCGAGCCGTCACGGAGCAGGCCCCAGAGGATGGGCGTGTCCTCGGCCGAGACGTCGTCCCACGAGAGGCCGCCGAGCCCCACGACGACGAGCGACTCGCCCGGTTTCGGCTGCGAGGTGGGCGGCACGGGGACGGTGGTGCGCTTGACGTACGCGAGCGTGAGCGCAGCCACCATCACCAGGAGCAGGACGACGAGCGTCTTGACGGGGTGGCGGCGGATCACGGGGGACAGACTACAAACCGAGCCTGTCCGTGGAGGGCGAGGTCACGGGCTGGAATCGGAAGGCTACGGGCCACCGGCGCGGCTACCCTTGCCGATCGTGGACGCCCCGACGCTGACGACCCTGGCCATCGCCGCCGTCGTCGTCGCGCTGCTCGCCCTCGCACTCGCCGTCAGGGCCCAGCTGCAGCTCTCCCGGGTCCGGCGCGACTTCGCCGCCCTGGACGACGGCGGCCAGACCGACATCGCGCGCGTGGCCGCCACCCAGAACCACCGCATCGACCGGCTCACGGCCGAGCTGACCCGCCTGCGCGAGCACGTGGCGAGCGCCGAGGACGACGTGCGCCAGAGCCTGCGCAACGTCGCCGTCGTGCGCTACGACGCCTTCGGTGACATGGGCGGGCGGCTGTCCTTCTCGGCCGCGATCGTCGACGACCTCGGGGACGGCATCGTCATCAGCTCGATCCACGCCCGCGGCGAGTCCCGGACCTACGCCAAGGGCATCGTCGGCGGGAAGTCGAGCATCACCCTGACCCCCGAGGAGCAGCAGGCGCTGGCCTCGGCGACCCGCCTGCCCGACCGGACGAAGGACGCGTCGTGACGCCGCCCCGCACCCCAGACCAGCTGCACCGCTTCGGCTACCTCGGGCCGCGTGGCACCTTCACCCAGATGGCGCTCGACGCCTGGGACGCCGCCGAGGGCCGCGACCACCTGCCGTTCGGCTCGGTCGACGCCGCGCTCTCGGCGCTGCGGACGGGCGACATCGACGCCGCGATGGTGCCCATCGAGAACTCCGTCGAGGGCGGCGTCTCCGCGACCCTCGACTCGCTCGCGACGGGCGAGCCGCTCGTCGTCATCGGCGAGGTGCTCGTCCCGATCACGTTCGTCCTCTGCGCCCGGCCGGGTGTGCCGCTCGACACGGTCCGCACGGTCGGCACCCACTCGCACGCCTGGGCCCAGGTGCGCGGCTGGATGGGGCAGCACCTTCCCGAGGCGGAGTACGTCCCGACCCTGTCGACGGCCGCGAGCGCCGCCGCGCTCGGGCAGCCGGGCGACGTCATGTTCGACGCCGGCGTCTGCGCGCCCGCCGCGGCCCGCAACGAGGGGCTCGAGATCCTCGCCGAGGACATCGGCGACAACGCGTCGGCCGTGACGCGCTTCGTCCTCGTCGCGCGACCCGGCACGCTGCCCGAGCCGACCGGCGCCGACAAGACGACGGTCGTGCTCTTCCAGCGCGACGACCACGCGGGTGGCCTGCTCGAGCTGCTCGAGCAGTTCGCCGTCCGCGGCGTCAACATGACCCGCCTCGAGTCGCGGCCCACGGGCGAGGCCATGGGGTCCTACTGCTTCTCCATCGACTTCGAGGGCCACCTCCTCGACGCGCGCGTCGGCGAGACCCTCATGGGCCTGCGGCGGGTGTGTGCCGAGGTGCGGTTTCTCGGGTCCTACCCGCGGGCCGACGGGGGTCGCCCTGACGCACGGCCCGGCACGTCCGACGACGACTTCGATCGCGCGAGGACCTGGCTCGACGACCTGCGCGCCTGACCGGCCCTCCTCGGGCGGTCCGGCCGACTCGGCCTCAGCCGATCGTCGCGCCCATCCTGAGCAGGAAGAGCGTCTCGTCGCCGACGACGCCGTCGTCCCCGATGCGGTTGGCCTGCTGGAAGCGCTTGACGACCTTCTTCGTCTCCGAGCCGAAGTCCCCGTCGACGGTGATCGTGCCGCCCGCGGCCCGCAGCGCCCGCTGGAGCGTCACGACGTCGGGGCCTTTCGAGCCGACCTTGAGCGTGCCGTCACCGAGGGCGCGCGAGATGAGCAGCACCCACATGCCGGCGTCGATGCGGCCCGGCTTGGGCGCCGGCCCCTCGAAGGTCGACTCGACCTTCGTCACGGCCGCGCGGGTCTGGGCGCCGTAGACGCCGTCGACCGCGACCGGGCCGTAGTCGGCGTCGTTGAGGAAGCACTGGAGCGACCGCACCGCGGTTGCCTTCGCGCCGGGCTCGAGCACGGGGTATGCCGGCAGCGTGCGCTCGCACGCCCCCGCGACGCTCCCCGGGTCGGTCGGCGTCGGAGCCGGTGTCGTCGGCGTCGGAGCCGGTGTCGCGCTGAGCGTGGCCGACGGGCGCGGGGTGGGCTTCGTCGGGGTGAGCGGGTCGGCCGTCACCGTCGGGATCGGCTCGGTGGGGCCGGGCTGGACGGTGCCCGTCGCCGTGGCCGTGACCGTGGGCGACTCGACGGCTGACGTCGTCTGCGGTGTCGTGCCGCTGCACGCCGTCAACGTCAGGCCGAGCACGACCACCGCTGCAGCAGAGGCGATCCCGCCCCGTCGATCGTGACTGTTCCGAACGCCTGCCATGCCCTGCACCCTGACTCCCCTGAGCTCACGTCGCGCGGTACCGACGTCCGCGCACGTTCGAGAAGTATGCGCCGCAGGGAGTGAGCGCGCGAGCGCGACGCGCGGCGACGGCATACGCGGGCCCTGCCCGTCCGAGGTGCGCCCTGCGCGCGAGGGCAGGGGAGGGGGCGCCGGTGCTGCCAGGCCCGGCGCCCCACGGACGGGACCGCCCCCTGGAAGTCCCGAACCCCTGTGCAGGTCACCGGGCCTGCTGCCCCTCCGCAGCGCCCCGTTGCAGCCCGGTGACCGTTCCCCCTGACCACCCAGAGTCGTCCCGTCCGGGCTTGATACGTCTCCGGACGAAAAAGTTCGGAAGGCCCGATGTATCAGGAAAACGCGTACGCACACTCAGTCGGGTGTAAGGGTCTTTCCAACACCATCCGCCCCTCAGGAGGTTGTCGATGTCAGAGTCGGGTCCCGACGCCCCACAGGGAGCGACCGGCGAGAACGCGGCCGGCGGCTCCCGCCGCCCCGAACGTCCGCCCGTCCGCGCCCTCGACCCGGCCACGGCGATGCGCCTGACCGACGGTCGCCCGCCGCTTCCCGCCCTCTACCTCTCCGACCGCCTCCTCGTGCGGACTCCGTCGGGTGGGGGCAGGCCGCGAGGACTCGAGGACCTGCGCACGGCGCTGGGCAAGCTCGAGCTCGACTTCACCGTGACGCCTCGGCCCGAGGGTGGGCCGCGCGATCTCGACCAGCCCTCCTGGGGCACGAGCATCACGCTCCGGCCGACCCGCTCGATCGACCCTGTCGACGCGTGGAGCGTGCTCCAGCGGCTGCGCCAGTCCGGCGAGCCGATCGCCGAGCAGCTGAGCCTCGAGCACGTCCTGCGCCCGGCAGACGGCTACTGGGGCGGCGTCGGCGGCTACTGGGGCGGCGTCGGGGGCTACTGGGGTGGCGTGGGCGGCTACTGGGGTGGCGTCGGGGGCTACTGGGGTGGCGTCGGCGGGTCCGCGCTGCAGGAGTACTCCGTGCCCGGGCGGGGCGGCCGTATGCCGGTGGCCCTGGCCCTGCCCGACCCGCGGCTGCGGGCACGTCCCGTCGACCGCAACCCCGTCGTCGTCGTGCCCGACACGGCGGTCGCGGCGCACCCCTGGTTCAAGGACGGCGAGGGGGTCGTGCGGCTCGAGCTCAAGGACGGCCGGCTCGTGCCGGTGAAGACGCCGAAGCCGGTCGACCCACCGATCGCCGTGCCGGCCCCGAGCGAGCCCGTCGGGCTGCTCCAGGGGCACGCCACGTTCATCGCCGGCCTCGTGCGCCAGGGCTGCCCGGAGGCGACGATCCTCTCCATCCCTGTCATGGGTGACGACGGCGTCGTCGACGAGAGCGTCATGCTCGATGTCCTCCAGGCGTTGCTCGACCGGCACGTCCACGGGCAGGAGCACGACGACGCGTCCGAGGTGGTCGACGTCCTCTCGCTCTCCCTCGGCTACTACGCCGAGGACCGCAGCTACACGTCCGGGCCGGTCGCCGACCTGCTCGACCGCTTCGGCGAGCACGGCGTCCTCGTCGTGGCCGGTGTCGGCAACGACGGCACGAACGCGCCCTTCGTCCCGGCGGCGCTCGCGGCGGCGCCCCCGCAGCGCGTCACCGCGAAGTCGGTCCCGCCGCTGGCCAGCGTCGGCGCGACGAACCCCGACGGGGTGACCGTCGCGCTCTTCTCCAACAACCTCACGGTCGTCAGCGCCGTGCGGTCCGGCGTCTCCGTCGTCAGCACCTTGCCGCTCACCAACGGCATGGGACAGCCGTCGTCGCAGGTCTCGGCCGACGGCACGGTGCGCTGCACGGTCGACCCCGACGACTACACCGGTGGCTTCGGTGTCTGGAGCGGCACGTCCTTCTCCACCCCGGTCTTCGCGGCAGAGCTCGCGGCGGCCCTCATCGACGAGGGCGGCCTGGCCGACGTCTCGTCCCCCGTCATGCGCAAGCGCGCCATCCGTGCGCTGCGCACCTGCATCGGAAGGGCGCGATCATGACGCCGACCCCCACCGCCCCCGACGGCCTCGGGACCCTCGCGGGCAAGGCGTTCGCCGCCTACCGCGCGGGCGAGCGCGAGCGGCTCTCCGAGCTCGTCGACCTCGTGACCCCCGTGCTGTGGAACGCCGCACGGTCCCAGGGCGGTGCGCCGGCGACGTGCGAGGACGCCATCCAGACGGCGTTCCTCCAGCTCGTCGACCGGGCCGACTCGATCAACGAGCCGGCTGCGGTGCTCGGCTGGCTCGTCGTCGTCGTCAAGCGCGAGGTGTGGCGGCTCGCCCGCGGGGCCCGGCGCGAGTTCGGTGTCGAGGAGGTGCCGGAGGCCCCGGCGCAGCAGCTCGACCCCGAGGCGCAGACCATCCTCTCGGAGCGCCAGCGCGTGCTGTGGAAGCACGTCTCGACCCTCTCCCCGCGGTGCCAGGAGCTGCTCCGGGTCATCGCGTTCGCCGACCGCCCCGACTACGCCGCCATCGCGGAGTCGCTGGGGATGCCGGTCGGCAGCATCGGCCCGACCCGTGGCCGCTGCCTCCAGAAGCTGAGGACGACCCTCGGCACCGACCCCGGATGGGCGGTCTGACATGACATCTCACACTGACGCCATCGATGCCCGCGACATCGCCAACCTCCACCACGTGCGTGACCTCTTCGGCCACGCCGACCCCGTCCCGAGCGACCTCGCCGAGCGCATCAAGTTCGCGATCACGGTCCACGCCCTGCACGCCGAGGTCGCCGAGCTCATGGACTCGGCCCTGCTGACGACCCGCGGCGCGGAGACGAAGGTCGAGCCGACGCCCACCGACTCGGTGACGTTCACGGCCGCCTCGGTGAGCCTCATGGTCTCGGCCGGGCCGGCGGACTCCGACGACGACGACGCGGACGACCGCGTGCGCGTCGACGGCTGGGTCACGGCGCCCGGTGCACAGATCGAGGCGGTGACGACCGAGGGCAGCTCGACGGTGATTTCGGATGCGAACGGGCGCTTTGTTCTGGATGATCTACCCCATGGGCCGGTGCACTTCGTCGTCACTGACCCGGGCAACGAGGACATGCGACCGGTCATCACCCCCACGATCCAGATCTGACGATCCCGACCTGACGTGGTGACCGGCCCCTGAGCGAGAGGCCGGGCGGGAGCCATCGATCTGCTCGAGAGTGCACGCACCCTGCGCGAGCAGGGTGCCGCGGACAACATGGCCGGGCGGCCGGTCGATGCGGCGCGCTCGCTGACGGCGGCCCTCGACGAGATCGAGCGCGTGGCGGGCGCCGCGCCCTCCCGGGACCGGCTCGAGCTGCGCTGCAAGACGCTCATCACGCTCGCCCTGACGGAGTTCATGCTGTCCGGGGTGGAGGCCGCCCTGGCTCGGCTCTCCGAGGCCGAGGTGCTCGTCGACGAGCTCGGCGACGAGGCGCTCCGAGCCCGGCTCGACTACCAGCGCGCCAACATCCACGGCCGCGTCGGTGACCTCGCCTCGGCATGGGACGGGCTCGAGGGGGCGGTGCGCCGCCTCGACGCCTTCACCGAGCGCGAGCAGTGCTCGGTGCACCTGAGCCGCGGGATGCTCGCCTTCGAGCTGCTGCGGCCGCAGGAGGCGCTCGAGTCCTTCGCCGAGGCGGCGCGCCTCGCGCACGACCTCGGCGGGGTGGCCCAGGAGTTCATGGCCCGCCACAACGAGGGGTATGCCGCCTACCTCCTCGGTGACATCCCGCGCTCCCTCGCCGGCATGGCCCTCGCCGAGGAGCTGGAGTCCGACGTCTTCACGGGACCGGCGCGCCTCGACCGCGCCCAGGTGCTGCTCGAGGCGGGGCTCGTCAAGGAGGCCGTCGAGGCGCTGCACGGTGGCCTCGAGACCCTCGAGGGCGACGGCCACGACCAGATGCGGGCCGAGTTCGAGCTGGCACTCGCGCGCGCCCACCGGCTGCTCGGCCACCTCGACCTGGCAGCCTCGGCCGCGGCGTCGGCTCGCGAGACGTACGCCCGCATCGGGGCGACCGCGTGGGCTGCCAAGGCGATGCTCGTCGGCCTCCTCGTCGAGCTGGACCGCCAGCGGCGTACCCGCCGTGGTCGGGAGCGCGACGGCCGTCATGGGGTCGGGGACGCCCATCCCGACGCCGAGCTCGTCCGGCAGGTCGTCGGTGTCGGGGACGCCACCGTGGCGCTCGCGGCGGCGGCGACCGCCGACGATCTCGCGGAGACGGCGACCGAGCTGGGCGACTCCGAGCTCGCCGACAGTGCCAGGGTCGTCGCCGCGCAGGCGCTGCTGCTCGCCGGTGACCCGGCCGGAGCCAACACGAGGCTGCTCGGCCTCGAGCGGGTCTCCACCGGGTCACTCTCCGACGAGCTCGATGCCGCCGTCGTCACCGCGATGACGCTCGTCGCCACGGGTGACCTCGCGCCGGCCCGACGCATCCTCGCTCGGGCCTCCCGTCGCCTCGCGGCCGGCCAGGAGGGCAGCGCGAGTCTCGACCTGCGCACCGCCCGCGCGGTCCACGGCGCCCGGCTCTCCGAGCTCGACCTCGAGCTCGCCGTGCCCCGGGGCAGCGGCGCCGTGCTCGAGGCCCTCGAGCGGTGGCGCAGCGCGACCGACCGGCTGCCCTCGCTCGGGCGGCCCGACGACGAGCAGCTCGCCCAGCTCACCGAGCAGCTGCGCGCCGTCCGTGGGCACCTGCGCGGCGAGGGCGACCCCGAGCAGGCGCGTGAGCTGCACGACCACGCCTCGCGCCTGGAGCGGCAGATCCGAGACCGCGACTGGGCCCTGAGCCGCAGCGGCGGGGCCTCGCGCGCCGTGCCGGTGCGGGTCCGTGAGGCGCGCGAGCACCTCGGCCGGGTCGACCGCGACCTCGTGTGGTTCTTCCGCCACCGCGGCCGCATCGGTGCGGTCGGGGTCGTCGGTGGTCGCGCGACGATGCGTGACCTCATGCCGGCCGATCGGGCCGCAGAGCTCGCCCAACGCATCCGCGTCGACCTGCGGGCCGCGGCCACGCACCACCTGGGCCCGCTCGCCGGCGCCGTCTGGTCGTCGCTGCGTTCGAGCGCGACCGAGCTCGACGACGGCCTGCTGCGGCCGTGGCGCACCGACCGTGGCCTCGTCGTGGTGACGTGCCCCGAGCTGTCGGCCCTCCCGTGGGCGCTCCTGCCGTCGATGACCGGACGGCCGTTCACGGTGGCACTGTCGCTGACGTCGTTCACCCGCCGCGCCGCACCACCGGGGGACGCTCCTCGTCGGGGGCCCGTCCACGTCAGCGTCGGCCCGTCCGTCCCTCGCGCGTCGGGCGAGGGACGGACGATCGTCGGCACGTGGGGCGAGGTGGCCCACCTCGCCGAGCCGTCCCGCCGGGCCGACCTCGTCGGGGCACTCGCCCGCTCGGGTGTCGTCCACGTCGCCGCGCACGGCACCCACCAGGTGGAGTCGCCGCTCTTCTCCTCGCTCGTGCTCCACGACGGGCCCGTCTTCGCTCACGAGCTTCAGCCCACCGGCGTGCGCGCCGACCACATCGTGCTCTCGGCGTGCGAGGTCGGGCTCGCCTCGCCCCGCCCCGGGCACGAGTCCCTCGGCCTCGCGCTCTCACTGCTCTCGCTCGGCGCGCGCTCGGTCGTCGCGGCCGTCTCGCCCGTGCCCGACGACGTCGCCGCGACGACGATGACGCGCCACCACGAGCTGCTCGCCTCCGGCCTCCCGAGCGACGAGGCCCTGGCCCGTTCGGTCGCGGAGACCGACGACGTCGCCGCAGCCTTCCTCAACCTCGGCGGCCAGCACCGCCCCTGACCACGGCTGCGCCGTGGCGCACTCTCGCACGGAGGTCGGTCCGGGGTTGGGACGTCCGGCCGTGCTCAGGCGGGGGCTCGGTCAGCGGACGAGGCAGGGGCGCTTCGGGTCGAAGGTCCAGTCGTCGACGAGGTACTGCATGGCCACGGCGTCGTCGCGGGCGCCGAGCCCGTGCTCGAGGTAGAGCTCGTGTGCAGCGGCGAGCGCCTCACGGTCCAGCGTCACCCCGAGCCCGGGTGAGCTGGGCACCTCGATGGCGCCGTCGACGATCTGCAGCGGTGCGGTCGTCAGGGCCTGGTCGTCCTGCCAGATCCAGTGCGTGTCGAGGGCTGTGATCTCTCCCGGTGCTGCCGCGCCGACGTGCGTGAACATCGCCAGGGAGATGTCGAAGTGGTTGTTGGAGTGCGACCCCCACGTCAGGCCGAAGTCGTTGCACAGCTGCGCGACCCGCACGGAGCCCGCCATCGTCCAGAAGTGCGGGTCGGCGAGGGGGATGTCCACGGCGTCGCTGCGGATCGCGTGGGCCATCTCGCGCCAGTCGGTCGCGATCATGTTCGTCGCCGTCCGCAGGCCGGTCGCCCGCTTGAACTCCGCCATCGTCTCCCGACCGGAGAAGCGTCCCTCCGGGCCGACCGGGTCCTCCGCGTAGGCGAGCACGTCGTCGAGGCCGGTGCACAGGCGTACGGCGTCGTCGAGAAGCCAGCCGCCGTTGGGGTCGAGGGTGACGCGGGCGTCGGGGAATCGTCGGGCGAGGGCGGTCACCGCGGCGACCTCCTCCTCGCCGGCCAGCACCCCACCCTTGAGCTTGAAGTCGCTGAACCCGTAGCGCTCCTGGGCTGCCTCTGCCAAGGTGACCACGGCATCCGGGGTCAGGGCCTCCCGACGACGCAGCTGCGACCAGCGGTCGTCGCCGCCGTCCCCGACGACGTAGGGCAGGTCGGAGCGAGCCGGGTCGCCGACGTAGAAGAGGTAGCCGAGCATCGGGACGTGACTGCGCTGCTGCCCGTCACCGAGCAGCTCCGCGACCGGCACGCCGAGATGCTGGCCCATCAGGTCGAGCAGGGCCGACTCGAGCCCGGTCACGGCGTGCACGGTCGTGCGGAGGTCGAAGGTCTGGGCGCCCCGACCGCCCGCGTCGCGCCCGGCATACGCCTCCGCGACCCGGCGGAGCAGCTGGCGGAACCGGGCGATCTCCTGGCCCACCAACAGCTCCGCGGCCTCGCGGATCGTGCTCGCGATCCTCTCCCCGCCCGGGACCTCCCCGAGGCCGGAGCTGCCGTCGCTGCCGCTGACGATGACGACGTTGCGGGTGAAGAAGGGGCCGTGCGCGCCGCTGAGGTTGAGCAGCATGCTGTCGTGCCCGGCGACGGGAACGACCTCGACGGACGAGATCTTCGGCGACATGGGTGCTCCCGTCAGTTCTGGGCCGGTCGCAACCGGCCGTCGATGCGCTGGGTGACGCCCCACGGGTTGTCGTCGCGGGTCGCCTCGGGCAGGAGGTCGGCCGGCACGTCCTGATAGGCGACCGGTCGCTGGAAACGGTAGACGGCGAGCGAGCCGACCGAGGTGGACCGTGGGTCGCTCGTCGCCGGGAAGGGTCCACCGTGGACCATCGCGTGGCCCACCTCGACCCCGGTCGGCCACCCGTTGAAGAGGATGCGGCCGGCCTTCGTCTCGAGCAGCGGGAGCAGGTTTCGGGCCGCGTCGTGATCGCTGTCCGCGGCCTGGACCGTGACGGTGAGCTGGCCCTCGAGATCACGGAGCGCGTCGGTGAGCTCGCTCAAGCCGTCCCAGCGCACGACGAGACCCGCGGCGCCGAAGACCTCTTCGCTGACCGCGGGGTCGTCGCGCAGCGCTGCAGACGTCGTGGACGCGAGCAGCGGTGCGGGCGCGTTGACGCCGTCGCCGGCATGCCCCTCCGCCTCGACCGTGACACCCGCAGCGCCACGGAGGGTGCCGGTGCCCTTGTCGAAGGCCTGGGCGATCCCCGAGGTGAGCATCGTCTGGCCGGTCGCGGCCGAGACAGCGCGCGCGGCGGCCGCGAGGAAGGAGTCTCCGTCCGGGCCGGTGGGCACGAAGGTGAGCCCGGGGTTCGTGCAGAACTGCCCGGATCCGAGGGTCAGCGAGCCGACGTATGCCGCCGCGAGGCCTTCCGCACGGCCGCCACCGATGCTGCCGGGCAGCACGACGACGGGGTTGACCGAGCTCATCTCCGCATAGACGGGGATCGGTTCGCGCCGGGCCGCAGCCGTGGCGACGAGCGCCAGTCCGCCGGCGCGCGAGCCGGTGAAGCCGACCGCCTTGATCCGCGGGTCGCGGACGAGCGCCTGACCGACCGAGGTGCCGCTGCCGAAGACGAGGGAGAAGACACCGGCGGGCAGGCCGCTGGCCGCGACCGCGCGCGCCACCGCTGCCCCGACGAGCTCGCTCGTGCCGGGGTGCGCGTTGTGGGCCTTGACGACGACGGGGCACCCGGCGGCGAGCGCCGAGGCCGTGTCACCACCGGCGACGGAGAAAGCGAGCGGGAAGTTGCTCGCCCCGAAGACGGCCACCGGGCCGACCGGGACGTGGCGCTGCCGGATGTCGGCGCGGGGGAGCGGGGTGCGCTCGGGGAGGGCCGGGTCGATGCGCGCCTCCAGGTGGTCGCCGAGGCGCACGACCTCGGCGAACATCCGCAGCTGACCCGTCGTGCGACCCAGCTCGCCCCTCAGACGGGCCAGCGGCAGGCCGGACTCCACGACACCGCGGGCCACGATCGCCTCGCCGTCGGCCTCGATCTCGTCGGCGACCTTCACCAGGAAGGCTGCTCGCTGCGCGGGCGAGGTGGCGCGGTAGGTGTCGAAGGCGTCGGCCGCGGCCTGCGTGGCTGCCTGGAGCTGCTCCTCGTCGACGTAGGTGTAGACGGGCTCGAGCGGCTCGCCCGTGGCCGCCTCGACCCCGGCCGACCCGGGGAGGCGGCCGGCGACGGGTGAGCCGGCGATGATCGAGTGTCCGGTCAGGGTGGTCATGCGGAGCGGCTCCGTTCAGCTGATCTTGTCGATGAGGATCTTGAGGTCCGACACGTCCTGCTCGGTGAGGTCGGTGAGCGGCGGGCGCACCGGGCCGGCCGGACGGCCGATCGCGGCGAGGCCGCCCTTGATGATGGACACCGCGTACCCGCGCTCGCGGTCGCGGATGTCGAGGTAGGGCAGGACGAAGTCGTTGAGCTTGCGGTAGACGGCCTCGAGGTCCTTGCGTCGCACGTCCTCGTAGAAGCCGACCGCGAACTCCGGGACGAAGTTGAAGATCGCCGACGAGTACGTCGTCACGCCGAGCTGGAGCAGGGGCAGGGCGAACGTCTCGGCCGTGGGGAGACCGCCGACGTAGAGCAGCCGGTCACCGACCCGGGCGTACGTGCGGGTCATCGCCTCGACGTTGCCGACACCGTCCTTGAGGCCGATGAGGTTCGGGTTGCGCTCGGCGGCCTCGGCCACGGCGACGTCGCCGAGGATCGCGTTGGCGCGGGAGTACGCGATGACGCCGAGCGAGGTGGCGCGGCAGACGGCCGAGACGTGCTCGACGAGCCCACGCTGGCCGGCCTCGGTGAGGTAGGGCGGGAAGAGCAGGATCCCGTCGGCGCCGGCGGCTTCGGCGGCCTTCGCCTGCGCGATGGCGACGGCGGTGCCGCCGGTTGCGGGGGCGAGCACCGGGACCTTGCCGCCGATCTCGTCGACGGCGACGCGTACGACGGTGTCGATCTCCTCGCTCCGCAGCGAGAAGCCCTCGCCGGTGCCGCCGGCAGCGAAGAGGCCCGCGACGTCGTAGCCGCTGAGCCACGAGAGGTGGTCGCGGTAGCCCGCCTCGTCGAATGCGAGGTCCGGCGTGAAGTGGGTGACCGGGAACGAGAGCAGTCCGGTGCCCAGGGTGTGGGCGAGGTCGTCGGGAGCCAGAGGCACGGGAGCGTCCTTTGAGACAGAGCGGCTGCCCGTCCCGCAGATCGGTGGGCCCGCCGCTGGGCCAGTGAGTGCCCTCAGGCTAGGAAGGGCAGTGGATACCTGTCCAAGACGTATTTCGTATGCCGTGATGCTCGGCGAGCATCGCGACTGACGGCGGTGCTCAATCCTCCTCGCCGAGCCGCATGCGGCCGATCTGGGCGAGGACCCGGCGGAGCATCGGACTCCGGCGGCCGCGTGCCCAGATGGCGTGCAGCTCGACCGGGCGGCCCGGCACCTCGCTACCGTCGGGGTCGCCGCCCCCGTCGACGAGGTCCATGTAGACCACGCCCTGCACCCCGAGCGATCGAGCGGAGGTGGGCACGAGGGCGCACCCGCGACCCGCGGCGACGAGCAGGACGGCGGTGAGGATCTGGTGCACCTGTTGCTCGACCCTGGGGTGCGCGTTGGTGAGGAACCGGACCGTGAGCTCGTGGAAGTAGCGCGACTGGACGGGGTTGTAGCTGATGACAGGCACCCCGTCGAAGTCTCCCGCCGTGAGTGGCCGCGACACCTGGGCGAGGGGGTGGCCGGCCGGGACGGCGGCGCAGAGCGGCTCGCGGAAGACGACGCACGACTCGAACTCCGAGGTGTCGAACGGCGGGCGTGCGAGGCCGAGGTCGAGCTCGCCGCGGCGGATGCCGTCGGCCTGAGCGGCGGTGACCCGTTCGTGCAGGATGACGTCGACGCCCGGCAGGCCCCGGTCGAGCTCCTTGAGCAGGGGGCCGAGCACGCCGATGGCCGACACAGCCGTGAAACCGAGTCGGAGGGTTCCGGCGGCGCCGCCGTCGATCCGTCGAGCCACGTCGCCGGCGCTGTCGACGAGGGCCAGCAGCCGATAGGACTCGTCGAGGAAGGCGCGCCCCGCCTCGGTCAGCTCGACCTTGCGGTTGTCTCGCTCGAGCAGGGTCACCCCCACGGTGCGCTCCAGCTTCTGGATCTGGCGACTGAGCGGTGGCTGCGTCATGGTGAGCCGCTCGGCCGCCCGGCCGAAGTGCAGCTCCTCGGCGACGGCGACGAAGGCGCGGACCTGGTCGAGGGTCATCATGGCCGCCGACGATACCGGACGATGCGGCAAAGGTATCAACTGATGCCGTATCGGGTTTGGACAGGCATCGACTCGCTTCGTAGTCTCGGGCGGCACGGGGACAGACCTCACACCCCAAGAGCACCGACGACGGTGCCCCAGCTCGTAGGAGACCTTCAATGACGAACGTTCGAACGAGGACCCGCATCGCCTCCGTGGTGGGCGCCGCCGCCCTCGCTCTCGCTCTCTCCGCCTGTGGCGGGGTCAAGAACGGCAGCGGAGGCGGGGGTGACGCGTCCGGTGGCAGCGACTACCCCACGAAGAGCATCCAGATGACCGTCGGCGCATCGGCAGGTGGCAGCAGCGACCTCATCAGCCGCGCGATGTCCAAGGGGATGGGCCAGGCGCTCGGCGTCGCGATGCCTGTCGTCAACAAGCCCGGCGCCAACGGCGCGCTCGTCGCCAAGGAGCTGCAGACCGCGGGGGCCGACGGCTACTCCATCGCGATCCAGAACGCGTCGCTCTTCGCCATCACGCCCCTCGCCGTCTCGGAGTCGGAGGCCGTGAAGGTCGACGACTTCGACATCGTCTACGGCGTCTCGCGCGACGACTACGTCCTCGCGACCAACCCCAAGACCGGGTGGAAGAGCATCGCCGACATGAAGGCCGCCGGCAAGACGATCCGCTATGGCACGACCGGTGTCGGCACGGGAGCCCAGCTCAACTCGGCCCTCACCTTCGCGACGGCCGGCATCAAGGCGACGGCCGTCCCGTTCGACGGCGGTGCCCCGAACCTCACGGCCCTGCTCGGTGCCCAGGTCGACGTCTCGACGATGCAGGTCGGCGAGGCCATCGAGAACATCAAGGCCGGCAAGCTCGTGCCGCTCGCAGTCTTCTCCGCGGAGCGCGTGAAGTTCCTGCCCGACGTGCCGACGGCACAGGAGCAGGGCTTCGACGTCCAGGTGTCGCAGTACCGCTTCATCACGACGCCGAAGGGCACGCCCCAGGCCGTCAAGGACAAGCTCGTCGAGGCCGCGAAGAAGGCCTTCGCCGCCGACGAGTACAAGAAGTTCAACGAGGAGAACAACCTCACGCCGCTCGAGATCCCGGGAGCCGAGGTCGCGGCCAAGCTCAAGGCCGACCTCGCGTCGAACACCGCCAAGCTCAAGGCGTTCGGCATCTCCCTCGCGTCCAACAGCTGACGCGGACCCAGACCCGGCCCGGCGTGGGGTGGTCCACCCGCTCCACGCCGGCCCCGGGACCAACCACCCACTCGAAGAGGAGCCAGGGATGAGCACGACGAGCGAACCGGCGCGGCAGCAGGCCGCCGAGGTCGACATCCTCGAGGAGCTCAAGGCCGAGCTCGCCCACGACCTGGAGGAGGAGCGGCCGCCGCACGCGGGCCCCCTGGCCCAGGTGGCCGCCGGCCTCGTGACCCTGGCCCTCGGCGTGGCCGGCATGGTCCTCGCGCTCGGCTACGGCCTCGGAAGCCTGACCGAGCCAGGGCCGGGACTGTGGCCCTTCGCGGTCGCCGTGGCCGTGACGGCCCTGTCGATCGCGCAGATCGTCTTCGGCCGCGAGGCGCAGGACACGGAGCAGTTCACCCGGTCGAGCGCCCTGACCGGCCTCGGCGTCCTGAGCCTCATCGGGCTCGCGGCCCTCCTGCCGGTCATCGGCTTCGAGGTGCCCTCGCTGGTGCTCATGGTGATCTGGCTGCGCTTCCTCGGCGGCGAGTCCTGGCGCCTGACTGCGGTCATCAGCGTCGTCACGGTCGCGGCGTTCTACGCGCTGTTCGTGCTCGCGCTGTCCATCCCCCTCCCGCGATTGATCTGAAGGGAGGCTCGCCATGGACTTCACCCCGATCATCGACGGCTTCGGCATCGTCCTGCAGCCGACCAACCTGCTCTACTGCCTCGTCGGCGTCCTCATCGGCATGCTCATCGGCGTGCTCCCGGGCCTCGGCCCGGCAGCCACCATCGCGATCCTGCTGCCCATCACCTACGGCATCGAGCCCGTCTCGGCGATCATCATGCTCGCCGGCATCTTCTACGGCGCGCAGTACGGCGGCACCATCACCTCGGTGCTGCTCCGCCTGCCGGGCGAGGCCAGCTCGGTCGTGACCGTCTTCGACGGCTTCGCCATGGCCAAGCAGGGTCGCGCCGGGGCAGCCCTCGGCATCGCGGCCATCGGGTCGTTCATCGGTGGCACGGTCTCGATCATCGGTTTGTCGGTGCTCGCGCCGGTCGTCGCCGGCTACGCCCTCGACTTCGGGCCGCCCGAGTACGCCGCCCTCGGTCTGCTCGGGGTCCTGCTCGTCTCGACGGTCGGCAACGGCGGCAAGCTCAAGGCCATCATCGCCGCCTCGATCGGCCTGCTCATCGCGACCGTCGGGCGTGACACCTTCACCGGTGCAGAGCGTTTCACGTTCGCCAACCTCAACCTGGCCGACGGCATCGACTTCGTGCCGATCGCGATGGGCCTCTTCGGTCTCGGCGAGATCCTCTACAACCTCGAGGAGAACCACAAGAAGGTCCACGCGCCCGCGAAGGTCACCAAGGTGTGGCCGAGCCGCAAGGACCTCTCGGACTCCAAGGGTGCCATCGCGCGCGGCTCGGGCATCGGCTTCGGCCTGGGCGTGCTCCCGGGCGGCGGTGCCGTGCTCTCGTCACTCGTCGCGTACGCCGTCGAGAAGCGCCGAGCCAAGCAGCCGGAGCGCTTCGGCCGCGGTGCGATCGAGGGCGTGGCCGCCCCCGAGACGGCCAACAACGCTGCTGCGACCTCCTCGTTCATCCCGCTGCTGACGCTGGGCATCCCGGCCAACGCGACGATGGCGCTGATGTTCGGGGCACTGCTCATCCAGGGCGTGCAGCCCGGACCGCAGCTCGTCGACAGCCACCCCGACATCTTCTGGGGTGTCATCAACTCGATGTACATCGGCAACATCCTCCTGCTCATCATGAGCATCCCGATGGTCGGCATCTTCGTGCGCATCCTCAGGGTGCGCCCGGCGATCCTCGCGCCGATCACCGCGCTCATCACGATGCTCGGCGTCTACACCGTCAACAACTCGGTCTTCGACATCTACCTCGTCATCGTCTTCGGCGTCGTCGGCTACCTCATGAAGAAGTTCGGTTTCGACCCCGGTCCGATGGTCCTCGCCTTCGTCCTCGGCACGCTCATCGAGTCGTCGGCCCGCCAGTCCCTGCTCATCTTCGGCGGCGACCCGACCGGCTTCGTCTCACGCCCGATCTCCGGCACGATCCTTGCCGCGATCCTGGCGGTCGTTCTCTTCCCGTTGGTGCGCAAGGTGATCCGGGCGCGTCGTGGTGAGCCGGCCGACGTGCGCACCCCCGAGGAGGCGGCCGTCAGCCAGGCCCCGGCCGAGACCCCTGACCGCGAGACCACGGAGGCGAAATGACCATCATCGTCGGCTACCTCGACACGCCTGAGGGTCGCGCCGCCCTCGAGACGGGCATCGCCGAGGCCGCCTTGCGCGACCTGCCGCTCGTCGTCGTCAACTCACCCCGGCGCGGGGCGCCCGTCGACGACGACATGCTGGCGCCGGAGCAGGTCAGCGCGATCGTCGACCGCGCGACGGACCACGGCGTCCGCGTCGAGGTGCGCCAGCCGTTGCACGGCGACTCGCTCGCGGAGACGCTCGAGTCCGTGGCCCGCGAGGTCGACGCGTCGCTCGTCGTCATCGGGCTGCGCCACCGCAGCCCGGTCGGCAAGCTCATCCTCGGCAGCACCGCGCAGCGCATCCTGCTGGACGCGTCCGTCCCCGTCCTGGCCGTCAAGGCGGACCGCTGATGGTGGCGACACGCTCGCGCATCGCGTCGGTCGAGATCACCCCTGTCGCGTTCGAGGACCCGCCCCTGCTCAACGTCGTCGGCGTCCACCAGCCGTATGCGTTGCGCGCGATCGTGCGCGTGCGCACCGACTCCGGGTCGGTCGGCCTGGGCGAGACGTACGCCGACGAGACGCACCTCGTGCGCCTCGCGGCCGTGGCGAAGGGGATCGTCGGTACCGACGTCTTCGACCTCAACGGGCTGTGGCGCGCGACGGTCGACGCGCTCGGCGGGAGCACCGGCGGCGGGGGAGCGAGCTTCGGCGGCATGCTCGAGCTGGGCTCCGCGGTCGCGACGGTCTACTCGCCGTTCGAGGTCGCCTGCCTCGACATTCAGGGGCGTGAGACCGGCCGGCCCGTGAGCGACCTGCTCGGTGGTGCGGTGCGTGACGCCGTGCCGTTCAGCGCCTACCTCTTCTACAAGTGGGCCGGGCACCCCGGCCGGCCGGACGACGACTGGGGTGAGGCCCTCACCCCCGACCAGCTCGTCGTGCAGGCCAAGCGGATGGTGACGGCATACGGCTTCGAGGCGATCAAGCTCAAGGGGGGCGTGCTGCCGCCCGCCGACGAGGTCGAGGCCATGCACGCGCTGCGCGACGCATTCCCCGACCACAAGCTGCGCATCGACCCCAACGGCGCCTGGACCGTGGACACGTCGGTGAGGGTTGCGGCCGAGCTGGCCGACGTCATCGAGTACCTCGAGGACCCGACGCCGGGGATCGAGGGCATGGCGGCCGTCGCGCGCGAGACCGACCTGCCGCTCGCGACGAACATGTGCGTCATCGCGTTCGAGCACCTCGAGCCGGCCGTGCGAGCCGGGGCCGTCGGCGTCGTGCTGTCGGACCACCACCTCTGGGGCGGGCTCCAGCGCTCCCGGCTGCTCGCCGGGATCTCCGACACGTTCGGCCTGGGGCTGTCGATGCACTCCAACAGCCACCTCGGGATCAGCCTCGCGGCGATGACTCACCTGGCTGCCGCGACGCCGAACCTCACGTACGCGTGCGACACCCACTACCCGTGGAAGACCGAGGATGTCGTGGCACCGGGCGTGCTCGACTTCGTCGACGGGGCGGTCGCGGTGCCGACGACGCCTGGCCTCGGAGTCGAACTCGACGAGGATGCGCTCGGGAGGCTGCACGAGCAGTACCTCTCGAGCGGCATCCGCCGGCGTGAGGACACCGTCTACATGCGTTCCGTGCAGCCGGGCTTCGAGCCGAACACCGCCCGCTGGTGACGCCTGCGACACGGACGGACGGGCGCTGCGCGAACCGTGCCGCTCGCGCTCGTCCACGCCGTCCTCTCGGCGGTCAGGCCTGCTGGAGGCGGGCCCGCGAGTTGGCGAGGTGCAACCGCATGGCGGCGCGCGCGGCAGGGCCGTCGCTCCGGGCGATGGCGAGGTGGATGTTCTCGTGCTCGAGCGAGACGCGTGTCAGGTGCGTCGCGTCGGAGACCGTGTAGGCGGCCTCGAGCCGGGTCCGCGGGAGCATGATCATCATCGGCCCCAGGGATGCGAGCAGGTCTGCATAGAAACGGTTTCCGGACGCGAGCGCGATGCGCCGGTGGAACTCGAAGTCGGCCTCGACGGCGCCGCTCGACCTCTCACCGGCGCGCGTGAGCTCGCGCAGGGCGCGTTCGATCGCCTTGAGCTGCACGTCGGTCCGTCGTTCCGCCGCGAGCCCGGCCGCCTCGCTCTCGACGCCGATGCGGAAGTCGATCATGTCGAGGACGTCGCGGTGCGTGCGCACCCGCTCGGCCCCGACGGCGAAGCCCTCCGTCGCCGGCAGGGCGAGCACGAACGACCCGCGACCCTGGTAGGTCTCCACGAGCCCCGCGGCCTGGAGCCGTGAGATGGCCTCGCGCACGACGGTGCGGCTCACGCCGTACTCGGCGACGAGGGACGCCTCGGTGGGAAGCTTCTGGCCGGGCTCCATCGCTCCGGCGAGGATCTGCTCCTTGAGCCGCTCGACGAGCTCGTGGGCCAGACCGCGGCCGGTGTCGCGGTCGAGCCGCTGGTCGTCGGCGCTGGAGGTCACGGCGACAACCTAGTCGGCACGAGGGCCGAGCTCGAGCCGGGCGATGCTGTCGCCCACCTCAGGCGCGTCCGACCTCGAAGGTGTCCACGGTCCAGGCCTTGGCCTGCTCGCTCAGCGTGAAGCCAAGACCGGGACGGTCGGGCACGACCATGCGCCCGTCCCGGGTCTCGAGGCGCTCGTTGAAGAGCGGGTCCAGCCACTCGAAGTGCTCGACCCAGGGCTCGCGCGGGTAGCAGGCGGCGAGGTGCAGGTGGATCTCCATCGCGAAGTGCGGGGCGAGCTGGAGGCCGGCGTGGTCGGCGAGGGTGGCGAGGCGCAGGAACGGCGTGATGCCGCCGACGCGGGGTGCGTCGGGCTGGATGATGTCGGCGGCGCGGGCCTCGATGAGGCGCACGTGCTCGGCCACGCTGGAGAGCATCTCGCCCGTCGCGATCGGGGTGTCGAGGGCGGCGGCGAGCTGGGCGTGGCCCTCGGCGTCGTGGGCGTCGAGCGGCTCCTCGATCCAGACGAGGTTGAGGTCCTCGACCGCGCGACCGAAGCGCAGCGCGCTCGCGCGGTCCCACTGCTGGTTGGCGTCGACCATGAGCGGCACGTCGTCGCCCAGGTGCTCTCGCACGGCGGACAGGCGCTGGAGGTCGATCTTCATGTCGGGCTGACCGACCTTGATCTTGATGCCGCCGATGCCCGCCGCGACCGACTCGGAGGCACGCTCCTTGACCTCCTCGATCGGGGCGTGGAGGAATCCGCCCGAGGTGTTGTAGGTGCGCACGGAGTCGCGGTGCGAGCCGATGAGCTTGGAGAGCGGGAGGTCGGCGCGGCGGGCCTTGAGGTCCCAGAGTGCGATGTCGATCGCAGCGAGGGCCTGGGTGGCGACGCCGGAGCGGCCGACGGAGGCGCCCGCCCAGAGCAGCTTGTCGTAGACCTTGGCGATGTCGCTGGGGTCCTCGCCGAGCAGGCCCTCGGCAACCTCCTTGGCGTGGGCGAACTGGGCCGGACCGCCCGCGCGCTTGCTGTAGCTGAACCCGGTGCCGCGCTGGTCCTGCTCCGTCGTGATCTCGGCGAAGAGGAGCACGATCTCGGTCATCGGCTTCTGCCGACCGGTCAGCACCTTGGCGTCGCTGATCGGGGTGGGCAGGGGCAGGACGACGGACGACAGGGCGACGTGGCGGATGCGGTCGGCGGTCATGGCGTTTCCTCGTTCGGACGACGGTGGTTGCACTGATCATACAAGTGCACAACTTGTATGACAAAAGGATGGCAGATGCCGGAACGCCACGACCGCGTCGCGGCGCAGTCGTGGGCCGGGTTGGGCCGGGTTGGGCCGGAGTCGCGCTGGAACTGCGCCGTGGCCCCGTTCCCGACGGTCAGGCGGAGCGGAGGGCCTTCATCTCGCGGCGCTTGGTCAAGGCCATGGCGAGCGCGATCTTGCGCGAGTCGATCGAGAGCTCGCGGAGCATGCCGGAGATCGGGTTCGTGTAGCCGGTGAACCACAGGCCCCTGGCGCCGCGCGCTGTGCGCCCGCCGCGTTCGACCGGGCGGCCCTTCTCGTCGAGCACCCCGAGGTGCCCGATGAGGGGCTCGAGCCCCTGGCTGTAGCCGGTCGCGAGCACGACGAGGTCGGGCGTCAGGCGTGTGCCGTCCGCGAGCACGACGGCATCCCCGTCGAACTCCCGCAGCGCGGCCACCGGCTCGACGGCGCCGGTCCGGATCGCGTCGATGATGCCGACGTCCTGCACCGGGATCGCGTTGTCGCGCTCGACCCTGGTCAGCAGGCCGGTGTCGGGACGCGGCAGTCCCTGCGCCGACAGGTCAGGGGTCTGCAGTCGGCCGACGATCGGTGCCACCTTGTCGACGAAGGCCGTGGGCAGCCGCCGCACGGCGATGCCGGTGTACTGCGCGGCATACGGCCCCGTGTTGCGTCGCAGGATGTGCGGCACCGTGCGCACGGCCAGGCGCACGCGCGCGGCGCCGTGCTCGACCAGGTCGACGGCCAGCTCGGTGCCGGTGTTGCCCGTGCCCACGACGAGGGCGTCCTTGCCGGCGTGGGCCGACCCGTTGCGGTAGTCCCGCGCCAGCACGACCTCACCGGAATAGCCTTGCAGGCCAGGCACGTCCGGCTCGCGGGCCGTGTGGTTGAAGCCCGTGGCCACGACGGCGTACGGCGCCGTGAGCGTCGTCCCGTCCGCGAGCGTGAGCGTCCACGACTCGCCCTCAGCGGATCGGTCGACCCGGCTCACCTCGGTGCCGAGGCGCACGTCGAGCCGGTGGTGGGCGGCATACAGCTCGAGGTAGCGCACGACGTCGTCGCGTGCGACCCAGCGGCCCATCTCCTTCGGGATCGGGAAGCCCGGAAGGCCGGAGAGCTCACGCGGTGTGTGCAGGTGCAGCCGGTCGTAGTGGCTGCGCCACGACGTGCCGACGCCGTGGCTCCGCTCGAGGACCACGCCGTGCAGGCCACGGGCTTCGAGGGCGGCGGCGACGGCCAGGCCACCGGGGCCGGCTCCGATGATGTACGCGTCGACCGGGACGCTGCGCTGGGTCACCGGCCCAACGTAGCCGCCCACCCTCGACAGTTCTCGGCAAACCCCGCCCCGATCCGAACGGTGGGCAGCATGCTGGAGCGGTGACCCCTCAGTCGGGTCCGACTCCTCCCGAGGAGCCGGGCGCCGCCCCGAACATGTTCACGCGGGAGCGGATCGGCGAGGGCGGCGCTGCCCGCGTCGCCACCCTCGTCGCGCTCCTCGACGCGCAGGAGCAGCAGCCGGCGGTCCGGCGCCTGCGGGCCTGGGCGTTCGAGGCCCTGGCGCCGGAGCCGGGGGAGTCGGTCGTCGACGTCGGGGCGGGGCTCGGCACGGAGCTGCGTCGCCTCGCCGAGGCCGTCGCACCGAACGGACGTGCGGTCGGTGTCGAGCCCAACCCCGGCCTGCGCGAGGAGGCGTCGCGGCGTGCGGCCCTGCTCGGGTCCGCCGCGACGTTCATCGACGGCGACGCCGCCGACCTGCCCTTCGCCGACGGTGCCGTGCACGTGCTGCGCTGCGAGCGCGTCTTCCAGCACCTCGCCGACCCGCAGGCTGCGGCCCACGAGCTCGCGCGGGTGCTCGCGCCCGGTGGACGCGCCGCCGTCCTCGACAGCGACTGGGGCACCGTCATCAGCCACCCCGGCGACCCCGACCTCGTGCGTCGCTACGCCGAGGCCAACTGGCGACGGATGCCCAACCCGTTCGCGGCGCGACACCTGCCGAACCAGCTCCGGGCCGCCGGGCTGCTCGTCGACCACGACATCGGCTCGGCCGCGCTGATCATGCCGCCGCGCGCGCTGCTCGGCAGCGGTGTGGTCCACCGGAACGCCGATGCCGCGGTGCAGGAGGGCGCGCTGACCCGCGAGGAGGCCGACCGGCTCCTGGCGGACGTCATGGCCGCGGCGCGGGCCGGCACGGCCTTCTTCTCCGTGACGATGTTCGGCGTCATCGGTCGCAAGGCCGGCTAGCCGGTTGCAGCAGGGAGACCGGGCACGTCACCGCCGGGCCGCGGGCTCCTCGGCGCCGACGTGCTCCTCGAGCCACGCCGTCAGCGGTCGCACGGCCCGCCACGTGTCCCGGACCTCCGTCAGCGTCCGCGTCGTCGACAGCCAGGCGGGCGCGCCGAAGTCGCGGGAGACCATCAGCTCCTTGTGACGAAGCGTCGCGATACGGGGGTGGTCGGCGGCATACCCCCTCGGGGTCGTCTTGACCTGCTCGCCCATCAGCTCGAAGTCCTTGCCGCGCAACGCCTCGAGGATGGTCTCGAGTCCGAGTCCACTGGACGGCGCGTCGACGGCTGCCCGGAAGCGGGCGGTCTGCGCCGGGCTCACCGCCCGGAAGCCGCCGCCCGCGCGCAGGCCGTCGGCGCTCACCTGCACGTAGTAGCCGAGCACCGTGCCGGAGCCCACGAGCGCGCCCTGGTGGGTCTTGTAGGGCGACTTGTCGGCGCTGAAGCGCACGTCGCGGTTGGGTCGGAAGAGCTTCGCCGGGCCGAACTCGTCCTCGAGACCGTCGAGCAGGGCGAGCATCGGCTCGCGCACGTCGCGCTCGTAGACGTCCTTGTGGGCGAGCCACCAGTCCCGTGAGTTCACGTCCTCGAGCTCGGCGTAGAAGGACAGGGCACCGGGAGGAAAGCCGGAAAAAGTCGGGGAGGCGGACTCAGGCGTGCTCATGTGGCGACTCTGACACCTGGGCCGGGTTGTTAGGCAAGGCTTACCTGTGCTTTCCTGAATTCCGTCACGTCGCCGTGGCGTAATTGCTGAGAACAACCTGAGAGAAGGCACCCGTGCTCGCGAGCAACGCGCTCATCGGACTCCGAGAAGGACTCGAGGCGGCCCTCGTGGTCGTCATCCTCGTGGCTTTCCTCGTCAAGACCGATCGCCGCTGGGCCCTGCGCCACGTCTGGACCGGGGTCGGTGTCGCCGTCGCCCTGTCGGTCGCCCTCGGAGCCCTGCTCACCTACGGCACGAAGCAGCTGACGTTCGAGGCCCAGGAGCTCATCGGTGGCAGCGCCTCGATCATCGCGGTCGTCTTCGTCACCTTCATGGTCTTCTGGATGAAGTCCGCCTCGCGGACCATCTCGGGCGAGCTCAAGGGCCGGCTCGACAAGGCGCTCGACATGGGACCGCTCGCGATCGCCCTCGTCGCCTTCCTCGGCGTCGGGCGTGAGGGACTCGAGACGGCGATCTTCTTCTACGCCACGACCGAGGCCGCCGGCCAGGGCAACAACCAGCCGCTCATCGGCTGGGTCATCGGTCTCGGCGGCGCCGTCGTCCTCGGCTGGCTCATCTACCGCGGCGCGGTCAAGATCAACCTCGCCACCTTCTTCCGCTACACCGGCATCCTCCTCGTCCTCGTCGCGGCCGGCATCCTTGCCTACGGCATCCACGACCTCCAGGAGGCCGGTTTCCTGCCCGGCCTGACGACGCTCGCCTTCGACGTCAGCGCGACCGTGGATCCGGGCAGCTGGTACGCCACGCTGCTCAAGGGCATCTTCAACTTCACGCCCGCGACCACCGTGCTCCAGGCCATCGCGTGGGTGCTCTACGTCGGCATCGTCCTGACCCTCTTCCTGCGCCCGGCTCGGCCGGCCGCCCCGGCCGCCCCGGCGCAGCGGGCCCCCAGCGCGACCCCGACGAGCGGCGCGCGTCCCACCGTCGCCGCCTGACCGTCTCGCGCCGACCGGCCCGGCCGGTCCGCTTCGCACTCACACCGACGCCCTCCAGGAGAACCACCATGCCCCGCCCTGCCCTGCGCCCCGCTGCCCGCGCCGTGCGCACCGCCGTGCCCGTCGCCCTGTCACTCGCAGCGGCCCTCGCCCTGACCGGCTGCGCCGACAAGCCGACCGCGACCGCTGGCTCGACCGCGGCCGGTGGCGGCGGCGGACCGATCACGGTCAACGCCACCGACACCGCGTGCGAGCTGAGCGCCACGACGGCCAAGGCCGGCACCGTGACCTTCCAGGTCACGAACTCGGGCAGCAAGGTCAACGAGTTCTACCTCTACGCCGAGGGTGACCGCATCGTCTCCGAGGTCGAGAACATCACGCCCGGCCTGAGCCGCGAGCTCAAGGTCGAGATCACCGAGCCCGGCACGTTCACGACGTCGTGCAAGCCAGGCATGGTCGGCGACGGCATCCGCGGCGCGTTCACCGTGACGGGCACCGCGGCGAAGGGCAGCGCCGACTCGAAGGTCGCCAAGGCGATCACCGACTACAAGGCCTTCGTCGCCTCCGAGGCCGACGAGTTCGTCGACGGCACCAAGGAGTTCGTCGCCGCGGTCAAGGCCGGTGACGTCGCGAAGGCCAAGTCGCTCTACGCCCAGGCGCGCCACCCGTGGGAGGCCATCGAGCCGGTCGCCGAGAGCTTCGGCGATCTCGACCCGAAGATCGACGGCCGTGAGGACGTCATCGCCGACGGGATGGCCTTCACCGGCTACCACCGCCTCGAGAAGGACCTCTGGAAGGACGGCCTCCAGAAGGACTCGGGCGCCGTCGCCGACCAGCTGCTCGCGGACGTCACCGAGATCGCCGCGAAGAGCAAGACCGTCGAGCCGACCGCCCTGTCGATCGCGGGTGGCGCCAAGGCCCTGCTCGACGAGGTCGCGACGGGCAAGATCACGGGCGAGGAGGAGCGCTACTCGCACACCGACCTCTGGGACTTCGACGGCAACCTCGAGGGCTCGCGCCAGGCGCTCGCCGTGCTGCGCCCCGTCATCGCCGAGCGCGACCCGGCCCTGCAGAAGGCCCTCGACGCCGACTTCACCGAGCTCTCGACCCTGCTCGCCAAGCACAAGACCGGTGCCGACTACACGAGCTACACCGCGCTGACCGAGGCCGACATCAAGGAGCTGACCGTCTCGCTCGACGCGCTCTCCGAGCAGGTGTCCAAGGTCCCCGGAGTCGTGGAGGCCAAGTGAGCGACGAAGGCCTCAGCCGCCGCCGGCTCCTCGGTGCCTCGGGCACGGCTGCCGTCGCCGGCGTCGTGGCCGGCGCCGGGACCGCGTACGCCGTGTCGCGCGGTGACGACGCCGGCGCGGCAGGTGCCCCGCCGTCCACCGCAGCGCCCGCGCTCGCGCTCGACGCGGCCATCCCGTTCCGCGGTGAGCACCAGGCCGGCATCGTCACTCCCGCGCAGGACCGCCTCCACTTCGTGGCGCTCGACGTCGTGACGAAGGACCGCGCGCAGCTGCGCCAGCTCCTCGAGGACTGGACCCGTGCGGCCGAGCGGATGACGGCCGGCGCCGAGGCAGCGCCCGGCGGGCTCGTCGGTGGCGGTCCCAACCGCGCACCCGAGGACACGGGCGAGGCCTACGGCCTGCCGGCGTCCGGGCTGACGATCACGATCGGCTACGGCCCCTCCCTCTTCGACGACCGGTTCGGCCTCGCGTCGAAGCGCCCGGCCGCGCTGCAGGACCTCCCGGCCTTCACCGGCGACCAGCTCGATCCGCGCCGCACGGGCGGGGACCTCTGCATCCAGGCGTGCGCCAACGACCCGCAGGTCGCGGTCCACGCCGTGCGCAACCTCGTGCGGCTCGGCTTCGGGGTCGTCGCGGTCCGCTGGTCCCAGCTCGGCTTCGGCCGCACGTCCTCGACGTCGACCGCGCAGGTCACGCCGCGCAACATGTTCGGCTTCAAGGACGGCACCAACAACGTCAAGGCGGAGGAGCCGGAGGGCCTCGCGCAGCACGTGTGGGTCGCACCTGACGACGAGACCGGCGGCGGTGCGTGGATGGCCGGCGGCTCCTACCTCGTCGCGCGCCGCATCCGGATGCACATCGAGGTCTGGGACCGGACGAGCCTGCAGGAGCAGGAGGACATCATCGGTCGTGACAAGAAGGAAGGGGCCCCGCTCGGCCGGGCGAAGGAGTTCGACGCGCTCGACTTCGCGAAGAAGGGCCCCGACGGCCAGCCGGCGATCCCCGTCCACGCGCACGTGCGCCTCGCCCACGAGAGCCAGCTCGGCGGCATACGCATCCTGCGGCGCGGCTACAACTTCACCGACGGCTCCGACGGCGTCGGCCACCTCGACGCGGGGCTCTTCTTCCTCGCATACATGCGCGACCCGGGCAGGCAGTTCGTCCCGATGCAGCGGGCGCTCGCCAAGGCGGACGTGCTCAACGAGTACATCGAGCACAACGGCTCGGCGGTCTTCGCGTGCCCACCCGGGCTGAAGGACGGGCAGCACTGGGGTCAGGGGCTCTTCGCCTGAGCGGCCCTGCCCGGACCCATCCCCTCCTCCCGCCCGAACGCTGCGTTCGGTCGCGAACTCAGTGTTCTAACAGCGCGTTCGCCACCGAGCGCTGCGTTCGATGCGGGGGGTGAGGGGGCGGCCTACTGGCTGACGCGCACCGTGAGGCAGCCGGGGCGCACGGTCGCACTGACCTCGGTGGCCTCGCCGATGACGTCACCGTCGATCTGGACCGGCACGGGCCGGTCGGTGCGCACACGGATCTCCTTGCACGCCTTGTGGTCCAGGGTCGGGTGACCCTTGCGCTGCCGGGTGGCGACCCGCGTCGCCACGGGCACCCAGCCGACGACCCCGCGCGGGGACGCGATGACGGCATCGAGCTGGCCGTCGTCGACGCGGGCGTTCGGCATGAGCACGAGGCCGCCGAGGAGGCGTCCGCAGTTGCCGATGACGACCATCCTTGCGCGACGGCGGAACTCGAGCTCGTCGTCGACCTTGACGGCGATCCGGAACTCCGGCGACACGAGGTGCTTGAGCCCCGAGACCATGTAGGCGGGCCAGCCGACCTTGGCCTTGAGGTTCTCGTTGGTGCCGGCCATGATCTGCGCGTCCATGCCGACACCGCTCATGACGAGGAAGTAGTGCGTCTCGGGGTCGACGGGCTCGTCGGCGTCCTCGCCCGCCTCGCCGCTCGCGGTCACGCCCAGGGCGAGCTCGCCGACGTCGATGCGCCGGTTGCGCCCCGTCAGCGCGACCGCAACGGCCGCCTCGAGGGCGACAGGCAGGTCGAGGTTGCGCGCGAGCAGGTTGCCGGTGCCGGCGGGGAGGATGCCGAGCGCCGTCTCGGTGCCGACGAGGGCGGTCGCGACGTTGCGCACGGTGCCGTCGCCACCGAGCGTGCACACGATGTCGACGCCGTCGCGGACGGCCTGCGCGGCCTGCCCCTGACCGGGGTCCTCGACGGTCGTCTCGTAGAAGTGCGGCTCGCCCCAGCCGTTCGCGCGGCACGAGGCGGCGATGCGCTCGCGCACCGCGGGCAGGTCGGTGAACTTCGTCGGGTTGATGACGATCCCGGCCCGCTTGAGCGGGGCCGGGCCCTCGTCACCGCTGCGGAAGTGGTCGCGCGGCGGGCGGGGACGGCGGCGCAAGGTCGCGGTCGCCTCAGGAGCGACGCGGGTCAGGACGACTCCTCCGATGACCAGCGCCAGCACGACGAGGCCGGCGACGATCCACGGCAGGTAGTCCTTGAGCACGAAGACATACGGTATCCCCCGCAGGGTGGACTCCCGAACTGCCGCTCGCCGGTGGGCGCCCCGGCCCTAGGCTGGGCGCCATGAGCGAGCCCCCCACCGACCCCGGGCCGTCGATGCCGGACGACGCGGACTGGACGTGGGTCCTGACGCGACCGTGCCCCGACTGCGGCTTCGACGTCGCGGCCGTCGAGCCCGCCGACGTTCCGGCGCTGCTCCGCGACGCGGGGCAGCGGTATGCCGCCGCGCTGGGTCGCGACGACGTGCGGGCCCGCCCGGCCGAGGGCGTCTGGTCGCCGCTCGAGTACACCTGCCACGTCCGCGACGTCTGCGACGTCATGCGGGGCCGGCTCGAGCAGATCCTCGCCGGAGGCGGCGAGGTCGTCCGCTTCGCCGACTGGGACCAGGACGAGACCGCCGTCGAGCAGCAGTACTGGCGCTCCGACCCCGACGTCGTGGCACGCGAGGTCCCGGCGGCGTTCGAGGCGGCGGCGACGGCATACGCCCTCCCGGCGGGTACGCAGTGGGAGTGGCCGGCCCTGCGCAGCAACGGCTCGGAGTTCACGGCCCGCACCCTCGCGCTCTACTTCACCCATGACATACGCCACCACCTCTGGGATGTGAACGCATGACCCTGCCCATCGACGTGCCCCTCCAGCTGCCCGAGCCACGCACGCCCGACCCGCACGACGCCCCCGCCATCCGGTGGGGCGTCCTCGCGCCCGGTGGCATCGCGCACGCCTTCGCCGACGCCGTGGCGGTCGGAACGTCGTCGTCGGTCGTCGCCGTCGGCTCGCGCAGCCGCGAGCGGGCGCAGGACTTCGCCGACGAGTTCGCGGTCCCGCGGGCCCACGGCTCCTACGAGGAGCTCGTCGCCGACCCGGAGGTGGACGCGATCTACGTCGCGTCGCCGCACTCCGAGCACCGCGACCACGCCCTGCTCGCGCTCGAGGCCGGCAAGCCGGTGCTCGTCGAGAAGGCCTTCACCCGCAGCGCCGCCGAGGCCCGCGAGGTGCTCGCCGCCGCCGACGCCCAGAACCTGCTCGTCGTCGAGGCGATGTGGAGCCGCTTCCTGCCGCACTACGACGTCGTGCGGCACGTCGTCGAGACCGGCCTCATCGGCGAGCTCGTCGCCGTGTTCGCCGACCACGGGCAGCGTCTCTACCCCGGCGGCCCGGCCCGCCTCTCGCAGCCCGAGCTCGCGGGTGGCGCCCTGCTCGACCTCGGCGTCTACCCCGTGTCGTTCGCCGACCTCGTGCTCGGCGCACCGTCGGCCGTCACGGCCACGGGCACGCTCACCGACCTCGGCGTCGACGCGACGACGACGATCACCGTCACCGGTGCCGGGGGAGGCCATGGCGTGCTCTCGTGCACGATGGCCGCGGTCACGCCGGTCACCGCGGTCGTCGCCGGCACCCTGGCTCGCCTCGAGCTGTCCGGCGCCTTCTACGGTCCGGGCTCGACGATCCGGCTCGTCGGCCCCGACAACGAGGTCATCGACGAGCGGCCCGGCGGCCTCACCGAGGACGTGCGCGGCTTCTCCTACGAGGCGGCCGAGTTCGCCCGCTGCCTCGTCGCCGGCCAGACCGAGTCACCGCTCATGCCGCACGCCACGACGCTGCGCGTCATGGAGACGATGGATGCCGTACGCCGTCAGGTCGGGGTCGTCTACCCCGGCGAGTGAGGTGGGCGCGGGCATCACCCGCAACAGGTGATGCCCGCCGACGTCGTCGGGACGAGGATCGAGTGCCATGACGACGACGACATCGCTCACGGCGGACCAGGCGGACCTCGTCCGCGAAACCGAGCCGGCCCGCCTCGCCGAGCTTTCCGAGGACGAGCTCATCGAGCTGCACCAGAGGGTGCGTCGGGCCCGCACCAAGCACGTCGGTCTCTACCGGCGTCAGGCCAGCGCGCGGGTCGCGGCCAAGGGGTCTCGCGGCGCGGCCCGACCGGCCAACCGGCTCAACGCCGACCGCGCCGAGGTCTTCGAGCTGGCTCTGGCACGGGTCAGCGCGAGGCTCGGCGTCGTCGCCCGAGCCGCGGCCGCCGACCTCAAGGCCGAGCGCCTCGCGGCGGCGCGTGAGGTCAGGGCCGGGACGGGTCCGGGATCGGTGGCCTCGACCGCCGGTGCCGCCTCGGTGCCGTCGGGCAAGCGGCGCGCGACGAAGACGACGGGCGGCCTGAAGCGGGACGCGTCGTCGCAGTCTCAGGGCGCCCGCCGACAGGCCAAGAAGGACGCTCGCTAGACCGAGCCCGACGGCGTGCAACCATTCGGGCCGGGGACGCAGTCATAGAGGATGACTCACCCGACCGACGACAGGGTTGCCATGCTCACCGAAGAGTTCATCCCGTTCGACCAGGCGATGTCCGGTCCGCCGCCGCTGTTCATGGCGTTCTTCGGCCTCGTCGCCATGATGGTCGTCGCGGGGTTCGCGTTCGTGATCATCAAGGGCGTCTCGCAGTGGCGGGCCAACGAGGCCAGCCCGCTGCGCAGCGTCGAGGCCCTCGTGGTGTCGCGTCGAGCCGACGTGCGCCGGCGTTCCGGGTCGCCGGGCCTCCCCGGCGCCGAGGCCGGCGCGCCGATGAGCGCCGGCACTCCCTCGACCGCGAGCACGACGTACTTCGTGACGTTCGAGGAGCCGTCCGGCGAGCGCCGTGAGCTGATGGTGTCCGGTCGGGACTTCGGCCAGCTGGCCGAGGGCGACCGCGGCCATCTCGTGCACCAGGGCACCCGCTACAAGGGATTCACCCGACAGACGGTCGTCGACGGTCCACGCTGAGGCATCACCGGCCGGGCGCTCAGGGCAGCTGCACGGAGCCCGTCGCGGTGACGAAGTCCTCGCCGACGAGCCGGGTGTCGAAGGTCAGGTCCACCCGCCCGTGCGTGTCGGCCGAGAGGGGAAAGCACAGGTGCAGTCCGCGCACGGGCGGGGCGTCGGCGCCCAGGACGAGGCTCATCCCGGGCTCGGCGACCGCCGCGGTGTTGCCGGCCGGGCTGGCCATCGCGCGCTGTGCCGCAACGCCGCCCACCGATCGCGACGGCGACTGGATCGTCCCGACGAGCTCGAGGACGAGCTGGTCGGAGGCCAGGGGCACATAGGTCACGTCGATCGGGTTCGGACCCGAGCACGCCGCCGTCAGGAGGCTGACGTCGCGCGACTCGAACCTGGCGCCCGTGTGGGCGTTGCTGATGACGACGGTCGCCGGGACGTCGCGCGGTCGGGTCGCGACGGCCGTCGCGTTGGCCTTCGGGTCGCCGAGGGCGAAGACGGCCTGGTGGTCGCCCTCGCCGCCGAGGACGAGCTGCGCCGCGGTCAGGTCGAAGTCGTCCGGCACCGAGGGGAAGCGCAGGGTGCTGGGCAGCGTCGTGCCGTGCGGGATGGTGTCGGAGGCGGTGTCCCACGCCGTCACGTGGTCGGGGGAGCCGACCGAGATCTCGGCTCTCGTGGCGCCGAGGTTGGTGTCGACGGACGACGTGTTCGTCAGCTTCGCCTGCACCTCGAGCAGCCGGGTCGTCTCGTCCAGGCGCGCGGAGACGAGCTCGATCTCGAAGCCGGACCACCACACGGGAGTGCCCGGCAGGAAGGCCACCTCGGTCGGGGAGCCTGACCCGGAGGCCGTCGACGGAGCAGAGGAGGTCAGCCCGTCAGCGGCGGCCGACGTCGCCGAGCCGACGGCAGCCGTGCCCGGTCCCGGCGCCGGGCCCGGGGTCGGCGTGCCGACCGAGCTCGCGCAGGCCGCGAGGAGGCCTGCGGCAGCGGTCGCGACAGCAGCGGTGGTCGCGGTGGTCGCGGCCCTGACCAGACGTGTGCGCACCATGGTGGCTCCATCGTTAGCGGGCCACCCCAGTGTGCTCGCGGGCTCCCGGCCCGCGCAGCCGAATTACGACCTCCTGGTGGGCTCAGGCGCCGGTCGTGTTGGGGTCGCGCCAGCGCCGCTCGAAGGGCAGGCGCCACGTGAAGGGTGCGACGAGCTGGTGGATCTGGTTGGGGCCCCACGTGCCCGGGTCATAGGGGCGCACGATCGGCGGGTTGTCGAGGAGCGGCTGGCTGATCTCCCAGAGGCGTTCGATGCCGTCGGCCGACGTGAAGAGGGTGCGGTCGCCGCGGGCGGCGTCGTAGATGAGCCGCTCGTAGGCCTCGAGCACCGCTCCGGCCCAGTCGGTCTCGCCCATGGAGAACTGCATCGAGAGCTTGTCGAGCTTCATCCCGGGCCCGGGACGCTTGCCGTAGAAGGAGAGCGACATGCGCGACCGGTCGGCGAGGTCGAAGGTCAGGTGGTCCGGGCCGTTGTCGCCGACGCCCGATCCGGCCGGGAACATCGAGCGCGGCGGCTCCTTGAAGGCGATCGAGATGATGCGCGCGCCCTCAGCGAGCCGCTTGCCGGTGCGCAGGTAGAAGGGCACCCCCGCCCAGCGCCAGTTGTCGACGAAGCACTTGAGCGCGACGAAGGTCTCGGTCTGGCTGTCGTGCCTGACGCCGGGGACGTCGCGATAGCCGACGTACTGCCCGCGCACGACGTCGTGCGGCTCGATCGGCGACATCGACCGGAAGACCTTGTTCTTCTCCTCGCTGATGGCGTGCGGCTCGAGCGCCGTCGGCGGCTCCATCGCGGTGAAGGCGAGCACCTGGAAGAGGTGCGTGACGACCATGTCGCGGTAGGCGCCGGTGCTCTCGTAGAAGTCCGCGCGCTGCGCGAGGCCGAGCGTCTCCGGGACGTCGATCTGGATGTGGTCGATGTGGTTGCGGTGCCAGATCGGCTCGAAGAGGCCGTTGGCGAAGCGGAAGGCGAGGATGTTCTGGGCCGCCTCCTTGCCGAGGAAGTGGTCGATGCGGAAGATCTGCTCCTCGTCGAAGACCTCGTGGAGCTCGGCGTTGAGCTTGCGGGCGCTCTCGAGGTCGGTGCCGAAGGGCTTCTCCATGATGATCCGGCTGCGTTCGACGAGACCGGCCTCGGCGAGCTGGTGCACGACGGCGAGGGCGGCCTTGGGTGGCACCGAGAGGTAGTGCAGCCGTCGTGCGTCGGGTCCGAGGATCGCCTCCGACTCGTCGACGGCGGCGCGGATCCCCTGCGGCCCGGCGCTGCCCGGCACCCAGTGGATCCGGTCGGCGAACTCGCGGAGGTCGTCGTCGCTCACGTTGTGGCTGCTGTGCTCTCGCACCGACGCGAGGACGAGGTCGAGGAACTCCTCGCGGCTCAGCTCGTCGAGCGAGGTCGCGACGATGCGCAGGCCCTCGAGGAGCTGGGACTCGTGCAGGTGCAGCATGCCCGGGAGCAGCTTGCGCCTGGCGAGGTCTCCGGTGGCGCCGAAGAGGACGACCGTGGTGGCTGGCATGGGTCCAGCGTGGCGCAGATCGGGCGCCAGCGGGAGGTGCGGTCCGGACCGGTCGGGCGAAGACCCACCACAGGGGCGCTCGCCGTGGGAACCTCAGCCATGGCACACGGCGCCGGGCACGACGCAGACCTGCCGGCCGACGGGGGCGCGGTGGAGCCCGCGTCAGGTCGTCTGGCGCGTCTGCGGTCGCGAGGCGAGGACACCGCGTCCCGGTATGCCCGGAAGTACATGGAGCTCTCGCGCCGCATTCCTGCGGCGAAGGTGCCGCTGGAGATGGCGGCCCTCTACGTCGCCCGCCAGGGCATGCTGCTCGCCAGCGCCGTCGCCTTCCGCACCTTCCTGTGGCTGCTCCCGCTCGCCCTGCTCGTGTCCGGGCTGGTGGCGGGACTCAGCCGCGCGATCCCCGGTGCGGCCGAGGACGCCGTCGCCGTCACGGGGGTGACGAGCACCCTGCGGCAACAGATCACCGTCGCCCTCGAGGAGTCCACGCGCTCCTGGTGGGTGGCCGTGCTCGTCGGTCTCTTCCTCTCGCTGTGGACGACGCGAACCCTGATGCGCAACCTCGTCATCGTCAACGCGCACGTGTGGGACGCCCGGGTGCCGCGACGCTCGCAGCGCGAGGTGCTGGGGGCGACGCTCGTCTTCGGGGCGGCCTGGCTGGGTATCTTCCTCGGTGCCGCGCTCGTCACGAGTCTCGACAACCTCCTGCCCGGCGGCATCCTGCTGTCCTTCGTCTGCCAGGCGGGGATCTCCGGTGCCGGGTGGGTGCTCATCACCCTCCACCTGCCCGACCGGCGCCGGTCCTGGCTGGACCTCGTGCCCGGCGGTCTGCTCTTCGGGGTGGGGCTCGCGACCCTCCACGTCATCAGCCGCGTCTACCTCCCGGCCCGGATCGAGCACTCGTCGGCGCTCTACGGCTCGCTGGGCGTCGCCGGTGCCGTGCTCGTCTGGCTCCTCGTCGCCGGTCAGCTCATCGTGGGCTGCGCCATCCTCAACCGGGTGTGGCTGCGCCACCAGGACCCGACGTTCGACCTGGACTTCGACGCCTCGTTGGACTTCTCGATCGAGCCGGCCATCGAGAGGGCCGCCGAACGGGCAACCGAACGGACCAGCGAACGGACCACCGAGAAGCCAGAGGATTCGGGCGACACCACGGTCTGAGGCGTCTCGTGCCTCTATGCTCGGCCCATGCTCATCATCGGCATGATCCTCTTCGGCATGCTCGTCGGCGCCGCCGCCCAGCTCATCCTGGGTCGCGAGGGCAAGAGCATCGACTGGACGATGGCCATCGTCGCGGGCCTCGTCGGCTCGTTCGTCGGTGGTCTCCTCGCGAGCCTCATCGCGGGCGACGGCCTCGCGCTGCGACCGAGCGGCATCATCGGCTCGATCGTCGGTGCCGTCGTCGTGACGGCCGTCTGGCGCTGGAGCCGCACTCGCAGCGTCACCCGCTGACCGAGCCTCTGGCCGCAGGGCCGGTCAGAGGGTCTCGACGCGGACGCGTCCGCGCGTGACGACCCACCGGTGGGTCAGGCGTATGCCGTCGAGCAGGCTCTCGTCGTGGCTCACGACGAGCACGGTCCCTCCGAAGGACGCCACGGCGGCCTCGAGCTGCTCGATGGCGTCGACGTCGAGGTGGTTCGTCGGCTCGTCGAGCACGAGGAGGTTGACCTCGCGACCCTGGAAGAGGGCCATGAGGGCGCGCGTCCGCTCACCCATCGACAGGCTCCGGGCCGGACGTGAGACGTGCTCGGACCCGAGCCCGAACTTCGCGAGGAGGGTGCGCACCTCCGCGACCGGCCACTCGCTCCCCGACCTCGGGTGGGTCCCGAGCTCGCGCCGCACGACCTCGAGCACCGAGGCGTCGTCGTCGAGCAGGTGCCGGCGCTGGTCGATGACGCCGACGGCCACACGCGTGCCCAGGCTCTGGCGGCCGGACGTGAGGGGCAGGTCACCCAGCAGGGCGCCGAGCAGCGTCGTCTTGCCCGAGCCGTTGTCGCCGACGAGCGCGATACGGTCGCCGCGGCCGACGACGAGGCTGACCGGGCCGAGCCGGAAGCCGTGCCGCTCGACGACCGCGTCGGACAAGGTGGCCACGACGTCGGCGGAGGGCCGGCCTTCGGTGATCGCGTAGCGCAGCTGCCACTCCTTGCGTGGTTGCTCCACCGCGTCGAGTCGATCGGCGGCCCGCTCGAGGCGGCCGCCCTTCGCCGCCTGACGGTCGGCCCGGGCCTTGTGCTTCTCGCGGATGTGCTTGTCGGGCTCCTTGCCGAGCGCGACGTTGCGCCGCCCCCGGTCGGCCCAGTCGTGCCGCTGCCGGGACTGCGCGAGCAGCGAGTCCCGCTCGGCGGCATACCCCTCGTACGCCTCCCACGCGTGGGCGCGGGCGAGCTCGCGCTGCGCGACGAAGCTGCTCCAGCCGCCGGTGTAGTGGCCGATGCGCTGCTGCTTGACGTCGAGCTCGACGACGCCGGTGGCGACCGCGTCGAGGAAGGTGCGGTCGTGGCTGGCGACGAGGATCGGGCCCTCGTGCGCGGCGACGAAGTCGGCCATGAGGGTGAGCCCGCGGGCGTCGAGGTCGTTCGTCGGCTCGTCGAGGAGCAGCACGTCGTACTGGCTGAGCAGCACGGCGACGAGGCAGGCCCGCGCGGCCTGCCCGCCGGACAGGGTGCCGAGGGGACGGTCGGACGCGACGTCGAGCCCCACGCGGGCGGCCACCTCGGGCAGCCGCTCGTCGAGGTCGGCGGCCCCGAGCGCGAGCCAGCGTTCGAGGGCGGCGGCGTAGCGGTCCTCGCTGCCCTCGTCGCCGGCAGCGATCGCGGCGGACGCGGCCTCGAGCTCGGTGTCGGCGGCCGTGACGCCGGTGCGTCGACGGGCATACGTCAGGAGGGTCTCCGACGGGTCGGGCACGACCTGCGGGAGCCAGCCGACCGTCGCGTCGCACGGGGCGAGACGGATCGAGCCGGCCTCGATCGGCAGCTCGCCGACGATGGTGCGCATGAGCGTCGACTTGCCCGACCCGTTGGGGCCGACGACGGCGAGCACGTCACCGTCGGCGAGGGTCAGGTCGAGACCGGAGAAGAGGGTGCGTGCCCCGAAGGCGACGTCGAGTCCGGAGATGGTGACGGAGGAAGACATGGGGGTCCTTGATGGTCGGCAGGGCCCCGCGGGTGACGTCAGACGGTCGTCGTCAGGTCAGCGGCGGGCGGGCTCGAGGCATCAGGAGATCCACACGGGAGAGAAGGTATGCGGCGCCCAGGGCTCGCGTCCAGCCCTTTTCCGCCGCGCTCGGGCAACCTCGACCCCGCCCAGGCGGAGTTGTGGCGGTCTGGCGGGCTTCCGGGGCGGGCGAGGTCCGCCCGGGCAGAGTTGTCGCGCCGGGCTCAGGGGAGGGCGGCGTCGTGGACGACGATGGCGATCTGGACGCGGTTGTCGGCGCCGAGCTTGTCGAGGACGCGCGACACGTGGGCCTTGACGGTCGGCACGGAGAGGTAGAGCTCGCGCGAGATGTCGGCGTTGGACAGTCCGCGGCCGATGGCGAGGGCCACCTCGCGCTCGCGGTCGGTGAGGGTCGCCAGGCGGGCCTCGGCGTCGGCCCGTCGCCGGTCGCCCGCGTCCGCCACGGCTCCTCCGCCGGTCGCGACATGGGCCATGAGGGTCGCGGTGACGCTCGGCGACAGGATCGGCTCGCCGGCGGAGACGAGGCGCACCGCCTCGACGAGCCGTCGCGGCTCGGTGTCCTTGAGCAGGAAGCCGTGCGCGCCGGCCCGCAGCGCCTGCACGACCATGTCGTCGGCGTCGAAGGTCGTCAGGACGATGACCTTGAGGTCGTCGCCGCGCGCACCGCGGACGGCACGGGCGCCTTCGGACAGCAGCGCTCTCGTCGTCTCGAGGCCGTCCCGGCGCGGCATCCGGATGTCCATGAGGACGACGTCGGGCCGGTGCTCGTCGACGACGCGTTCACCCTCGATGCCGTCACCCGCCTCCGCGACGACGTCGAGGTCGGGTGCCCCACCGAGGATCATCCTCAGCCCGGCACGCACGAGCGCGTCGTCGTCGACGATCACGACGCGCGTACGCCTTGGGTCCCCGGTCATCGCGACCACGGTAGCCGGGCCGTGAGGACGAAGTCGCCCGCGCGGTCGGGACCGTAGGTCAGCTCGCCCCCGGCGAGGACGGCCCGCTCCGTGAGCCCGAGCAGCCCCAGCCCGGCTCCCACCGTGACGTCCTGGCGTATGCCGTCCGCTGCCTCCCCGCCTCCGCGCGGGACTGGGTTGCGCACCGTCACCCGCACCGCCTCGTCGTCGAGGCCGCCCTCCGGGGCGGTGGCCACGGTGACCCGGACGGCCGCGCCCGGGGCGTGCTTGCGGGCGTTCGTCAGGCCCTCCTGCACGATTCGGTACGCGCCGCGCGACACCTGCTCGGGCACGCGCTCGAGGTCACCCGACCGGTCGAGCCGGACCGTCGTGCCGCCGGAGCGTGCCTCGGCGACGAGCGCCTCGAGGTCGGCGAGCGTCGGCTGCGGCGGCTGGGGCGTGCCGTCGAGGGAAGCCCCCGAGCCGGGCACGTCGCGGAGCACGCCGAGCACGGCCCGCAGCTCGGTCAGGGCCTGGTTGGCGCTCTCGCGGACCACCTCGGCCGTCTCGGAGACCTGCTCGGGCGTGAGGTCGGTGCGGTAGGCGAGGGCGCCGGAGTGCATGGCCACCAGGGAGATCCGGTGTGCGAGGACGTCGTGCATCTCGCGCGCGATCCGGGCGCGCTCGGCCACCTGCGCCTGGACGACGCGCATCGCCTGCTCGCGCTCGGCGGTCAGGGCCCGTTCGTGGAGCGAGGCGACGAAGGCGCGGCGCTCGCCGATGGCCCAGCCGATCGCGACGCTGACGGCATAGCTGAGCAGGCCGATGATGACGTTCGGCAGGGTGACGACCTGGTCCTCGGTCGGGTAGACCATCGAGTGCGACCAGCCCGCCACCATCCACGGCACGAGGACGACCGCGATCTCGCGCCAGTGGCGGCGCGTCGACAGGGACACGAGCGCCACGACGGACGCGCCGATCGCCACGGAGGAGATCCCGGAGAGGGCCGCCGTGACGACGGCGACGGCGAGCGGCCAGCGGCGGCGCCAGAGCAGCAGCGTCGTCGAGCCGAGCCCGATCGCGAGGTCGACGAGGAGCCAGTCCTTGCCGAACGTCGGCTCCACGTGGCGTTGGTCGAGCTGCGCCTGCACGGCGCCCCAGAGAGCGAGCCCGAAGAGGAAGGCGACCCCGAGCCGCCACGTCTCACCCCACACGTGGCCCCGTCGGGTGCGGGCGATCCGGGGCAGCGGCACCCGGCCAGCGTAGGCGCCGACCGGGCGCGACGGCATCCGACCAAGGTCTCGTCCGCGACCGCCGACCGGGTCCGACCCTGAGCACGGACCCTGACTCCGGTCAGGGTCGGGTGCGACCTAGGTAGGGGTCGGAATCAGGCTTGTGACGGATGTGCGACCACCGCTTCTCCCGGGAGGGTGGAGCCCATGATCACAGTGGAACGACTCACCAAGCGCTACGGCCCGTTCACGGCCGTCGACGACGTCTCCTTCGACGTCAAGCCGGGCCTCGTCACCGGCTTCCTCGGCCCCAACGGCGCCGGCAAGACGACCGCGATGCGCGTCATGGCCGGCTTGACGCCCGCCACGTCAGGACGGACCACGGTGCTCGGCAAGCCGTATGCCGCCCTGCCGAACCCCGGCCGCCACGTCGGCCTCCTGCTCGACGCCTCCGCGCAGCACGCCGGCCGCACCGGCCGCGAGGTCCTGACGCTCGGCGCCATCCTCATGGGTGTCGGCAAGCACCGCGTCGACGAGATGGTCGAGCTGGTCGGCCTCACCGAGAAGGAGGCGAACCGCCGGGTGCGCAACTACTCCCTCGGCATGCGCCAGCGGCTCGGCATCGCCCACGCTCTGCTCGGTGACCCCGAGGTGCTCATCCTCGACGAGCCGGCCAACGGGCTCGACCCCGCCGGGATCCGCTGGATGCGTGACCTCCTGCGCGGTTACGCCAACGAGGGCGGCACGGTGCTGCTCAGCTCGCACCTGCTCAACGAGATCGAGCGCGTCGCCGACGAGATCATCGTCATCGGCCACGGCACGATCGTCGCTCAGGGCACCAAGGACGAGCTGCTCGCCGGGGCCGGTACCTACACCCGCTCCACCGACGACGACGCCCTCCTGGCCGCGCTCGCCGAGGCCTCGATCGTCGCCCAGCGCACCCCGACGGGCGGCCTGCAGGTCGAGGCCGAGCCGATCGCCGTCGGCCGCGTCGCCGTTGCCCACCAGATCGTCCTGACCGAGCTGCGCGGCGCCGACAGCCGGGGCCTCGAGGAGATGTTCCTCGACCTCACGGCCGACGCCGCCCGAGAGGAGGTGGCGGCATGACCGCCACGACCACGACGACGCCCACCGCGGCTCCCGTCTCCAAGAACGCCGAGTCGGCCCTGCCGACCCACGCCAAGGTGCCGAGCCGCATCGCCGGCCCGCGTCCCACGACCGGGGTGCCCTTCGGCCGTCTCGTCCACGTCGAGCTGCGCAAGATGCTCGACACCCGCGCGGGCCGCTGGCTCCTCATCGGCATCGGCGCCATCATCGCGATCGCGCTGACGATCATGTTCTTCAACGAGGGCGGCCAGCACGCCTTCGGCGAGTACCTCCAGGCCACGACGATGCCGATGGCGCTCATCCTCCCGGTCGTCGGCATCCTCGCCGTGACGTCCGAGTGGAGCCAGCGCACCGGCCTCGTCACCTTCGGTCTCGAACCGCGCCGCATGCGCATCGCGTGGGCCAAGCTCCTCTCGGCCCTCTTCGTCGGTGTCTGCGCCTTCGCCCTGTCGCTCGTGCTGGCCGCCCTGGCCCACCAGGCCGCGATCACCTTCCGCGGCATCACCGGCGACTGGTCCACGGACGCGCTCGTGCTCCTCGGCGCCGGCGGCTACGTGCTGCTCGGCATCGCCCAGGGTGTCGGTTTCGGCATGCTCTTCAAGAACACGCCCGCTGCGGTCGTCGTCTTCTTCGTCCTGCCGACCGCGTGGTCGATCCTCGGCTCGATGGTCTCGTGGCTGGGCGATGCCGCGACCTGGCTCGACATGAACCAGACGATGCAGCCGCTCTTCGAGGGATCGCTGACCGGTGCCCAGTGGGCCCACCTCGCCACCTCGGTCGCCGTCTGGGTCGTCGCGCCCCTCGCTGTCGGCATCTGGCGCCTGACCCGCGCCGAGGTGAAGTAGCCGAGGTCAAGTGGCCGAGGTCAAGTGGCCGGGGTCAGATAACGGCATCAACCCCCGCATGTGGTCGGTCGGATTCCCAAACGGGACATGTCCGCCCACTTGCGGGGAACCCTTGGCCGGGTCATGGCGCAGGTCCTACCGTGGCTGGGTCAGGGGATGACCGAACAGGGATGTACATGATCAAGAAATCGCTCATTCGTCGCCTTGTCGGAGTCGGTGTAGTGGCTGTGACCGCCAGCACTGCTGGGGTCACTTCCCTTGCTGCGCAAGCAAGTTCAGCACCGTCTCACCAACCGAAGGTCATCGCCTCCGGCCTCAACAGTCCTCGCCAGCTCGCCTTCAGCCCGAGTGGCTCTCTCTACGTCGCGGAGGCCGGCACCACCGGCAACACCGCCTGCCGTCCCAGCCCCCTGGACCCGGACGGGGGCGCCCAGGCCTGCGTCGGCCTGACCGGATCGGTCGCCCGCATAGGTGCTGAGGGATACGTCAAGAGGGTCGTGACCGGGCTCCCGTCCGTCGGGTCGCCGGCTGATGCGCTCGGCCCGGCCGACCTCGTCTTCACCGGGAAGGACACCTTCGCGCTCACCACGGGCCTGGGTGGCTCTCCGGAGTATCGGACCAGCTTCGGACCCCAGGGCCGTGACCTCGGCAAGTTGCTGAAGGTCGAGCTCAAGGGCTACGGCAAGGCGCGCGTGACGACGATCGCCGACCTCGCGGGCTTCGAGCAGCGCAAGAACCCCGATGGCACCGACATCGACAGCGACCCGACAGGTCTGGCGCGGGCCGGAAGGGGCTTCGTCTACACCGACTCCGGTGGCAACTCCGTGAACGCGGTCCGCAGGCACGTCTGGAACGTGGCCGTGCTCCCGCCCGTGCTGACCACCGTGGCGTCCCCTGCCGGCCCGCCGGCGGGTTTCCCCGCCGACGCGGTGCCGACGGATATCGTCAAGGGACCGGACGGGGCCTGGTACGTCTCGCAGCTCGTCGGCTTCCCGTTCGAGAAGGGGTCGGCAGCCATCTGGCGCATCAAGCCGGGCCACGCGCCCACGAAGTGGGCCACCGGCCTGACCAACGTCACGTCGCTCGCGTTCGACAAGAAGGGCCACCTGTACGCCGTGGAGATCGCGTCGAACGGGCTCGCATCCCCGCCGCCGATCGGCGCGCTGGTGCGTGTCAGGCCGCACTCGACGTCCCCGACGGTCGTCGCCGGCGGCCTCTTCATGCCGTACGGCCTCGCGCTGCGCGGTGACCACGCATACGTGACCACGCACGCGACCGACGCAGGCGGCGGACAGGTGGTGAGGATCCACCTCTGACCCCGAAGCGGACTTTCGACGGTCACCACGCGACCAAGGGTGCCGTGTGCCTGACGGGGGCACACGGCATACCTCGGCGTGTTGCTGGGGCGAAACGCCTCGTCAGTGGGCCGCGTTCGTCTTCGTCTCGACGATCGGGTCGTTGACGACCTTGGCGTCGTCGGCGTCTCCGCCCGGGTTGGCGCCGCCGAGGCCGGCGCGGACGAGCTCCTCGATCTGCTTGCCCGTCTCGGCGTCGACGCTCTTCCAGTAGTCGAAGGCGCGCTCGAGCACTGGGGACTTCACGCCGCCGAGCAGGTGGCCGGCCACCGTCTCGGTGAACGTCTCTCGCTGGGCGTCGTCCCAGACCTCGCGGACGAGCAACCCCGCCTGGCTGAAGTCGTCGTCGTCCTCGCGCAGCGTGTAGGCCTGGCGCACCATGGCGCCGTCGGTCTCCCAGCCCTCCTCGACCTCACCGACCTCGTCGGCGTAGCCGCGGCCCTCGCTGTTGGGGGCGTAGACGGGCAGGTCGCCGTGGTGGTCGTAGGCCATCGGGCCGTCCTGGGTGTAGGTGTTGAGGCCCTCGACGCGCGGCCGGTTGACCGGCAGCTGGAGGTAGTTCGGGCCGATGCGGTAGCGGTGCGTGTCGCTGTAGGCGAAGACGCGGCCGAGCAGCATCTTGTCGGGCGAGAAGCCGATGCCCGGTACGACCGCCGACGGCTCGAAGGCCGCCTGCTCGATCTGCGCGAAGAAGTTGTCGGGGTTGCGGTTCAGCGTCATCGTGCCGACCGTGATGAGCGGGTAGTCGCGGTGCGGCCACACCTTCGTCAGGTCGAACGGGTTGAGGTGGTAGGTCTTCGCGTCCTCGTAGGGCATGGCCTGGATCGACAGCGTCCAGCTCGGGAAGTCGCCCGCCTCGATCGCGTCGTGGAGGTCGCGGCGGTGGTGGTCGGCGTCCTGACCGGCGATCCGCTCGGCCTCGGCGCCGGTCAGGCCCTCGACCCCCTGGTTGCTGTGGAAGTGGTACTTGACCCAGTGCTTGTCTCCGGCCTCGTTGACCCAGAGGAAGGTGTGGCTGCCGTAGCCGTTCATGTGGCGGAACGTCTTCGGGATGCCGCGGTCGCCCATGAGGTAGGTGACCTGGTGCGCCGACTCCGGGTTGAGGCTCCAGAAGTCCCACTGCATGTGGTTGTCGCGCAGCCCCGAGCCGCCGCGGCGCTTCTGGCTGCGGATGAAGTGCGGGAACTTCATCGTGTCGCGGATGAAGAAGACCGGGGTGTTGTTGCCGACGAGGTCGTAGTTGCCCTCGGTCGTGTAGAACTTCAGCGCGAAGCCGCGCGGGTCGCGCCACGTGTCCGGGCTGCCCTGCTCGCCGGCGACCGTCGAGAAGCGCGCGAGCATCTCGGTGCTGGCGCCCTTCTGGAAGAGCGCGGCCTTGGTGTAGGCCGACACGTCCTCGGTCGTCTCGAAGGTGCCGAACGCGCCGGAGCCCTTGGCGTGGACGTTGCGCTCCGGGATGCGCTCGCGGTTGAAGTGCGCCATCTGGTTGAGGAAGTGGTGGTCGTGCAGCAGGATCGGGCCGTCCGGGCCGACCGTGAGCGAGTTGCGGTCACTCGGCGCCGGTGCTCCGGTCTCGGTGTGCGACCCGAGTCGCGCCTCCTCGCTCGGGGCCGTCTCGATGGACTCGCGGGACTTCGTGCTCTCACTCATGTCTGCTCCTTCGACGTCTGTACAGGGGCCATACCCAGTCGGCCCGGCCGGTCCTAGAGTCGGGTCATGAGGCTGCGCCGTGTCGTCGAGGCCGTGCCGGTGGTGGCCGCGGTGGCCACGGCCCTGCTGGCTGCCGGGTGCACGACCGACGGAGGCGTGCGCGTGTCGCCCACGGTTGGCGTGTCCGCGGGGACCGCGACGCCCGAGGTCTCCCTGACGCCCATCGACCCCGGGCCACCCCCCGCCGTTACGGTGCCTCCGCCGGTGGCCGGTGAGGTGGCGCGGGTGGTCGTGACCAAGCAGGGCTCGGGCAAGGCGTTCCGCAACGTCCCCGGCGTGCCGGTCGCCGAGGGGCACACCTACACGGTCGAGGTCGCCTGCGCCGCCGGTCGGGCCACGGAGGGCTCGAGCTACGCCGTCTACGACGCCGCGCCCGGCACGTGGGGCCACGGCGAGCCGCTCTACTCGCGCCCGTTTGCGTGCGACGGCGCCGTGCAGCGGACCGTGCACCTCGGGCTGCCGTCCGGGCGGGTCCAGATCGACGTCCGCGGCCTCCCGGCCGACGCCGTGACGGCATACGCCCTCATCCGCCCCGAGTAGTCGAGTGAGCGCCCCGCCCCACTCGAGTGAGGGCGGTCTCAGATCGTCTGCGCAACACGGATGTCGTGTGAGGCGGGACGATGACTGCAGGGCTGAGGCGGTATTCGGTAGGTCAGCGGGAGCAGGCGTTGGGGCTGCTCGAGGCGGGCATGTCGGGACTGGAGGTGGCCCGGCAGGTCGGGGTGGACCGGTTCGCGGTCGCCCGCTGGGCCAAGGTGGCCGGCATGAGGATGCGGATGGGACCGGTTGGTGGGCTGGTCAACCCGACGTTGGCGGCGCCGTCGGTACACGGCGACTTCACCGACGCTCGGGGCCGGTTGACCGAGGCCGGTCGGGGCCTGATCGCGCTGCGGCTACGTGAGGGCCGCTGCCCGGCCCGGATCGCGGCCGAGCTGGGCGTGCACCGCTCGAGCGTGACCCGCGAGCTGCGCCGCAACCGCGTCGCCGAGGTGTACTCGGTGCGGGTCGCCCAGGCACGCACCGTCACCAACCGGGCCCGCCCGCAGCCGCGGAAGCTGGACCGGCCCGAGCACGCCGGCCTGCGCACGGTCGTCCTCGAGGGATTGACCTCGCACTGGTCCCCGCAGCAGATCCAGGGCGAGCTGCTCGCGCGGTTCCCCCACGATGAGTCCATGCGGATCTCCCACGAAACTCTCTACCAGGCCCTCTACGTGCAAGGCCGCGGCAGCCTGCGCGCCGAGCTGGCCCGGGAGAAAGCCCTGCGCAGCGGGCGCACCTCGCGCGTACCGGCCTCGAAGCTGGCCACCCGGCCCCGCGGAAAGTCCTGGGTCGGGGACGCCACGATCACCGCCCGCCCGGCCGAGGCCACCGACCGCGCCGTCCCCGGGCACTGGGAAGGCGACCTGGTCATCGGAGCCCGCGGCTCCAGCGCCCTGATCACCCTGGTCGAGCGGGCCACCCGGTACGTGATGCTCGCGCGACTACCGGGCCGGCGCGACGCCGCCACCGTCACCGACCGGCTCACCGCGATGATCACCACGCTGCCCGCCCACCTGGCCAAGACCCTGACCTGGGACCAAGGCGCCGAACTGGCCGACCACGCCCGGTTCACCATCGCCACCGACTGCAAGGTCTACTTCTGCGACCCGCACTCGCCCTGGCAGCGCGGCACCAACGAGAACACCAACGGCCTGATCCGCGAGTTCTTCCCCAAAGGCACCAGCTTCACCACCGTCACCGACGAGCAGATCACCCACGTCGAACAACTGCTCAACACCCGCCCCCGAGCCACCCTCGGCTTCCACACCCCCGCCCATAAACTCAAAGCACTACTCACCGTTGCGCACACGCCCTGAAACCGCCGAGCGCGCGGTAACAGTCGAGCGAGCGCGCCGCCCCACGCGTCACGCGACGGATGGGACGGAGTGCTCAGTCGTGTGTGGTCAAGCGCTCACTCGAGGTGGGGAGGGTGGGGGACCGGCGGGATCTCGGTCGTGGGTCCGCGGGGCGCGCGGATAGGCTGGCCCGCGTGATCGACATCAAGCTCGTGCGCGACGAACCCGACCGGGTCCGCGCCTCGCAACAGGCCCGTGGTGAGGACCCGGGGATCGTGGACGCGATCCTCGCTGCCGACGAGCGCCGTCGATCGTCCCTCGGCGACTTCGAGAGGCTGCGCGCCGAGCAGAAGACCGTCAGCAAGTCGGTCGGCGCGGCCATGGGTGCCTTCCAGAAGGCGAAGAAGTCGGGCGCCGACGACGCCGACCACCTGGAGAAGGTGGCGCACGAGGCGCGGGCGCACGCCGGCACGCTGAGCGAGCAGGTCAAGTCGCTCGAGAGCGACGCCGACGAGGCCGGGGCCGAGCTCGAGCGCCTGCTCCGCCGGGTCGGCAACGTCATCATCGACGGTGTGCCCGTCGGCGGTGAGGACGACTACGTCGTGCTCGAGACCGTTGGAACGCCAAGGGATTTCGAGGCCGAGGGCTTCGAGCCGCTCGACCACCTCGCGCTCGGCGAGAAGCTCGGCGCCATCGACATGGAGCGCGGCGCCAAGGTCGGTGGTGCGCGCTTCTACTACCTCACCGGCGTCGGCGCCCTCCTCGAGCTGGCGCTGCTCAACATGGCGATGGCCCAGGCGACCGCGTCCGGCTTCACGCCGATGATCACGCCGACGCTCGCGCGCCCGGAGGTCATGGTCGGCGCCGGCTTCATGGACGCGCACGCCGACGAGGTCTACCACCTCGAGGCCGACGACCTCTACCTCACCGGCACCTCGGAGGTCGCCCTCGCCGGCTACCACTCCGACGAGATCATCGACCTGACGAACGGCCCGAAGAGGTATGCCGGGTGGTCGGCGTGCTACCGCCGCGAGGCGGGGTCGCACGGCAAGGACACCCGCGGCATCATCCGCGTGCACCAGTTCCACAAGGTCGAGATGTTCAGCTACTGCCGTCCCGAGGACGCCGAGGCCGAGCACCAGCGCCTGCTCGCGTGGGAGCAGGAGATGCTCGCCAAGATCGAGGTGCCCTACCGGATCATCGACACGGCGGCCGGCGACCTCGGTGGTCCGGCCGCCCGCAAGTTCGACTGCGAGGCCTGGGTGCCGACGCAGGGCAAGTTCCGCGAGCTGTCATCGACGTCGAACTGCACGACCTACCAGGCGCGCCGGCTCAACACCCGCGAGCGCGACCCGAACGGCTCGGGCACCCGCGCCGTCGCGACGCTCAACGGCACGCTGGGCACGACGCGCTGGCTCGTCGCGATCCTCGAGAACCACCAGCAGGCCGACGGCTCGGTCCGCGTGCCCGAGGCCCTGCGCCCCTTCCTCGGCAGGGACGTCCTGACCCCGCTGTCCTGACCACCCGGTTGAGGTGGGCGCGCCGCTGCAACGTGCGCCCGATCACCTCAAACCGCGGGGGAGTAGGTGACGCCGACCTGTCTCGTGACCTCGTCGAGGGCACGCATGTTGGCGTGGACCGACGCTGCGTCGTGCAGGGGAGACTCGAGCAGGCCGTCGCCGATGCAGCGGGCCGCCTCGAGGGCCGAGTGGTAGAGCGCGCCGTGGCCGATCGGCTCGGGGTCGGTCCACGTCACCGAGCCTGACCCGTCGGCGGAGGTGACGACGACGTCGCCGGGCATGAAGAACGGTCCGGGCAGGGTCAGCGTGGCCTCCGTCCCGGCGATGGTGGCCGCCGTGGGCGTACGCGTGAGCAGCGTCGAATGGAGCACGCTCGTCGCGTCGCCGGCGTGGGTCAGGAGCATCGCGGCCTGGCCGTTGACCCCGGACGCGGTCGACTCGCCGGACGCCAGGACGCGCGTGGCCGGGCCGAGCGCCCATGTCGCCAGCGTCGTGACGTAGGTGCCGAGGTCGAGGAGCGAGCCGCCGGCCATGGCCGGGTCGAGGATGCGGTGCGGCGGGTCGAAGTGCTCGCCGTGGTCGGCGATGACGGTGCGCACCTCGCCGAGGAGGCCCGCGTCGAGCACCTGCCGCACGACGTCGAAGCGCGGCAGGAAGAGCGACCACATGGCCTCCATGCAGAAGACGCCGGCGGCCGCGGCAGCAGCCGAGATCGACTGTGCCTCAGACGCATCGAGACCCAGTGGCTTCTCGACGAGGACGTGCTTGCCGGCCCCGACGGCCAGGAGTGCGCCGGCCAGGTGCGCGTGGTGCGGCGTCGCGACGTACACGACGTCGACGTCCGGGTCGCTCATGAGTGCCTCGTGGCTCGCGTGCGTCCGCAGTTCACCCGCACCCCGGGCGAAGGCGTCGGCCGAGGCCTGCGACCGCGACCCCACGGCCACGACCTGCTGCGTCGTCGAGGCCCGGAGCGATGCGACGAAGCGTGACGCGATCCACCCCGTGCCGAGGATGCCCCAGCGAAGGCTGGGCACGCTGTCGGGCGTCGGACGACGTGGGGCAGGGAGGGCGGTGGGCAGCGAAAGGGTCGACACGGCATACCTTCTCGGTGGTCGGGTGCGCGACCGACGCCGGCGCGGTCAGCGCTCGTCGAGCATGACCTCGATGGAGTAGTCCTGGGCGCGGTAGCAGTGGTCGCCGTACTCGACGGGGCCGCCGACGGCGTCGAACGCGGTGCGCGACATCGTCAGGACCGGCTGGGACGGCGTGAGGTTCAGGTGCTTGCGTTCGGAGGCCGACGGCTGCCGCGCACCGATGCGCTGGTGGGCCACGACGGGCTTGCCGCCGCGAGCACGGAGCAGGGCGTAGAGGCCGTCGTGCTCGAGGTCCTCGCAGCTGATGTCGGAGTAGGCCGGCGGCAGCCAGTTGCGCAGGATCGCGAGCGGCCGGTCGCCGTCGAGACGGAGCCGGACGAGGCGCAGCAACGGCGTGTCGGCCGGGAGGCCCATCGCCGTCGCCGCGACCTCGTCGGTCGTCACCTCGTGCGTCAGCACCTGGGTGCGAGGGTCCCCCGAGCCCTCGCGCCGCAGGTCGTCGTAGAGGCTCGTCAGCTCGGCCCGCCGGTGGATCTGGCGGCCCGCGACCGTCGTGCCGAGACCTCGCCGCCGGAGCAGGAGGCCCTGCCCGACGAGCTCCTGGATGGCCCGCCGCACCGTCGGTCGCGACAGGCCGAGCCGGTCGGCCATCGCGACCTCGTTCTCGAACGGGTCCCCCGGCTGGAGCACGCCGTCCGCGATGGCCGCGCTCAGCTGCTCGGCCAGCTGGTGGTAGAGCGGGACCGGCGTCTCGCGGTCGATGCGGACGTCAACGGGCTTGGGCATGGCCGCAGACTAACGAGACGATTCGGTCATGCACGCACGTGTTCATGTCAGCACACCCTCGTGTCATCACCTCGGGCTCTTGACGACGAGAACGGGCACGTCCGCGTCGAGGATGATGTTCTGCGCGACGCTGCCGAGGAAGGCCTTGCCCATCGGCGAGCGGCGCCGGGCCCCGATGACGAGCAGGTCCGGACCGAGCTCGTGCACGGTCGCGAGGATCGCCTCGGAGACGTCCGCGATGTCCCGGCCCCCGGGGACGAGGCGCACGTCCCACTGGAGGTCGGGCAGGCAGGCGGCCTCGAGCGCGCTCTCGACGGCATCGGAGATACCGGCCTTGTTGGCCTCCGCGATGTCGTTGTCGAGCGACTCGACGACGTGGACGACGAGGAGGTGGGTCCCGCGGTATGCCGCCTGGCGGGCTCCCTCCTGGAGCGCGAGCCCGCTCGAGCTGCGGGTGTGGTGGGCGACGGCGACGCTCATGACGCCACCCCGCTCACTTCTGCAGCTCGTGCGAGAGCTCGGTGAGCTCGTCGCCGCCGGCCATCTGGCGGGTGAGCTCGTCGAGACCGACGTCGGCGCGCTTCTTGTCGAGCACGGCCTGGCCGAGCTTGAGGATGACGAAGTGGTTGCCGACGAGGTAGGCGTGGTGCGGGTTGTGGGTGATGAAGACGACACCGAGGCCGGCGTCGCGGGCCGCAGCCGTGTACTTGAGCACGACGCCGGACTGCTTGACGCCGAGGGCCGCGGTCGGCTCGTCGAGGATCAGCACGCGGGCGCCGAAGTAGACGGCCCGGGCGATCGCGACGCACTGGCGCTGGCCACCTGAGAGGGTGCCGATCGGCTGGTTGATGTCCTTGACGACGACGCCCATCTTGCGCAGCTCCTCGTCGGCGATGCGCTTCATGTCGGCGATCCGGAGGGTGGCGAACGGGCCCCGGCCGCTCGTCAGCTCGGAGCCGAGGAAGAAGTTGCGCCACACCTCCATGAGCGAGACGACGGCGAGGTCCTGGTAGACGGTCGCGATGCCGTGGTCGAGGGACTCGCGCGGCGAGGAGAAGCTGACCTCCTTGCCGTCGACCTTCATCGTGCCCTCGTTGTGCGGGTGGAGGCCGGCCATGATCTTGATCAGGGTCGACTTGCCGGCGCCGTTGTCGCCGAGGACGCAGGTCACCTCGCCGGCGCGCACCGTGAGGTTGATGCCCTTGAGGGCGCGGATGGCGCCGTACGTCTTGCCGACGTCCTTCATCTCGATGAGCGGCTCGCCCGAGTGGAGCTCCGGGTCCGCGTGCTCGGACAGGGTGTCAGTCATGTCAGCCCACCTTTCGGGCGGTCGAGAGCTTCTTGACGTAGAGGTTGACCATGACGGCGAGCAGGAGCATGACGCCGAGGAAGGCCCGGAACCAGTTGGGGTCCCAGCCGGCGTAGACGATGCAGAGGCTCGTCATGCCGAAGATGAACGCGCCGATGGCGACGCCGATGGCGTTGCCGTAGCCGCCGGTGAGCAGCGTGCCACCCACGACCGCGGCGATGATGTAGAGGAACTCGTTGCCGATGCCGTTGCCGGCCTGGAGGGTGTCGAACTTGTAGAGCGTGTGCATGCCGACGAACCAGCCGAGGAACGACACGCTCATGAACAGGCCGATCTTGACGGCCTTGACCGGGACGCCGACGGCACGGGCGGAGTCGGCGTTGCCGCCGACGGCGTAGATCCAGTTGCCGATCTTGGTGCGCTGGAGGATGAACGCCGACAGGGCGACGAAGAGGAACCACCAGAGGACGGTGATCTCGACGGTGACACTGCCGATCTTGAAGCTCGAGGCGAAGATCGCGTCGAGGGTCTTGTAGCCGTCCATCTGGTTGATGTTGGGCGTCGAGACCGAGCCGGTGACGAGCTTCGTGACCCCGAGGTTCGCGCCCTGCAGCACGAAGAACGTGCCCAGGGTGATGAGGAAGCTCGGTATGCCGGTCCTCACCACCAGGTAGCCGTTGAGGAAGCCGATGGCGAGGCAGAAGACGAGCGAGAGCACGGCGCCGACGATGAGGTTGATGCCGAGCTGGTAGCAGAACATCGCGTTGACGAGCCCCGCCGTGGTGACGATGACGCCGGCGGAGAGGTCGAACTCGCCGCCGATCATGAGCATTCCCACGGCGACCGCGACGATGCCGATGGTGGAGGACTGGTAGAGCACGGTGAAGAACGACGCGGGCGACCGGAAGGCCGGGGCGACGATGAGGAAGAAGACGAAGATGACGATCGCCGCGACGAGGGCCCCGACCTCGGGGCGGGCGAGCAGGCGGTTCGACCAGCCGAGCGTGACCCTGTTCGACGCCTCGGCTGGTGCCGAGGGTGGAGTCTTGGTGGTTTGACTCATGGACCTCTCCGATCCGGTTTGACGAGCGAGCAGTGGAGTGCGGGAAGGGCGGCCGGCCCTGGTTGCCCTGGCCGGCCGCCCCGGTGGGTCAGCGCGTGTTGTTCTTGGCGAACGGGAGGATCACGGCGATGTTCTTCGAGTCCACGAACGACGGTCCGGTCAGGACGGCGAGGCCGCCACCGATGTCGTTGCCGTTCTTCTTGTTGAGGTAGAGCGACTGGATGGCGAGGTAGCCCTGCACGTAGGGCTGCTGGTCGACCGAGAACTGGATCTTGCCGTCCTGGATCGCCTGCGCGGCGTCGACGTTGAGGTCGAAGGTGGCGAGCTTGGCCTTGCTGCTGGCTGCGTCCATCGCCTTGAGGGCGTCGAGGGCGATCGGGGCGCCGAGCGTGACGATCCAGTCGATCGAGCTGTCCTGCGCGAGCTTGGCCTGCAGGGCCGAGACGACCGACGGGTCGTCGGCGCCGTTGACCTGGATGTTCTCCGTGGCGGGGATGCCCTTCTTGACGCCGGCGCACCGGGCCTCGAGGGCCACCGAACCGGCGGCCTGGATGACGCAGAGGACCTTCTTGCCACCGGCGGCGGCGATGCGCTTGCCGGTCGCCTCACCGGCGAGGTTCTCGTCGGAGCCGAAGTACATCTTGGCGCCGACCTGCTGGTACTGGTCGATGCCGGAGTTGAAGGCGACGACGGGGATGCCGGCGTCGTTGGCAGACTTGACCGCACCGGCGAGGGCGTCGGGCGTGGCGAGCGTCGTGGCGATGCCGTCGACCTTCGAGTCGATCGCGTTCTGGATCAGCGTCGCCTGCTTGGCCGGGTCGGGGTCGTTGGAGTACTTGAGCGTGATGCCGCTGTTCTTCGCTGCCTGGGTGGCGCCGGCCTTGATCTTGTCCCAGAAGGTGTCGCCGGGGGTCTCGTGGGTGACCATGGCGAACGTGTAGCCGGAGTTGTCGCCGGCGCCGCTGCCGCTGCCGGCGTTGGCGGTGCTGGCGGGGGCTCCGCCGCTGCTGCACGCCGCGAGGGCGAGGGCGGCGGCCGTGGCCATCCCGGCTGCGACGGTCAGGCTCTTGCGAGTCCGAGTCGGAGTCATCGTTGATTCCTTTCGTTGCGTCGCGGTGGCCCGGTCGCCGGAGTGGCGCGACGTTCTGTGACGGTCGATCCGTCGATCAGGGTGGAGCCCGTATGCCGTGTGCCTGGCACGTGAGGTGCGGGCTGGAGGGGTGTCGGGTCGTGTCGACCCGGCCGGTGCGCCTGTGGTGCGCGTGGGCTGAGCGGTCTGGCTGCGTCGCGTCCGGTGAGGACGGTGTGGGGCGAGGTCGTCGCCCGGAAGGTGTGCGGGGATCTCGGCGAGCTCCGGCGACGTGGTGGGTCTCCGTGCTCGCACTGGCTCCTCCGTCGCGGGCGGACATCGGTGTCGATGTCTGCCGGTCCCGGCGTCGGTGCCAGCGATTGGAGGATGCTCCTCTTCCTGCATGCATGTCAAGAGATTGATCAAACATCAGAATGTCCTAACATTTGCTTGACATGGCGACGGCCACGGCAGGACCATCGTTCTCGAAGGGACGACGACGTCGAGGCGTTCGCCGTCCGGACCTCACGGCGACCACCCCCACCGGGTCGCCGCCCACCGCGATCACCCAAGGGAGTGTGCACATGCGCATCGGACTGGCCGGAGTCGGCCGCATCGGGGCGTTCCACGCCGAGACCCTCCGCGACCTGTCCGACGTCGACGAGGTCGTCGTCTCCGACCTGGACGCCGACGCCGCCCGCGCCGTCGCGGACAAGCTCGAGGTCGGCTTCGCCGCCTCGCCGGCCGAGCTGCTCGCACAGGGCGTCGACGGCTTCGTCATCGCCACGGCGACGCCGGGACACGCGCCGCTCATCCGTCTCGGTCTCGAGGCCGGCGTCCCCACCTTCTGCGAGAAGCCGGTGGCCGCCACGCTCGACGAGACGCTGGACCTCGCGCGGCTCGTCCGCACGACGAGCACGCCCGTCCACGTCGGCTTCCAGCGCCGCTTCGACCGCGGCTACCAGCGCGCCCAGCAGGCCGTGGCCGGCGGCGAGCTCGGCTTCGTCCACAGCATCCGCGCGCAGACGCACGACCAGGCGCCGCCCCATGCCGCCTACATCCCGACGAGCGGCGGCCTCTTCCGCGACTGCTCGATCCACGACTTCGACATCCTCCGCTTCGTCACCGGCCGCGAGGTCGCCTCGGTGTACGCGACCGGCGCCAACAAGGGCGCCGCGTTCTTCTCCGAGGCCGGCGACGTCGACACCGCCGCGGCCGTCCTGACGCTCGACGACGGCACGCTCGTCAACCTCTCCGCGACGCGCTACAACGGCGCTGGCCATGACGTGCGCATGGAGGTCCTCGGCAGCGACGGCACGATCGGCGTCGGCTACGACGACTCGCTCGCCGTCACCTCCGCCGAGCCCGGTGCCACCTACCCGGTCGGCCCCCGCCACTGGTCGTTCATGGAGCGCTTCCTGCCGGCCTACCGCGCCGAGCTGACGGCCTTCGCGGCCGTCGTCCGCGGGGCGCTGGCCTCGCCGTGCACCGTCGACGACGCGCTCCAGGCGTTCCGCGTCGCCGAGGCCTGCGAGCTCTCCCGGCGCGAGGGTCGCGTCGTCTCGCTCGACGAGATCCCGAGCCTGTGAGCGACGTGGACGCCATGGACACCACGACCCCCGCGGCCGGCGACACGGCATACGACGTCGTCGCGATCGGCCGCACGGGCGTCGACATCTACCCGCTCCAGCACGGCGTGGGGCTCGAGAAGGTGCGCACGTTCGAGAAGTTCCTCGGCGGCAGTGCGACGAACGTCGCGGTGGCGGCGGCCCGCCACGGGCACCGGACCGCGCTCGTCACGCGGACCGGGCAGGACGCGTTCGGCCGCTACGTCCACGAGGCGCTGCGCGACTTCGGGGTCGACGACTCCTTCGTCTCCGCCGTCGCCGGCCCGCCGACCCCCGTCACCTTCTGCGAGGTCTTCCCGCCCGACGACTTCCCGCTGTACTTCTACCGCTACCCGACCGCTCCGGACCTCATGATCGAGGCCGACGAGCTGCCGCTGGACGCGATCCGTGACGCCGGCGTCTTCTGGGCGACCGTCACGGGGCTTTCGCAGGAGCCGAGCCGGGCCGCGCACTTCCGCGCCTGGGACGTCCGGGCCCGCCGCACCCACACGGTGCTCGACCTCGACTACCGGCCGATGTTCTGGTCCGACCCGGCCGAGGCGAGCGTGCAGGTCGGGCGTGCGCTCGACCACGTGACCGTCGCCGTCGGCAACCGCGAGGAGTGCGAGGTCGCCGTCGGCGAGACCGACCCCCAGCGAGCAGCCGACGCGCTGCTCGAGCGCGGCGTCGAGCTCGCCGTCGTCAAGCAGGGCCCCAAGGGGGTGCTCGCCGCGACCCGCGACGAGCGGCTCGAGGTCCCGCCCTTCCCCGTCGACGTCGTCAACGGCCTCGGTGCCGGCGACGCGTTCGGGGGCGCCCTCTGCCACGGCCTGCTCGAGGGCTGGGACCTGCGGCGCGTCCTCGAGTTCGCGAACGTCGCAGGTGCGATCGTCGCCAGCAAGCTCGAGTGCTCCACCGCGATGCCGACCTCCGCCGAGGTCGACGAGCGCCTGGCCGCCGCCGGCCGGCAGGCCTCACCGTTCGCCACCACCGCCGAGGAGGCGCGATGACCACCACGCAGCACGAGCCCACCGTCAGCCCGAGCGTCCGGGTCGCCGACCTGACCGAGATCCGCGTGCGCGAACCCGGGCGCATCGCCGCCGCGTGGGCCGCGCGCCGCCGCCGTCCACTCGTCCAGGCGGACGGCCGGATGCTCCTCGTCGCCGCCGACCACCCCGCGCGCGGTGCCCTCGGCGTCCGCGGCGCCGGCGCCGCCATGGCGAGCCGCAGCGACCTGCTCGAGCGTCTCGTCACGGCCCTCCGGCGGCCCGGCGTCGACGGCGTGCTCGGCACGCCCGACGTCCTCGACGACCTGCTCCTGCTCGGCGCCCTCGACGACAAGATCGCCATCGGCTCGATGAACCGCGGCGGCCTCCAGGGAGCCAGCTTCGAGCTCGACGACCGCTTCACCGCCTACACCGCGGCCGAGATCGCGGCGCGCGGCATCGACGGCGGGAAGATGCTGACCCGCATCTGCCTCGACGACCCGGGCGCGGTGGCCACCCTCGAGGCGAGCGCCCACGCCGTCACCGAGCTCGCCGAGCACCAGGTCATGGCGATGGTCGAGCCGTTCCTCTCGACGCGCGAGGGCGGTCGGGTCGTCAACCAGCTCGACCCCGACTCGACGATCAAGTCGGTCCACATCGCCGCGGGCCTCGGCGCCTCGAGCGCCTACACGTGGCTCAAGCTTCCCGTCGTCGACGAGCTCGACCGCGTCATGGACGCGACGACCCTGCCGACGCTCCTCCTCGGCGGGGACCCCCAGGGCGACCCGCAGGACACGTACGCCTCGTGGGGCCGCGCGCTCGACCTGCCCGCCGTGCGCGGTCTCGTCGTCGGCCGCGCCCTGCTCTTCCCGCCCGACGGGGACGTCGCCGCGGCCGTCGACATCGCCGCCGGGCTGGTGCACGGGAGCGGGGTCCGCGCGTGAGCGACAACGAGCGCTGGGTGCGCCCCCTGGGGAGCGCCGGCACGGCGGAGTGGTCGGTCGCCATCGACGACGCCCTCGACGGGTGGTCGCACACCCGGTTGTATGCCGCCGCGCTGGCTGCCGGGGAGAGCCGCACCGTCGCGGCCGGGGAGTGGGAGCACGTCGTCGTGCCGCTCTCGGGATCCGTCGCCGTCACGGCCGTCGACCCCGAGGGTCTCGAGCACGAGGCCGTCCTCGCGGGTCGGGCCTCGGTCTTCGCCGGGCCCACCGACGTCGCCTACGCCGCGCGCGACTGCGACGTCACGGTGACCGCCGAGGGCGGTCCCGCCAGGATCGCCGTCTGCGGCGCCCGCGCGACGCGACGGCACACGCCGCCGTTCCGTCACGTGGGCGTCGCTGACGTGCCCGTCGAGCTGCGCGGCGCCGGCGTCGCGTCCCGCGAGGTCCGCAACTTCGGCATCCCCGGCGTCCTCGACGCCGACTCGATCATCGCCTGCGAGGTCATCACCCCCGGCGGCAACTGGAGCTCCTACCCGCCGCACAAGCACGACGAGGAGCGGCCGGGGGTCGAGACGGAGCTCGAGGAGATCTACTACTTCGAGGTCGCCCCGTCGGCCAGTGCTCCGGAGGCCGCGGGTACGAGTCCGGTCGGCTACCAGCGGGTCTACGGCACGGACGACCGGCCGATCGACGTGCTCGCCGAGGTGCGCTCGGGCGACGTCGTCCTCGTGCCGCACGGCTGGCACGGCCCGGCGATGGCCGCCCCCGGCTACGACCTCTACTACCTCAACGTCATGGCCGGCCCGGGTGCCGAGCGGGCCTGGCTCATCTGCGACGACCCCGCACACGGCTGGGTCCGCGACACGTGGTCCGACCAGCCGGTCGACCCCCGACTTCCCCTTGGAGGTGCTCGATGACGAGCGACACCCACGCGGCCGGGACGGTGCGTCTGACCGTGGCCCAGGCCGTGGTGCGCTTCCTCGCCAACCAGTGGAGCGAGCGCGACGGCGAGCGGCAGAAGCTCTTCGCCGGCTGCTTCGGGATCTTCGGCCACGGCAACGTCGCCGGGATCGGCCAGGCGCTGCTGCAGAACGAGCTCGCCGACGGGGAGGAGCACCTTCCGTACGTGCTCGCCCGCAACGAGCAGGCGATGGTCCACACGTCCGTCGCCTACGCCCGCCAGAAGGACCGCCTGCAGACGTGGGCGTGCACCGCGTCCGTCGGTCCCGGCTCGACGAACATGCTGACCGGCGCCGCCCTGGCGACGATCAACCGTCTGCCCGTGCTGCTGCTCCCGTCTGGCACCTTCGCGACGCGAGTGTCGTCCCCGGTGCTCCAGGAGCTCGAGCTGCCGTATGCCGCCGACGTGACGGTCAACGACGCCTTCCGCCCGCTGTCGAAGTTCTTCGACCGGGTCAGCCGTCCCGAGCAGCTGCCGTCGGCGCTGCTCGGTGCGATGCGGATGCTCACCGACCCCGTCGAGACGGGCGCCGTGACGATCTCGCTGCCGCAGGACGTCCAGGCCGAGGCGCACGACTGGCCGCTCGAGCTCTTCGCGCCGCGCACGTGGCGGGTGGCGCGTCCGCTGCCCGAGGCCGTCGACGTCGCCGACGCCGCAGCGGTCATCCGCTCGGCGAAGCGGCCCCTCGTCGTCGCCGGTGGCGGCGTGCACTACAGCGGCGCCGAGGAGGCGCTGCGCGCGTTCTGCGAGGCCACGGGCATCCCCGTCGGTGAGTCGCAGGCCGGCAAGGGGTCCCTGCCGCACGGGCACCCGCAGGAGATGGGCGCGGTCGGCTCGACCGGCACGACGGCCGCCAACGCGCTCGCCGCAGAGGCCGACGTCGTCATCGGCATCGGCACACGCTGGAGCGACTTCACCACCGCCTCGCGGACAGCCTTCCAGGACAACGGGGTCCGCTTCGTCAACGTCAACGTCGCGCGCTTCGACGCCGGCAAGCACTCGGGGCTCTCGGTCGTCGCCGACGCCCGGGAGGCGCTCGTCGCGCTGACCGCTGCGCTGGACGGGTATGCCGTCGACGACGCCCACCGGTCACGCCAGGCCGCGCTGTGGGCCGAGTGGGACGCCTCGGTCGAGGCGGCCTTCCACCCGGCTCCGGAGGTCACCGACCGGCTGGCCGATGGCCTGCTCACCCAGGGCCAGGTGCTCGGCGCGGTCAACGAGCTGACCGACCCCCGCGACGTCGTGCTCTGTGCGGCGGGCTCGATGCCCGGCGACATCCACAAGCTGTGGCGGGTGCGCGACCGCAAGGCGTACCACGTCGAGTACGGCTACTCCTGCATGGGTTACGAGGTGCCGGCCTCGCTCGGCATCCGTCTCGCCGACGAGTCGCGCGACGTCTTCGCCATGGTCGGCGACGGCGGCTACCTCATGATGCCGACCGAGCTCGTCACGGCGGTGCAGGAGCGCATCAAGGTCATCGTCGTCCTCGTGCAGAACCACGGCTTCCACTCGATCGGCTCGCTGTCGGAGTCGCTCGGCTCGCAGCGCTTCGGCACGAGCTACCGCTTCCGTGGTGAGTCGTCCGGGCGCCTCGACGGTGACGTCCTGCCCGTCGACCTCGCCGCCAACGCGCGCTCGCTCGGCGCGCACGTCATCGAGGTGCACTCGCTCGACGAGCTGCACCAGGCGATCAAGGAGGCCAAGGCCGCTCCGGCCGACGGCGGGCCCGTGGTCATCCACGTCGAGACCGACCCGCTCGTCCACGCGCCCGACAGCGCGTCATGGTGGGACGTGCCGGTCTCGGAGGTCAGCGACCTCGACACGACGCGCACGGCATACGCCGTGTACGTCGACCACAAGACCACCCAGCGTCCGTTCATCACTCCCGTCGGCACCACCTCTCACCCGGAGTCCTCGTCATGAAGCTCGCCCTCGACCCGTACATGTTCCGTGAGACGCCGCTGCTCGAGCTGCCCTCTCTCGTGGCCGACCTCGGCTACGAGTGGATCGAGCTGTCGCCGCGCGACGACTTCATCCCCTTCTTCAACCACCCGCGCGTCGACGACGCGGGCGTGGCCGCGTTCCGGTCGGCGCTGGCGTCGGCGGGGGTCGGGGTGTCGTCGCTCCTGCCACTCTTCCGGTGGTCGGGTCCCGACGAGGACGACCGGAAGGCGGCCGTGCGCTACTGGACGCGCGCCATCCAGATCGCCAGCGACCTCGGTGTCGACACGATGAACTCCGAGCTCAACGGCAACCCCCGCGAGGCGGCCGTCTGCGAGCGGATGTTCTGGCAGTCGATGGAGGAGCTGCTGCCCGTCTTCGAGAAGGAGGGGATCCGGCTCGTGCTCGAGCCGCACCCCGACGACTGGGAGGAGGACGGCAAGCGCGCCGTCGACGTCATCAGGGGGATCAACAGCCCCAACGTGTCGTTCCTCTACTGCGCGCCGCACACCTTCCACCAGGGCAACGATCCCGACGGGATCATGGACAAGGCCGGCGACCTGCTGACGATGGTCCACGTCGCCGACGCCTACGACCACTCCGCGTCGTCCGGGCTGCGCTACATCGTCAACCCGCCTGGGTCGCAGGTCACGGTGCACCAGCACCTCGACATCGGGCAGGGCGAGGTCGACTTCGGCCAGTTCTTCGCCGGCCTCGAGCGCATCGGCTTCGACGGCATCGTCACGTCGTGCGTCTTCGCTTGGGAGGACCGCGCGCGTGAGTCGAGCACCTACATGCGCGACACCATCCGCTCCTACCTCGACAAGTGGTCGACGCCGCCGACGCTCGTCTCGCCCTGAGCCACCGAGGATCCGAGCCGATCCCAGTCGTTCCTCCTCGAGCCGGCCATCCGGCACACGCCCCCTCCGCCTTGATCTGAATTCGAAGGACACCGCCATGAGCACGCCCACCCGCATCACCCACCTCATCGACGGCCAGCCGTGGACCGGCACCGCCGAGCGCACGTCACCCGTCTTCAACCCCGCGACGGGGGAGCAGTCCGGCGTGCTCGACCTCGCCTCGGCCTCGCTCGTCGACGAGGTAGTCACGTCCGCCGCCTCCGCGTGGGAGGAGTGGGCCGACGCCTCGCTCGCCAAGCGCTCGGGCGTGCTCTTCGCCTTCCGCGAGCTGCTCAACGAGCGCAAGGAGGACGTCGCGGCGCTCATCACGGCCGAGCACGGCAAGGTGCTCTCCGACGCGCTCGGCGAGGTGACGCGCGGCCTCGAGGTCGCCGAGTTCGCCTGTGGCATCCCGCACCTCATGCGCGGCGGCTTCTCGGAGAACGCCTCGACGAACGTCGACGTCTACTCGATCCGCCAGCCGCTCGGGGTCGTCGCCGTCATCTCGCCGTTCAACTTCCCGGCGATGGTGCCGATGTGGTTCATCCCGATCGCCATCGCGTGCGGCAACGCGGTGATCCTCAAGCCGTCCGAGAAGGACCCCTCGGCCGCGATCGCGGTCGCGGCGCTCTGGAAGGAGGCCGGCCTGCCCGACGGTGTCATGCAGGTCGTCAACGGCGACAAGGAGGCCGTCGACGCGCTGCTGACGCACCCCGACGTGAAGTCGGTGTCGTTCGTCGGCTCGACGCCGATCGCGAAGTACGTCTACGAGACGGGCACCGCGCACGGCAAGCGGGTCCAGGCGCTCGGCGGCGCCAAGAACCACATGCTCGTCCTGCCGGACGCCGACCTCGACCTCGCCGCGGACGCGGCGGTCAACGCCGGCTTCGGCTCGGCGGGGGAGCGGTGCATGGCGATCTCGGCACTCGTCGCCGTCGAACCCATCGCGGACGAGCTGATCTCGAAGATCAAGGACCGCATGGGCAAGCTCGTCACCGGTGACGGCACGCGCGGCTGCGACATGGGACCGCTCGTCACCTCGCAGCACCGCGACAAGGTGACGTCCTATCTCGACGCCGGGGTGTCCGAAGGTGCGACGCTCGTCGTCGATGGTCGACAGGACTCCTACGAGTCCGACGGGGAGGGCTACTTCCTCGCGCCGACCCTCTTCGACCACGTCAAGCCCGGCATGTCGCTCTACGACGACGAGATCTTCGGTCCGGTGCTGTCGGTCGTTCGCGTCGGCTCCTACGACGAGGGCCTCACGCTCATCAACAGCAACCCCTACGGCAACGGCACGGCGATCTTCACCAACGACGGTGGCGCGGCCCGCAAGTTCCAGCGCAACGTCGAGGTCGGCATGGTCGGCGTCAACGTGCCGATCCCCGTGCCGGTGTCGTACTACTCCTTCGGCGGGTGGAAGAACTCGCTCTTCGGCGACACCCACGCCCACGGCATGGAGGGCGTCCACTTCTTCACCCGCGGCAAGGTCGTCACGTCGCGCTGGCTCGACCCGAGCCACGGCGGCCTCAACCTTGGCTTCCCCCAGAACGACTGACCCGCAACACTTTTCGAGAGGAACGAACGACCATGGCCGAGTCCAAGGCCCGCAACACCGACGACCGCTACAGCAAGCTGACGATCGGTGTCTGTCCTGACCAGTGGGGCGTCTGGTTCCCCGAGGACGAGAAGCAGATCCACTGGGAGACCGCGCTCGACGAGATGGCCGAGGCCGGCTTCTCGGTCATGGAGACGGGGCCGTTCGGCTACTTCCCCAAGGACCCGAAGCGCCTGCAGGAGGAGATGGACAAGCGCGGCTTCCAGGTCGTCGCCGGCACCGGCTGGGGCATCCTGCACAAGCCGGAGGCCTGGGCCGACACGGAGAAGACCTTCCGCGAGATCGCCGAGACGCACGCCGCCGTCGGGGCGGAGTACATCGTGCACCTGCCGCCCCTCTTCCGCGACGACAAGACGTGGGAGTTCACCGACGACCGCGTGCTGTCGACGGAGGCGTGGAACGCCTACATCTCCAATGCCGACAAGCTCGGTCGCATCATGAAGGAGGACTACGGCCTCAAGATGGTCCTCCACCCGCACGGCGACAGCCACATCGAGACGCCCGAGGACATCGACCGCGTCTTCCAGGCGACCGACCCCGACTACGTCGGCTTCTGCCTCGACACCGGCCACATCGTCTACGGCGGTGGGGACCCGATGGAGCTGTGCCGCACGTACCCCGAGCGCATCTCCTACGTCCACATCAAGGCGATGGACGAGGGCCTCGTCAAGCAGGCCCACGACGAGGACTGGCCCTTCGGTCTCGCTGTCGCCAAGGGCTGCTCCGTCGCGCCGCCGGCCGGCGCGCCGGACATGCCGTCGCTCATCGAGGCTCTGGCCGACCTCGACAAGGAGCTCTACGTCGTGTGCGAGCAGGACATGTACCCGTGCGAGCCGTCCTACCCGCTGCCCAACGCCATCCAGACCCGCGAGTACCTCGCGTCCATCGGCCTCGGCCTCCGCTGAGCCCCTGCTCTCGCTGACGAAGGAGTCACACCAATGACCGTACGCATCGGCATGATCGGCCCGGGCGGCATGGGCCGGGCGCACATCGACCGGATCCACACCGTCATCGCGGGCGGGCGGGTCGTCGCCGTCTCCGACGTCGACCCCGCCCGAGCGGCCGAGGTGGCGTCGCGGATCGACGGGGCGGCATACGCGTCCTCGGCCGAGCTCATCGCCGCCGACGAGGTCGACGCCGTCATGATCTGCAGCTACGGGCCGGCGCACGAGGTGGACGTGCTCGCCGCCATCGCGGCGGGCAAGCCCGTCTTCTGCGAGAAGCCGCTGACGCCGACGGCGGAGGCCGCGCTGCGGATCATGGAGGCTGAGCAGGCGGCTGGGCGGCGTCTGGTGACAGTGGGATTCATGCGGCGCTTCGATCGCAGCTACCGCGAGATGAAGACGCTGCTCGACTCGGGCGAGCTCGGCGAGACGCTCATGGTCCACTGTGCACACCGCAACCCGACCGTGCCCGAGCACTACACGTGGGACATGGCGATCAACGACACCGCGATCCACGAGGTCGACACGATGCGCTGGCTGCTCGGCGAGGAGTTCGTCTCGGCGCGCGTCGACAAGCCGAAGAAGACGTCGCTGCGCTTCGAGCACCTCCAGGACCCACTCGTGCTCATCCTCGAGACGGAGTCGGGGGTGCGCGTCGACGACGAGATCTTCGTCAACTGCCAGTTCGGCTACGACATCCGCTGCGAGGCGGTTGCCGAGAAGGGCACGGTGTCGTTGGGCGACCAGAACGCCATCGTCGTGCGCGACGGCGTCGGGGTGCGCAACGCCATCGCCCGCGACCACAACGACCGCTTCTGGGGCGCCTTCGTCACGGAGGTGCAGGAGTGGATCTCCGCAGTGGCGCGGAGCGAGCACACGGGGTCGACGTCGTGGGACGGGTATGCCGCCGCGTGCGTCTGTGACGCCGGTGTCCGAGCGCTCACCGACGAGGGCGTCGTCAAGGTCGAGATGATCGCGAAGCCGGACTTCTACGCCTGACGTCGGGCGCCGGCCGGCTCACGGCCACACCGACGGAACGCGGTGGATCGCCSGCACCAGGTGCCGGCGATCCACCGCGGTGAACGCTCGGATCGCCCTGATCGGCAACGTTGGACTCGCGTGGACAGATGGTCCGGTCGTGGCTACTTTGGGCAGATCGTCGCGGGGGCGGTCAGCCTCCTCGGTCCGATCGAGAGGGCTGTCCCATGTCTCGTCACGTGAACCCCTGTCAGTGCTCCACCACCATGGATCGGACGGCCTGACGTGGCCGGCGCGGGGCCGGAGCTCAAGCGGTCGCTCAACCAGCGGCAGCTGACGATGATCGCCATGGGCGGCGTCATCGGGGCGGGCCTGTTCGTCGGCTCGGGCACCGTCATCCACGACACCGGCCCCGGGGCGTTCATCACCTACGCCCTGTGCGGCGTCCTCATCATCATGGTGATGCGGATGCTGGCCGAGATGGCCGTGGCCAACCCGTCGACCGGCTCGTTCGCCGACTACTCCCGCAAGGCGCTCGGTGACTGGGCGGGCTTCTCCGTCGGCTGGCTCTACTGGTACTTCTGGGTCATCGTCGTGGGCTTCGAGGCCGTCGCCGGCGCCAAGGTCATCAACTTCTGGCTGCCGGGGGTGCCGACGTGGGTGCTGAGCCTCCTGCTCATGCTCCTCATGACGGGCACCAACCTCATCTCGGTCTCGTCGTTCGGGGAGTTCGAGTTCTGGTTCGCCGGGATCAAGGTCGCGGCGATCATCGTCTTCCTCGCCTGCGGTGCCCTCTTCGTCTTCGGCATCTGGCCGAACGCCGACTTCGACTTCAGCAACCTCACCGCGCACGGCGGCTTCTTCCCCAACGGCGGACTGGCGGTCACGGCGGGTGTCGTGACGGTGATCTTCTCGATGGTGGGCGCCGAGATCGCGACCATCGCCGCAGCCGAGTCCGACAACCCGGAGCGGGCCGTGTCCAAGGCCGCGAACTCCGTCATCACCCGCATCGCCATCTTCTTCGTCGGCTCGATCTTCCTGCTCGCGGTGATCCTGCCGTGGAACTCGGCCACCCTGGAGGCGTCGCCCTACGTCGCGGCCTTCCAGGAGATGGGCATCCCGTACGCCGACCACGTGATGAACGCGGTCGTGCTGACCGCCGTGCTCAGCTGCCTCAACTCCGGCCTCTACACGGCGTCCCGGATGCTCTTCGTGCTGGCCGCCCGCCGGGAGGCACCCGCCTCGATGGTCTCGGTGAACTCCCGTGGCGTGCCGATGGTTGCCATCCTGGCCTCGTCGGTCGTCGGCTTCCTCGCCGTCATCATGGCTGCCGTGTCGCCCGACACCGTCTTCTCGTTCCTGCTCAACTCGTCCGGCGCCGTCATCCTCTTCGTCTACCTGCTCATCGCCGTCTCGCAGATCATCCTGCGCTACCGGGCTGACGCGTCGACGCTCAAGGTGAAGATGTGGTGGTTCCCCGCCCTGTCGGTCATCACGGCGCTCGGCATCGTCCTGGTGCTCGTCCAGATGGGACTCACGGAGGACGTGCGCATCCAGCTCGTGCTGAGCCTCGTGTCGTTCGGCATCGTGCTCGTCCTCTTCTTCATCAACCGGGCCCGCATCGCCCGCCTACCCGAGCGGGTCGCGCCCGACCACACCGGTGAGGCACGGCGCGTGCTCGTGCTCGCCAACCAGACCCTCGAGGCCGACGAGCTGATGCGCGAGCTCCAGCGCATCGACGCCATGGGCAAGGCGACCTACTACGTCTGCGTCCCGGCCAGCGCCGTCGAGACGGGCACCGCCTCGACGCACGGCGCCGTGTCCGTCGCCGAGGCGACGACCGAGGCGGCGCAGGCCCGGCTGGACCGGACCCTCGACGCCCTCACGGCGCACCACCTCGACGCGACCGGCGGGCTCGGCGACTACCGGCCCCTGCGTGCCCTCCGGGCGGCGGTGAGCCACTTCGACCCCGACCAGATCGTCATCGTGACGCTGCCTGCCTCGGACTCGATCTGGCAGCGCTTCGAGGTCGTCGACCGGGCCGGCGAGCTCGGTTTGCCGGTGACCCACGTCGAGGCCGCCTCGCTCGTCATGCAGGCCTGAGCCGTGGCCATCGTCGTCGCCTACACGGCGCAGGACAGCGGCGCGTCGGCGCTCGAGCTGGCCGCCGTGCTGTCTCGGTCGACGGGTGAGCCCCTCACCGTTGCCGTCGTCGTGACGACCCCGCACGCAGCCGGGGCCGCGGAGTTCGTCGACGGGGACTACCTCGGGCCGCTCCGCGACTGGGGCGAGTCGGTCCTCGAGCAGGCCCGGGCGGCGCTGCCTCCTGACGTCGAGGCGAGCTTCGTGGTGCGTGCGGCATCGTCGATCCCCGCCGGCCTGCTCGAGCTGGCGGCCGAGGTCGACGCGTCCGCCCTCGTGCTCGGCTCGTCGAGCAAGGGCGCGCTGGGTCGCATCTCCTTCGGCAGCGTGACCGACCGGCTCGTGCACTCGGCGCCCCTGCCGGTGCTCCTGGCCCCCCTCGGATACCGACCCACGCCGGGCTCTCGCATCCGCCGGGTCAGCATCGGCTTCGGCGGGTCTGCGGGCGCGTCGCACGTGGCGGCCGCGGGGGCCGGGGTCGCCGAAGCCCTCGGTGCGAGCCTGCGGGCCGTGTCGTTCGCCGTCCGGCCGCCCAAGCGGATCTACGGCAGCGTCGAGGAGTCGGCCGACGACCTCGTCGTCGACCGGTGGGTGGCGCGCACGACGAGCGCTCTCCGCGCCCAGGTGGGAGCCCACGACGCCGCACTGGCCGAGCGTCTCGCCCGGTCGCTCGTCGTCGGCGAGGGGGTCTCGTGGAGCACGGCGATCTGGGACGTCGAGTGGAGCGACGGCGACCTGCTCGTCGTCGGTCCCAGCTCGTCGGCCCCGGCGGCCCGGCTCTTCCTCGGCTCGCGCGCCTCGAAGATCATCCGCTCGACGCCGGTGCCCGTCTACCTCGTGCCGGCCCCTCGAGCAGGCTGAGCCTCCTTCTGCACCAGGCAGATCCGGCCGCTACCGGTCCGTGTTGGAGGAGAGCTGGGCGGCGAGGTAGGGCGCTGTCGCACTCCCCTCGACTCCCGCGACCTGCTCCGGGGTGCCCGTCGCCACGACACGGCCTCCCGCGTCCCCACCGCCCGGGCCGAGGTCGATGACCCAGTCCGCGCTGACGATGGTGCCGAGGTCGTGCTCGACGAGCACGACGGTGTTCCCGGCGTCGACCAGCGTGTGGAGCTGGCGCAGCAGCAGGGCGATGTCAGCCGGGTGCAGCCCGGCCGTGGGCTCGTCGAGGAGGTAGAGGGCGTGCCCGCGCCGGGCCCGCTGGAGCTCGGTCGCCAGCTTGATCCGCTGGGCCTCCCCACCGCTCAGCTCGGTGGCGGGCTGACCGAGACGCAGGTAGCCGAGCCCCACCTCGCGCAGCGTCGTGAGGCTGCGCGCGGCGGCCGGCACGTCGGCGAGGAAGTCGGCGGCCTCCTCGACGGAGAGGGCCAGCACGTCGGCGACGTTCTTGCCGCGGTAGGTGATCTCGAGCGTCGCGGCGTTGTAGCGCGCGCCGTGGCAGGTCGGGCACGGCGCATACGTGCCGGGCAGGAAGAGCAGCTCGACGGAGACGAAGCCCTCGCCCTGACACGTCTCGCAGCGTCCCTCGGCGACGTTGAAGGAGAAGCGGCCCGCGCCGTAGCCGCGCTCGCGCGCCTCGGGGGTGGCGGCATACAGCTTGCGCACGGCGTCGAAGAGGCCGGTGTACGTGGCGAGGTTGGAGCGCGGGGTGCGCCCGATGGGCCGCTGGTCGACACGGACGAGCCGATCGAACGACTCGAGGCCGGTGGCGTCGTCGACGTCGATCTCGAGCTCGGTCTCCTGGGGGTCGTCGGGGCTCTGGCCGAGGTGGCGGCGGACGAGCTCGGAGAGCACCTGGGTGACGAGCGTCGACTTGCCCGACCCCGAGACGCCGGTGACGGCCGTCAGGACGCAGAGCGGGACGTCGACGGAGACGTCGTCGAGGTTGTGCCGGCTGATCCCGCGCAGGTGCAGCCAGCCCTGGGGCTCGCGCTGCGGTCGCGGGGGACGCTCGGCGCGGCCGAAGAGGTGGTGCCCGGTGACCGAGGCCTCGACGTGCTCGAGTCCGTCGACCGGACCCGAGTAGAGCACGTGGCCGCCCTGCTCGCCCGCGCCCGGGCCGATGTCGACGACCCAGTCGGCGCGGCGGACGATGTCGAGGTCGTGCTCGACGACGAAGAGCGAGTTGCCGGAGCGCTTGAGCGCGTCGAGCACCTCGAGCAGCGGCGCGGCGTCGGCCGGGTGCAGCCCCGCGGACGGCTCGTCGAGGACGTAGACGACCCCGAAGAGGCCGGACCGCAGCTGGGACGCGATGCGCAGGCGCTGGGCCTCCCCGGGGGAGAGCGTCGTCGAGCTGCGTCCCAGCGAGAGGTAGCCGAGGCCGAGGTCGAGCAGCACCTGGACGCGCGCGAGGAGGTCGGTGCAGAGGCGCACGGCGACCTCGGTGGCCTCGCCCGACGCGGCGGACGACGTCGCCGCGCCGGCCTCGGTCAGCTCGGCGACGGGGCGCACCAGGGCCGCGAGGTCGGTGAAGGACAACGCGTTGGTATGCGCGATGCTCAGCCCGCGGAAGGTGACGGCGAGGGCGTCCTCCCGCAGTCCCGTGCCGTGGCACGCCGGGCACCGGACGCTGCGGACGAAGCGCAGGGCCTTGTCGCGCATCATCTGGCTCTTCGTGTCGGCCAGGGTGTGGCGGATGTGCTTGCGGGCGCTCCAGAAGGTGCCGTGGTAGTCGCGGCCGGTCGTGTCGTCAGCCTCACCGCGCCGGTCGATGAGCACCCGCGGTTGCTCGTCGGTGTAGAGCAACCAGTCGCGGTCCGTGCGGGAGAGGTCACGCCACGGTGCGTCGACGTCGATCCCGAGGGTCCTCGTGACGCGCACGAGGTTCTTGCCCTGCCAGGCGCCCGGCCACGCCGCGATCGCGCCGTCGCGGATGCTCAGGGACGGGTCGGGGACGAGCAGGTCCTCGGCGACGTCATGGGCCTCGCCCAGCCCGTGGCACTCGGGGCATGCCCCGGCGGCGGTGTTGGGGGAGAAGGCCTCTGCCTCGAGGCGGGTCGCGCCGACGGGGTAGGTGCCGGCGCGGGAGTAGAGCATCCGCACGAGGTTGGAGAGGGTCGTCAGCGTGCCGACGGTCGAGCGCGAGCTCGGGGCGCCGCGGCGCTGCTGGAGCGCGACGGCCGGCGGCAGGCCGGTGATCTCCTGCACGTGCGGGGCGCCGACCTGCTGGAGCAGCCGGCGGGCGTAGGGCGCCACCGACTCGAAGTAGCGCCGCTGCGCCTCGGCATAGAGGGTGCCGAAGGCGAGAGAAGACTTGCCCGAGCCGGAGACACCGGTGAAGGCCACCATCGCGTCACGCGGGAGGTCGACGTCGACGGTCTTGAGGTTGTGCTCGCTGGCTCCGCGGACGTGGACGAAGTGGTCGGTCGGGTCGAGGTGCACGTGACCTGTCTAGTCGCTCGGGCCCGGGCGGGCACCATCGGTCGTGGCCGGTCGGGTCAGTACTCGCCCTTGATGACGAAGTAGGAGCCCCGGATCGTGCCGGCCAGCTTCGACTTCTGGCGGGCGAACTTGAACCGGGACGCGAGCTCCTCGGGGACCTCCATGCCGTCGGAGAGCTTGAAGCCGACGGCGCGCTTGCCGGCCGGGTCGATCGCGTACATGACGTTGATCGACAGGCCGGACTCGTAGAAGACGTAGGCCATCCTGAGCCCGTCGACCTCGAACGCCGTGGCCTCGATGGGCCGCGACTCGATCGTGAGGTCACGCTCCTCCGCGAGGATGCGGTGGACGTACTCGACGATCTCGCTCGCGTCTGCCGCGGGCTCGACGGTGAGGACGTGGTCGTACTTGTTCTTGTAGTAGCGCGCCTCGTTGGCCCGGAGGCCAGCCAGCGCCTCCGCGACGGGGGAGCTCTCGAGCCCCTCGGTGGACACGTCCACGAAGTCGACGACGAACGACACGGCATACCTCCTGGTCTCGGGGCTTCGTCGCCACAGTAGCGCCGCGCCCACGCGATGACCCCTCCACCGGACCGGGGCCGGTGGAGGGGCCAGGCCGAGCCCGGGCGCCGTCAGTCGGCGACCTGGAGGGCCTTGACCTCGTCGCGGGCAGCCACGATCGCGGCGTGCTGGCGGGTCACGACGGCGCGGAAGCCGGCGCTGAGGTCGGCCTTCTCGGCCTTCTCGTACTCGGAGACCGCGTGGTCCTCGCCGGTCACGGCCGCGCCGAGGACGCTGCCCGCGTCGTCGCCGGTCAGGGCGTCCTTGAGCGAGATCCAGCCGCGGTGCAGGTTCGCTGCGACCGAGCCGCTCTCGTCGACGTCGTCGCCGTACTCATGGCCCATCTCGACGATCTCGCGATGGAAGCCGGCGCGCTGCTCGGACAGCCGCTGCAGGGTGGTGGCCCACTCGGCGCGGTCGCTGTCACGCAGCTTCTCCGCGGCTGAGGCGAATCCGCGCTCGCCGTCCTTCAGCGTCTCCACGAGGTCCTTGGCGACCTTCTCGTCATCCGACATGTGCACTCCTTCGATCAGGTTGCTGGTCCCTCGGGTCCTACCCGACGGCGTCACGACCCAACCGCGGGCGGCCCGGATCCCCCGCGCCGGGTCTGCCACGAGCCGGTGCTCGCGGTCGGCGCTTCACGCGTAGCGATCTGACGAGCACCGCTCGGCGATAGAGTCGAGGCAGCATCCGGGCGTCTGGGAGGAGGCCACGGCGATGGCATCGGAATCGGTCGAGGACGAGCGCCAGTGGGCGGCCGAGAAGCGCGACTTCGTCGCCGACCGACGTGACGAGCTGGCGGCTGAGCGCGACGCCGTCGCGGACGCGAGGGACGCGATCGCGGACGCGCGACAGGCTCGGCTGGACGAGCTGGAACGGCAGCTGGACGCCCGCGCGGCCGAGCTCGGATCCACAGGCGACAGTGTCGAATCGGCTGCTTCCCGAGCTGCCGACCGCGCCGGCCGGGCACGGGCGCTCGAGGACCGTGAGGAGATGGCCGCCTCACGCGATGCCGCCGAGGTCGACCGGGACGAGGCTGCCGAGCGACGGGTCGCGGCCACTCCGACGACCAAGCTGGCCGCGGCGTTCGCCGAGGTCGCCGAGCACCTCTACGCCGCCGACTCCTTCGACGAGGTCATGTCGCGGATCGCCCAGGCCGCGGTGGGCACCATCGCGGGGTGCCGGATGGCCAGCGTCACGCTCCGGGAGGGCGGGGCCTTCCAGACCGCAGCGACCACGGCCTCGGCCGCCACGGCCGTCGACGACGCGCAGTACGAGGCACACGAGGGACCCTGCCTGGACGCGGTGGACGAGGCCGTCGTGTATGCGCGGGCCTTCCCCGACACCCGCTGGCCGACGCTGGCGTCACGCCCGGTCGACCACGGCGCCGAGTCCGCCGCCTCCTACCGCCTGGCCGCGCCGAGACTGTGGACCGACGGCGGCGGGGGCTCGCTCAACACGTACGGGGCCGAGCCGGATGCGTTCAGCGACGACGCGCGGGACATCGGTCTCATCCTGGCTGCGCACGCCGGGATGGCCGCGGGAGCAGCCCACGAACGTCGCGACCTCACGGACCTGGCCGAGGGGCTGAACCAGGCACTCGTGTCCAGGGACGTCATCGGCCAGGCCAAGGGGATCCTCATGGAGCGGCTGAAGCTCACCCCGGAGGATGCGTTCGACGCGCTGCGACGGGCGTCCCAGCGGCTCAACGAGAAGCTCCGGTCGGTGGCTGTCACGGTGGCGCAGACGGGCGAGTTCGACAGCAGCGACGCCCTGCGGGCGGACTCGGGTGCGACCCGCCCGCCTGCGCGAGCCGGCGATGCGGGCGGGGCCTGAGCACCTGGCATACATCGGGTGACGATCACGGGTGCTGAGGGGTCAGCCGTAGCCACCCGAGCCCGGCCAGCCCCGGGCCGCGATGTACCAGATCGCCGACGTCAGCACGGCGCCGATGAGCAGCGCGAAGAGGAGACCGCCTGCCACGGGCAGGAACCAGCCGGGTGCGCGCCTGGACCGGACCGCGACGATCTTGACGACGACGGCACCGATGACGGCGCACCCGAGGATCCCGTGCACGACGGTGCGCGTGGAGACGGGCTCGCCGTCACGGAGCGTCCCGGACTCGAGGCCGAGCGCCCAGAGGCAGTGGTAGGCGACGAGGACGATGAGCACGACGGCGGCCGCGCCGCAGATGCGGTGGGCGGTGCCGAGCCAGGACGGCGCTCCGATGCCGAGCCTGCCGTAGAGCCAGAGGGCACCGACGAGCTGGAGCAGCGCGAGCACCCCGATCACCACGGACAGCACGACCTTCATGTCGATCACCGTGCGGAAGCCGAACGTCGTCGTGCCGGCGAGCGTCGGGTCGTGGACCTTGCCGAAGACCCCGACGAGCAGAGCGACGACCGCGCCCACGGCGAACGCCGCCAGGGGGATCGCCAGGCTCTTCGCAGGCCTGCTGTCAGCCATGGTTTCAGGATCCTCCCTGCCCGGCCCGTGCGGGAGAGGAACGGCTCAAGACCGAGCCCGTCGCCTGAGACGGAGGGTCCCGGCGTGCGCGGGGCCGTCAGTCCGTGCCGGCTGGCCGACTCCACGCCGAGAAGGGCGGCGCCAGCGAATCGCTCAGAGGCCGACGGCCGGTGGGTTCCCTGGAACTGCTTGGGAAGTGTCCGACCCATTGGGGGTCGTGTCCCGGTTTCAGAGATGTCGGCGGGGACGTGGCCCGGGCTGGATCTAGACGGGCGACAGCACGTGCACGAGCCAGGCGAGGAACGCGCCGTTGGCGAGGACGGTGAGCCAGAAGACCGTGCGGAAGGGCTGCTTGACCGTCTTGTGCCGGAAGACGTGTCGCGCGACGAGCGCCCCCGGCCAGCCACCCAGGAGGTCGATCGTGTGGAGCGTGGACTCCGGCGTACGCCGTTTGCCACTGACCGATGCCGCCGACTTGTCCGCGCGGTACATCGCGAAGGCGACGCCGCTGAGCAGGAGGTAGGCGACCGCTAGCCAGACCGGGAGGATGTCCCGCACCAGGAGGACCCCCAGGAGGCCGAAGAAGAGGATCGCGACGGCGACCGCCAGCAGGCTGCCGCGCGCTCGGCGGCGTCCACGCCGGTGTCCGACGCGGTTGTCTGCAGGCATCTCTTCGGCTCCTCGGCTCGGGATCGTCAGGCGGGACAGCCTGGCTCGAGGGGGAGCGGGTCGTCCTGACCGGACATTATGCGGCCCGCCCTGCCGCCCGTGGCGAGGATTCGCGAACGACGGTCGGATCGGCGGCGCGGCCGGTCAGGGGCGAGCTCGGTCAGGAGGAGTGGGCCGGGCGCACCGGATAGCGCAGGTGCGTCACACCGACGCCGGCGATGACGGTCGGGTCGCCGAGGACGGCCGGCGTCGTCGCGATGTGGTCGAAGAGTCGCACCCCGGAGCCGAGCAGCACTGCGGCGAGGTCGATCTGGAGGTAGTCGACCAGTCCCGCGTTGAGCAGCCGCTGGATCGTGTCGGCGCCGTGGACGCCCACGGACCTCTCACCGGCGGCGTCCTTGGCCTGGCGCACCGCGCGCTCGATGCCGTCCGTCACGAAGTGGACGGTCGACCCGGGCCGGGGCCACCCGTCCGGGACGTCGTGAGTGACGACGAAGGCCGGGCCCCACGCGTGGTTGCCGCCCCAGCCCTGGGCGACCTCGAAGGTGCGGCGTCCGGTGAGGACGGCCCCGAGCTGGGGCGTGAGCTCGCGGAGGTACCGGGCGCTCGGCTCGGACACCCGGAACGTCATGGGGTCCGAGCCTCCGGTGGTGAACTCGACGTCACCGGAGGCGAAGTACCAGTCGAAGACCTGCATCACGTCGTCGTCGGGACCGGCGACGAAGCCGTCGAGCGACATGGACATGATGGCGACGACGTCAGACATGGTGGTGGTTCCTCTCCACAGTGGGTGCGTGTGAACTGCTCTACTCTGGCAACGAACAGCACCGCCTCGGTCGGACAGCGAGCACCGAACGTTCTCGCGGGGCCCGGGTGGGAGCCCGGTCAGGCCCAGAGCTCGACGAGCTGCTCCGCGAGGTCGAGGCCCTGGTCGTAGCCCCCTCGCGCGGCCGGCAGACGGGTCGAGCGCGTTGGCGCCGAAGACGTCACCCGCTCGGTCGTCCGGGAAGACGGTCTCGACCCTGCTGCCACCCGCCCGCAGCTCCGCGACCTGGCTGGCGAGGTCCATGCCCCACTCGAGCGGCATGCGCGTCCGGCCGCTGAAGGGTGACAGCACGAGGACCCGCCCGTAGCCCGCTGCCAGATCGGCGTTCTCGCTGCGCCGGTAGCCGCCGTTGAGGTAGTGGTGCTCGCCGATCCGATAGGGCGTCATCGCCGAGGTGCTGGCGGCAACGGCGTCCACGAGGTCGACACCGCTGTCCCGGTCGAAGACGACGGGCTCCCCGGTGTCCGCATCGACGGCGGCGATGAGGATGCGCTGTCGCGGCCAGTCGTGGTGGGGGAGACGGGACGCGACGATGCTGCGCCACCGCGTCGGGTCGGACGGGTTGGCCGCCTCTCGCTCCAGCGCGGCCGCGCCCATCCGACGACGCATGTCGTAGGCGTTCTCCGACGTCGCGATGATCGTGTCCGACCACTCCAGGTAGTTCGAGCCCGAGACGTTCGATCCGCCTCGTCGGTGGGCCCCGCCACCCCGGGACGGAGGCGGGGGCACCTCAGCGAGGATGGCGGCATACAGCTCCGTGGGGCGTGTGCTGCCGGTGATCTGGGCTGCGACGGTCGACCCGGCCGAGGTCCCGACGACGAGGTCGGCCTCCGTGAGGTCGACGCCGGCATCCGAGAGCCCGGCGATGAGGCCGAGCTCCCACGCGTTGCCTGCGGCTCCCGCGCCGGCCAGCACCAGGGCGCGTTGGTCGGTGGAGGCCGATTGGCTTGTGGCATGGGCTTGCTGGGCGATCGGCCAGTTCCCGTGTTGTGGGTCTCGTGGCGTCGAGGGAGGAGTGGTGTTCATGGGAGTGCCTTTCGCGGGTTGCGTGGAGGGCCTCCCTGTGGCGACTACGTCGGTCGCGCGATCGTGGACTGCGGGGGAGCACCCAGTGCGGTTGCGGTGTTCACGGGTCTCACCTCCTGCGGACGGATCACGATCACTCGGACGCTAGCAGCCCGACGGCGCAGTGCGCATCGTCAGGCGACCACGGGGTGTCCTGCCGCCTCCCGGGCACGTGTCGGCGGGTCAACTCGGGGAGCCCCTGCACTGGCGGTTGGGCTCTCCGTCAGCATGTGTTGACGACCTGAAATCGTCAGCATATGCTGACAGGCATGACCAGGACCGCCACAGACCTTGCAGGCGACCTCGACAGCTCCGACCCGACAGTCGGACTGCGGGCCGTTGCCGCGCTGGGTCGGCTGCTCGACCAGCTCGAGGCCCTGCACGTGCGCAACGCCCGGGGCAAGGGCTGGTCCTGGCAAGAGATCGCCGACGCGCTCGGTGTCTCGAAGCAGACCGTCCACCGCAAGCACGCCCGGAGGTAGACCCGTGTTCGAACGCTTCGCCCAGGATGCGCGCACCGTCGTGGTTTCGGCTCGGGCCCGCTGTCGCGACCTCGGGGCCGAGGAGGTGCCCGGTACACCTCCTCCTCGCGCTGACCGAGGAGGGCAGCGGGGTCACCGACGTCCTCGCCGCCTACGGTGTGACGACGACTGCCGTCGCCGAGTGCCTGGGTGTGGCGCCATCCCCGCAGTGGGTCCCGCTCGGCGAGGAGGACGCCGCGGCGCTTCGGTCCCTCGGCATCGATCTCGACTCCATTCGTGAGGCCGCCGAGCGTCGCTTCGGCCAAGGGGCACTCGACGAGCCGGCCTCAGGAGCGACCCGAGACGCGGGCCGCACCGCACCGTCGGATGAAGCCGATGACGACGACGCACGGGCCGCTCGGGGGCGGTTCGGGTGGGGTGGTCACATTCGGTTTGCGCGTGGCTCGAAGAAGGTGCTCGAGCTGTCACTGCGTGAGGCGGTCCGCGCCGGCGACCGCGAGATCCGCACCGAACACATCGCCCTCGGTCTCCTGCGCGCCGACGACGAGGCGGTCACCCTGCTGATGAAGACCATCGGCGCCGACCCGCTGGCCGTGCGCGCCGACCTCGTCGACCACGGCCGCCGCGCCGGCTGATCGGCGCTCTGCCCCGCTCTGCCCCGGCAGTGCCCACTGGTTCGCGGCACGTCACCGCGATGTTCCATAGCCTTCATGGATGGACGTGGTGGAGCTGCCGCCGACCGGCACCTGCGAGATCAGCACCGTCGGGCGCAGGAGCGGCCGCGTCACCAGGATCGAGATCTGGTACGTCGTGGTCGACGGACAGATCGTCCTGACCGGCACGCCCGGCTCGAGGCACTGGCTGGCCAACCTGCGCGCACATCGCGAGGCGGTGCTGCACCTGCGTGAGCCGGCCGACGATCGTGCAGTCGTGGCAGACGAGGTGACGGATCCGGCCATGCGGCGACACGTCACCGAAGAGGCCTGGCGCCTCCAACCGTGGTACGCAGCGCAGCCGTACTCCATGGACGAATGGGTGAGCGGCTCACCCATGGTCAGGCTGACAGCCCGTGACGAGTGACGTGTCCGCTCCCAGATCGACGGGGGATGGGGGTGAGCGACCGGGGCGACCCCGTTCATCGCTGACGGATGTGTGCGAAACGGTGTCAGACCGGGCCATTCCGACGCTAACGTCAATAGGTCGGAAAGTCTTCGGCCCTGAGGGGGAGCCGTGCGTGCTACCGGGTGGCGAGCTGTTGCATTGGTGACGGCGCCGATCGTCGGAGCGTTGTCCTTTGCCCCAATCGGTTCGGCGTCGACGCAGGTGAATCCGAAGGTGGAGCACGTGCTGCTGCTCAGCCTCGACGGGTTTCACGACGTCGATCTGACGAACTACGTCGCGGCGCATCCCACATCCGCGCTGGCGGAGGTCGTGGCACGAGGACGTCGCTACTCGAACGCGTCAGCCCAGACACCGTCGGACTCGTTTCCCGGCACGCTCGCCATGGCGACAGGCGGGTCACCGCGGTCGACCGGGGTCTACTACGACGTGTCCTGGGACAACAGCCTCTCGCCGGCAGGCTCGGACTGCAGTACGCGGGGCGCGCTCGTTCCGTTCAACCAGACGATCAACGTCAACGCCAACACGGGCGACAGCGTGGCCGACATCAACCCGGCCAAGCTGCCTCGTGACCCGGACCACGGGTGCAGCGTCGTCTACCCGCATCAGTTCCTCAAGGTGAACACGATCTACGAGGTGGCGCACGCGGCAGGGCTGCGCACGGCCGTCGCTGACAAGCACCCGAGCTACGAGATCCTGTCCGGTCCCTCCGGCACGGGTATCGACGACTTCTACGGCCCCGAGTTCAACGCGGCCAAGGCGGACATCACGAAGATCATGGCCAACGACGAGCTCAAGGTCCGGGCAGTGCTGAACGAGATCGACGGGCTCGACCACGACGGCACCGCGGTCGTCGGCGTCCCCGCCATCTTCGGCATGAACTTCCAGGCACTGAACATCGGGCAGAAGTTCTCCGGCTACGTCGACGGTGCCGGCACGATCCCCCAGAGCGTCACCACCATCGGCCCCCTCGCCGGGAGCGCCCCCGGGCTCGCGCAGGCGCTCGACTACGTGGACGGCGCGGTCGGCCGGATGCTGAGCCGGGTCGAGGCCAACGGGCTGAACGGCGACACGATGATCATCCTGACCGCCAAGCACGCCAACAGCCCGGTGGATCGCTCCACCCTGCGGTGGATAGACCCAGCCGGCTTCGCTCCGCTCATCAACAGCGTCCAGCCCGGGCTGACCGCGCAGGTGACGGCGGACACGATGGCGCTCATCTGGCTCACGGATCGCACCCGTGCAGCCGACGTGGCGGCCGTGCTCGAGGCGAACGCCACGACGGTCGGGGCCAGCACCGTCACCAGCGGTGCCGCAGTCGCGGAGCTCTTCGCCGGACAGCTCGGCGGCAACGCGAGCCGGATCCCCGACGTCGTCGTGCAGCCGGCGACCGGGGTCGTCTATGCGGCGCCGAATGCGAAGCTGGTCGACCACGGAAGCGGTAGCGCCGAAGACACTCACGTCCCCTTGGTCATCATCGAACCCGGTCGCAAGGGCGGTCGCACCCTCGTCTGTCCCGTCTCGCTGCGGCAGATCGCGCCGACCGTGCTCCGCGCCCTCGGGCTCAGGGAAGACACGCTCGACGCGGTCCGACTGGAAGGCACGCAGCGGCTGACGAACGGGGACGAGTGTTGAGTTGGTCTGCCGTGGGCTGTCCGGCCCTGCCGAGGGCGTCCGGTGAGCGATGACGTACTTCTGGGTCGGCGTCGGCGTGCTGCTCGTGGCCGGCCTCGGCATGATCGTGTGGGCCTCCCAGTCGGGGCCGGACCGGTCCGGGCGTGACGTCTCGGCCCGGCGGAGCAGGCAGACGCAGATCGGTGCCCTCCTGGTGGCGGTCTCGCTCGGCGTCCTCGTGGTCGCCTATCTCACGGCCGCCTGGCCCTAGGCCGCTGCCCGCCTCGCTGGGCGGAGTTGCGAGAGCGGCGGGGGACGTAGGCTCCATCCCATGGCTGAGACTCCCCGCATCACGTACGTCCTCATCGACGGGGAGAACATCGACGCCACCCTCGGGACCTCGATCCTGGGACGGCGCCCGCGCCCCGAGGAGCGCCCGAGGTGGGAACGGCTGCTCCAGTTCGCGCAGGAGCTGTGGAACCAGCCGGCCGCCGGGCTCTTCTTCCTCGCGGCCAACAACGAGCTGCCCATGCCGTTCGTCCAGGCGCTGATGGCCATCGGCTACCGGCCCGTCCCGCTCTCCGGCGCGCCGGGCGAGAAGGTCGTCGACATCGCCATCCAGCGGACGCTCGTCGAGATCCGTCAACGCCGGGCCGACGTGCTCCTCGTCAGCAACGACGGGGACTTCGTCGACCAGGTGGGTGACCTGCTGGACGGCCGGCGGGTGGGGGTCGTCGGATTCCAGGAGTTCCGCAGCAACGCGTTCCTCGAGCTGACGGCCCAGGGTCTGGCCACCTTCGACCTCGAGTACGACGTGCAGGCCTTCCGGGAGTCGCTGCCGCGGATCCGAGTCATCGCGATCGAGGACTTCGACCCGGCCGACTTCCTCTAGCTCGCCTCACGCCGTCACTGGTCCAGTCGGCGCCTCAGCGTGTGGGGCGCGCAGAACCGGTAGCTCTCGGTCACCAGCTCGGCGACCTCGTCCCAGTCGGTGTCGTCGTCGAGCACCATGCCGACGACGGTCGGCGACCACGGCGGCCGGTAGAACGGCGGACCTGCGTTGACCAGCGCCGACAGCTCCTCCCCGGATGAGCGGAAGGTCAGCACCGTGGTCGGCTCGGTCACGCCCGTCACGTCGCGGTATGCCGAGGTGTACCCCTCCTGGGCCACGAGGACGTGGGCGAAGGTCTTGCTCCGCACCCGCCACCGTATGCCCGTCCAGGCGTCCTCCTCGTAGGCGTCGGGCAGGGCCAGCGCAGTGGACCCGAGGCGCGCGACGACGTCACCGGAGGGCTCGATGCGCGGCGGCCTGGACACGCGCCGAGTCTGCCAGCGCACGCCGACAGGTGGTCGCTCGTCCCGGCGCGTCCCCAGCGCCACCACTAGTCTCGAGGTGTGCCCGAGTTCAGCTGGCGACCGGCCAACGACGCGACGACCGCGGACGTCGAGGCCGTGTTCGATGCCGGTGGCGCCGCCAAGTGCCGCTGCCAGGCGCTCAAGGTCCCGGGCTGGATCTGGCGCGACACGACTCAGGACGAGCGAGACGCTGCGCTCCTGGAGCAGGCCGGCTGCGGCACGAGCGGCCCGACATCCGGTCTCGTGGGCTACGTCGACGGCGAGCCGGCCGGCTGGGTCGCGGTCGAGCCTCGGGAGAACTACCCGAGGATCTGGGCCCGGCAGAAGGCGTGGATGCGCATGGACCCCGAGCTCGAGGGCGTCTGGTCGGTCACCTGCTTCGTCGTGCGCAAGGGCTTCCGGCGACAGGGACTGATGTACGAGCTCGCCGCCGCCACCGTCGAGTACGGCAGGAAGGTCGGCGCTCGCGTCCTCGAGGGCTACCCCACCGAGCCGCCGCCCGGGAAGACCGTGATCTGGGACGAGGCGTCAGTCGGGCTGCTGCAGGTCTTCCTCGACGCCGGCTACGAGGTGGAGGCGTCGCCCACCCTGCGTCGGCGGGTGGTGCGACACCGACTCGGCGCATCGGCCTGACGGTCGGCTCCGTCAGGGCCATCTCTGGCTCGAGGTGGCGTCAGCGGTCACGAGGGAAGTGCTTCCAGTTCCCTTCTGACACCACCTCGACGGTGCCATCGGCCACCTTGATCGCCGTCTGGTCGTCCATGGCATACGCAGGATGGGAGATGCCGGCCACCCACTGCTCCGCCTCGGCCATGGAGTTGCCCGGCATGCCGTCCGGAGCCAGATGGGGACAGATCGAGAAGTCGACGATGCCAAGCGTGCTGTCGTCCCCGGTCGGCGGTCTCCACTGGATGAAGTCTTCCCCGACCTCGGGGGTCATCACCATGCTCCCGGCGCTCAGCCCCACCCAGACCGTCTCGGTCAGGGATGGAAGCAGGTCCGCCAGCCCAGACTCCCGCATCCAGTAGCAGAGATAGAGAACGTCGCCCCCGGCCACCAAGAGCACGTCGGTTTCCCGGACCAGCGGCACCCAGCGCTCCTCATCGATGCTGGGGAGCGCGGTCAGCTCCAGCACGCCGACTGACTTCCAGCCCAGGCCGACCATGGGATTCTGGGAGTTTCCACTGATGAACTGCCACGCCTTGACGCCAGGACCGACCCACGGATGACCGTACTGGGCGGTCGGGATGCACAAAGCGCTCGAGTCTTCGATCGGCTTGCCCAGCAGATCGACCAAGGCATCGCAGATGCTCGAGTTCGTGACTCCGCCAGAGGTGAGGAGAAGACGCATTGCCTTGGCTCCGTAGGTCGTGCCGTCCCACAGGACAAGCGTGGTCAACCTCGGAGCGGGAAGGTCCGAGGCGTGTTCACACCGTACACACGCGACGCTGGGCAGCGTTCTTGGTTGTCGGTCCATCCGGAGGTCCTGTCGGCAGCTCCGGTGACGCCCGCGCTCGGAAGGCTGAGGTTGCGACTTTCCCGACCGCGCGCCGTCCGAGGGGAGGAAACTGCAGGGTGGAGCGCATCGAGGCACCAAGGATGGGGAGCCGCGCATGGTCAGGTCCGGAGAGGCGCCGGAGGACAGCATTGCCGTGATGTCGCGGCAGGCGCTCGTGGGGCGTCTTGCGCAGGTCAAGGAGCAGTTCCGGGCCACGAGCGACATCCTCAAGGTGTTGACGAGCTCGTCGGGAGACCCCGACAAGGTCTTCGACGCCGTCGTCGAGAACGCCCGGACGCTGCTCAACGCGGCCGTCGCGCAGATCTACCTCGTCAGGGGTGCCACGTACGTCATCGCGCGCCAGAGCGGCATGACGGAGGAACACCGCCGACTCCTCGAGCAACATCCCATCAAGCGCGACCGCGGCACCCTCGTCGGCCGCGTGACCATCGACCGCAGGATCCACCACATCACCGACGCCGTCGCCGACCCGGACTACAGCCGGTCCGACCTCCAACGGATGGCCGGCTTCCGGTCGATGATCGGCGCGCCGCTCATCGTGGGAGACGAGGTGGTGGGGGCACTCAACGTGATGCGGAACCGCGTCGCCCCCTTCGACGACGTCGACGAGCGCGTGCTCGCGACGTTCGCCGAGCAGGCGGCGCTCGCGCTACGCCACGTCGACCTGTTCGCTGCGCTCGAGAGCAGGTCGGCCGCCCTCGAGAGCAGGTCCGCCGAGCTGGCACGAAAGGTCGAGCAGCTGGAGGGTCTCGCCGACGTCGGCGCCGCGATCAGCTCGACGCTCGTCCCGGACGAGATGCTCGCCACGATCGTGTCGCATGCAGTCGAGCTGTCCGGAACCGACGGCGGTTCGCTGATGGAGTACGACGAGGCGACCGGGCTCTTCCGGGTGCGAACCGTGTACGGCACGAGCGACGACACGATCTCTGCCCTTCGGGCCGCCGAGATCCACATCGACCGGACGTGGGTCGGCAAGGCGGCTCGGACCCGCCGGGTCCTGCAGATCCCCGACCTGGACGAGGCGCGGCTCGACGAGCACCTGGCCGTCCTGCACGCGGCCGGCTGGAAGTCGCTCGTCGCCGTCCCGCTCGCCAGCCCTGACCGGGTCGTCGGCGTCCTGGTCGTCCGGCGAAAGAGGACTGGCTCGTTCAGCGGTGAGACGTGCGACCTGCTCGACACGTTCGCCAGCCAGTCCGCGGTGGCACTGACGAACGCCCGCCTCTACCAGCAGCTCGAGCTGCAGAGCGCCGACCTGGCCGAGGCGAGCAGGCACAAGTCCGAGTTCCTCGCGAGCATGTCGCACGAGCTGCGCACCCCGCTCAACGCCGTGATCGGGTTCTCCGAGGTGCTCCTCGAGCGGATGTTCGGTGACCTCAACGAGCGGCAGGAGGACTACCTCAAGGACATCCATGATGCCGGCCGCCACCTGCTCGCGCTGCTCGGCGACATCCTCGACCTGTCGAAGATCGAGGCGGGGCGGATGGAGCTCGACCTCACCACGTTCCTCGTGGACGACGTCATCGGCCAGGCCCTCTCGCTGGTGCGCGAGCGGGCGGCACTGCACGGCATCGAGCTGACGCTCGAAGCCCAGCAGGGCCTCGGGCTCGTCACCGCCGACGAGCTGCGCCTCAAGCAGGTGCTGCTCAACCTGCTCAGCAATGCCGTCAAGTTCACGCCGGACGGGGGCTCCGTCGGGGTTCACGCACGTCGCGACGCAGGCGACCTCGTCGTGACGGTCACCGACACGGGCATCGGCATCTCGCGAGAGGACCAGGCCCGCATCTTCGACTCGTTCCAGCAGGGCAGCAGGTCTGCGTCGACGACGGAGGGCACAGGCCTCGGGCTCACGCTGAGCAAGCAGATCGTCGAGCTGCACGGGGGCGCGATGTGGGTGCGGAGCGCTCTCGGTGAAGGCAGCACGTTCGGCCTCAGGATCCCGCAGGCGGTGGTGCCTCCGAAGGTGCGAGACGAGCAGTGGCCAGCCGACGACCTCTCGCACTCCGGACCGACCGTGGTGGTCATCGAGGACGACCAGAGATCGGCCGAGCTCGTCGCGCTTCACCTTCGCGCCGCCGGACTCAACCCTGTGACCGTCGGCACCGGTGAGGCGGGACTCGAGGCCGTCCGCCACCTGTCGCCGGCTGCGGTCGTCCTCGACATCCACCTGCCGGGAATGACGGGATGGGACGTGCTGGAGACCCTGAAGGCGGACCCCTCCACGGCGTCCGTGCCCGTCGTGATCGTCAGTGTCGAACCCGAGCGCGGCCGCGGATTCGCTCTGGGCGCAACGGAGTACCTCGTCAAGCCGGTCGCCGGGGAGCACTTGCTCGCAGCCGTCAGCCGAGCGCTGCAACAGACTCGGAATCCCGTTCCGGTGGGGAGCCTTCCCGAAGGTCGTAGCGTCGTCGTCGTCGACGACGACCCGCTCGCAGTCAAGCTCGTGCGAAGCACGCTGGAGCCGCTCCGCTGGACGGTCCACACGTGCTCGGGCGGCCTCGATGCCGCGGATCTGGTCCGCACGGTGAACCCGTCGGTCGTCATCATGGACCTGCTCATGCCGGAGGCGGACGGGTTCGCCGTCATCGACGAGCTGGGGGGCGACGGCACAGACAGCGGCCCACCCATCGTCGTCCTCACGGCGAAGTCGCTGACGTCAGAGGACCTGCGACGACTCGAGGGCCGGATCGCCTTCGTCGCGGGGAAGGCAGGGCTCGACCTGGCGAGCCTGGCACGGCGGCTGGCCCAGATCGCCGCTGCGGACGAGGCCGAGGCCGGGAGCGGGACCAGCCACGAGACGGGCGACGGAGGGACGTCATGAGCGACCGGCCGCTGGTCCCTCTCGCGGAGGAACGCCTCGTCGACCGACGACGAATGGGTGGCGGCCCCACAGCTGTGGTCGGGCCACCCCGCGTAGCCTGACGGGCATGAGCGACTGGAATGACAAGGTCATTGCCGAGTTCCGGGACCACGGCGGGAAGGTCGGCGGCAACTTCGCGGGCGCGCCCCTCCTCCTGCTCCACACCACCGGCGCCAAGTCGGGGGAGACGCGCGTCAACCCGATGATGTACCAGGCCGTCGACGGAGGCTGGGCCGTCTTCGCGTCCTACGCCGGCCTCGACGTGAACCCGGCGTGGTTCCACAACCTCAAGGCCCACCCCGACGTGGCGATCGAGGTGGGCGCCGGGGGTGAGGTCGAGACGATCGACGTGCACGCGAAGGTCCTAACCCCCGACGAGCGCGAGCCGGTCTGGGAGGAGCAGAAGCGCCGCTACCCGGGCTTCGCCCAGTACGAGCAGAAGACCGACCGCGTCATCCCGGTCGTCCTCCTGGCGCGCCGCTGACGCGCCCTGACGCGGCGGCGCCGCTGAACGCCCAGCCTGACGCCCAGCCCCGGTCAGGCGGCGACCGCCGCCAGCTCGGCCAGGTCGTCGTCGGTCAGCTCGAGGTCGGCGACCGCCATGTTCTCCTCGAGGTGCGCGACCGACGACGTGCCCGGGATGAGCAGCACGTTGTCGGCGCGGGCGAGCAGCCACGCCAGGCCGACCCGGGCCGCGGGCACGCCGCGGCGCTCGGCCACGGCTTGGACGGCCGGCTGGTCCACGACCTTCGGCAGGTGCGGGAAGGCCGAGCCGAGCGGGAAGTACGGCACGTACGCGATCCCGGCCGACGTGCACGCGTCGAGGACGTCTGCGTCCGTCTGGTCGACCAGGCTGAAGGGGTTCTGCACGCACACGATCTCCGTGATCGCCTGCGCCGCAGCGAGAGCCGCAGCCGACACCGTCGAGAGGCCGACCCCGGCGATCTTGCCCTCGTCGCGCAGGGCGGCGAGCTCGGCCACCTGGTCCTCGAGCGGCACCTCACCGGCACCGGGCGCGTCGGCGTCCATCCGACGCAGGTTCACCGCCGTCAGGCGGTCGACCCCGAGAGCGCGCAGATTCGCCTCCACGTCGGCGCGCAGCTCTGCAGGCTTCTGGGCCGGCAACCACGCGCCGGCCGAGTCACGACGCGCCCCCACCTTGGAGACGAGAGCCAGGTCGGCGGCATACGGGTGGAGGGCCTCGCGGATCAGCTCGTTGCTGACGTCGGGCCCGTAGAACTGGGCGGTGTCGATGTGGTCGACGCCGAGCTCGACGGCTCGGCGCAGCACGCGGAGCGCCTCGTCGCGATCGCGCGGTGGGCCCATGACCCCGGGGCCGGGGAGCTGCATGGCGCCGAAGCCCACGCGTCGAACGGTGCGGTCTGCCAGGGGGAAGGTGTCGGTCATCCCATCGACGCTAGGTGTTGGAGTGCGCTCCAACGCAAGGCCGCCGGCCCCGTCCGATGCGCCAACCTTCGACACGCGGCTCCGGACCACGGTCGCCATTGCCATCACAACCTGCGAAATCACGCTCTCCGACAACGGATTTCGTCGAATTCAAACAGAAAGTGGGCGAACCTCGTCCTTTGCCTCACGCGCCGTGCGGCGCACTCACAACGTGAGTCACCCGCTACGCGCTCGGCACGACGCGGACCCGCTCTTCGGCAAGACCCGGCTGCGGTCCGTCACCCAGATCGGCTGCAACGGCCTGTTCGCCTGCCTCGCAACCGGACAAGCACACGTTCGCCTACTTCGACGACGTCGGCCGCCACGACGACGGCGACGACCTCGGCTGCCGACACGGCTTCCGCGTCGGGCCCGACCCAGGCGGCGACCAAGCCGGCGACGTCGGCCGGCGGCCAGCCCGTGACCTCGGAGGGCGGCGCCACGAAGTAGCCGTAGACCCCGGGCGAGGCGCTCGGCGCGCAGGATCTGCGAGCCGAGCACCTCGACCGAGGGAGGCTCGGGCGCGCTCAGCGCAGGTTGTAGAACTCGCGGTGGACGTTGGCCGGGCCGACACCAGCGCGCACGAGCCCGCGCTGGAGCGTGCTCACCATCTGCTCCGGTCCACAGAGGAAGGCCGAGAGGAGGCGAGGCTCGGCGCCCACCGTCGCGAGCACCTGCTCGACCGTGAGCCGCGGGTCGGTCTCGGTGTCGACGAGGTGGAGGTGCAGCTCCTCGTGGTGGCCGACCAGGTGCGCGACCTCGTCGGCGAGAGGCGCCGGACCTCGCGCCGTGTAGAAGAAGTCGACGCGGTGCGGCAGCTCCCCGGGCCTGACGGAGCGGAGCCAGCTGAGCATCGGCGAGACCCCGATCCCGCCCGCGACCCACACCTGGTGCTCGGTGCCCCGCGTGAAGTCGAAATGCCCCTGTGGGCTGCTGATGACGGCCGGCATGCCCGGCGCGACGAGATCGCCGATGCTCGACGTGAAGTCGCCGAGGGCGCGGACCGTGATCCGGACCTCCTTCTCCTGCGGGCCGCTGGCGATCGTGAAGGGGTGGCGGTGCCAGCGGTCGCGGGCCTCGAGGTTGACGAGGGCGAACTGGCCGGGGCGGAAGGCGAAGCGGTCACCGAGCGGACGCAGCCAGATCTCGTACGACGCGTCGTCGATGGGCGCCACCGACGACACCTCGTAGTCATGGGTCCGGGCGACACGTCGGGCCAGCAGCTCGCGGTAGAGGTAGAAGGCGAGACCGACGCCACCGACCGCGACATAGGACCACCGCAGCAGCTGCGAGCCGAAGACGGTCGCGTCCATGAGGCCGTGGACGAACCCGAGTCCCAGAAAGATCCCGGTCAGGCGATGGAAGCCGCGCCAGAGCCCGTAGCGGCCGATCCACCTGCCGACGAACCGGATCGGTGGCGCCGCCATGAAACGCTCCACGAGCGGGCGCGCCGGTCGCGGTGTGATGGAGCGCCAACGCGGGGCGATGGCCCACACGGTGAGGGTCGCGAGCCCGACGATGCCGATCGTGCCCATGGTCGGACCGAGCTGGGTGGGGTTGGGGTTGCCCGTCGACGCGATGTGCACGCCGATGAGGGCCGTGCCCGCCATCGCGACCCGGCGGTGCCACACCGCGGCCTTGTCGACGCCGTCGAAGAACTGCTCGACCCAGCGCAGTGTGCTGATGAGGACGAGGCCGACCGACAGGAGCAGGACCCCCTCCGCGCCGATGAGCTGACCGATGAACTGGCCCGCGTCGCCGACTGGTCGGGCCAGCAGCCAGAGCAGCGCGAAGGCGACGACGAGGGCGCCGATCGTCGCCGGCCCGACGAGGCGGGTGACGAGGTGCGCGCCGCGGTAGGGGCGTCGCTGGCGCAGCTGGGTCTCGAGGGCCATCGGGGTCTCGGCTTTCGGCGGCACGCGGCGATGCGTGCGGGGACATGGCGTCGGCCTGTGTCGCGCTCCCCGAGCAGGCCATCCCCAGACACGTACCCCGTCCGCCAGTGGCCGCGTCCGGCCGGTCGTCGAGACTTCACCGGCTCGTCGGCGCGATCTTCCACGCCGTTCACGGGATCCGAAGGGTTCTCCCAGACTCCGCCGAAAGTGTGGAGCGGTCTCAGCTCACCCACCCCGGGCACTCACCCCGGGGCCCACGAGAGGCTTCTCCGTGCACACTCCCACCATCGTCAAGGCGGGGCTCGTCGGCACCCTCGCCGCAGCCGCCGCCTTCGCCCTCGGCGGCTCCTCCGCCGACGCCCACGGCGGCCTGCCCGTCGTGGGCGTGCCGCACGCCAACCCGAAGTTCGGCGTGCAGAACAACGTCCTCACCCCGTCGGCCAGGCAGACGTCCGTCGCCTGGGGCAACCTGCCGCTGACGAACCCCGACACCGCCAACGGCGTGACCCACTACGGCTTCAACACCCTCGACGGTGCGCCTCTGACGCAGACGAAGAACGAGGCCCACAAGACCGAGCCCGACAAGAACGTCTACCTCGTCCTCGGCGGCAGGCACTACCTCTACCAGGGCCACGAGATCGGTCCGCGCGGCTACGTCACGCGCATCAACCTCGACGAGACCGATCCCCTCAAGCGGGTCACGTTGATCTCCGACACCGACGTCGCGGGCAACGCCTACCCGACGATCGACGGCATCACCTGGGACCCGTTCACCCGCCAGCTCCTCCTCACGGCCGAGTCGAGCGCACCCAAGGGCGGCGTGTTCGCCGTCAGTCTCGACGCGAGCGGCGACCCGGTCGACGGAGGCAGGGCGACGCGGCTCGCGGCGCTGGGCTCCGGTGGCTTCGAGGGCATCCAGAACGACGCTGCCGGCAACGTCTGGATGCTCGAGGACATCGGCGGTGCCGGGGCGAGCGGCGGCAAGGTGCCCAACAGCTTCGTCTACCGCTTCGTGCCGAACGACAAGAGCGACCTCACCCGGGGCGGCACCCTCCAGGCGTTGCAGATCAGGCGCGCCGACGGCACGCCGGCCACGACGTCGCAGCTCCAGTCCAACCCGTCGGACCCGTTCATCGGTGCGCTGCACACGTACGGCTCGTCCTTCGCGACGGCGTGGGTCACCATCCACACCGGCACGACCGAGGCGTTCGACGCCACCGCCGCCGCCAAGGCAGCGAACGCGACGCCGCTCAAGCGCCCCGAGAACGGCGTCTTCCGGCCCGGCACGGGATTCAAGGAGTTCTACTTCACCGAGACGGGTGACACGAGCACCTCGAGCACCCTCCCCGGCGCGTACGGCGGCGTCTTCCGCATCTCGCAGGCGAGCTCGACCTCCGACACCGGTCGCATCTCGATCGCCGCGCTCGGCGACGTCGAGCACACCGGCTTCGACAACATCACCTTCGCGACGAAGGACGACCTGCTCGTCGTCGAGGACGCCGGCGACGGCCTGCACACCCAGCGCAACGCGCTCGACTCCGGCTACGTCTTCAACCTCGCCGAAGGCCGCGAGCAGGAGGGGGCGTATGCCGCCGGGCGGGGTCGCGCTCCGAGGCCGGTCCGCTTCCTGGCGGAAGGCCGCGACGCGTCCGCGACGTTCGACTCGATGAGCGGCCCGTCGTACAACGACGGCGACAACGAGATCACCGGCATCCACGTCTCCGACGGCGACCCGACGGTCGGCGGTCTCCTCGGCGCCAAGCTGCCCCAGCCCACGACGTCGACCTCCTGGCGGACGTTCTGGACCCAGCAGCACGGCGACAACACGACGTGGGAGATCAGCTGGAACGGCGACCGCCAGAACTGACGGGCCGCTCACCGATCGCCCGGTTGAGGTATCGCCGCCGCAGAATCTGCGGCGCGCCTACCTCAACCGGGCGGCGGCGCGGCGTCAGATGCCCTTCGCGGCCTCGATGAGGGTGTTGGCGGCGAAGCGCAGCCCCTCGAGCTGGTCGAGCTCCTGGTCCTCGTGCTCGATGTTGACGGGCATGTCGGGGTCGACCTTGTGCAGGGCGCGGAGGAACTCGGTCCAGTAGGCCGTGTCGTGCCCGCGGCCGACGGCGACGAAGTCCCACGAGGGGCTCTTGGGCCAGCCGCTCAGGGTCGTGCCGCCACCCAGCGGAAGGTAGCCGGGCTCGCCCTGGGCGACGCGGTAGAAGGAGTCGTCGATGACGCCGTTGACCTTCGCGGCGTCGTTGATGCGCGTGTCCTTGGCCGCGGCGACGAAGACGAGCTCGCCGAGGTCGGCCACGGCGAGGACGGGGTCGATGCCCTGCCAGAAGAGGTGGCTCGGGTCCATCTCGGCGCCGACGTGGGTCGCTCCGGTCTCCTCGACGAGGCGGTGCAGGGTGCGCGGGTTGAAGACGATGTTGCCCGGGTGCATCTCGATGGCGACGCGGACGTCCGCCGCGGCGGCCCGGGCCTGGATGTCCTTCCAGTAGGGCACGGCGACGCTCCACTGGTGGTCCTGCACGTCGAGGAAGGGGCTCCACCACGGGAGCGGGTTCCACACGGGGACAGAGGTGCCTGGCTCGCCGCCCGGAGCTCCGGACATCGTGATGACGCGCGGGACGCCGAGGAGCGCGGCGAGCTCGATCGAGTCGATGAGGTCCTGAGAGTGCGGGAAGCCGGCGGCCGGGTGCAGCGGGTTGCCGTTGCAGTTGAGGGCGGTCAGGGTCAGGCCGCGCGAGCTGAACTCGCCGAGGTAGTCCTGCCTGGCCTGCTCGCTCGCCCGGAGGTCGTCGACGGGCAGGTGGATGGGCGGCAGGAAGCCGCCGGAGTTGATCTCGACGCTCGTGAGCCCGAGGCTCGCGATCATGTCGAGGGCCTCGCCGAGGGGCTTGTCGCCGAGGCAGGCGTTGTAGGCGCCGAGCTGCATGGTCGAACCTTTCGAAAGTTTCGGGGGTGGTGAGGGGTTCGAGCGCGTGTCAGGCGAGCGAGACGGACGCTCCGTCGGCCGCGGCCGAGCGGGTGACCGCGTCGATGATGGTGAGGTCGCGCAGGCCGTCCTCGAAGGTCGCGACGGGCGGCAGACCCTCGATGCCGGCGACCTGCTCGAGGAAGGCGCGGCACTGGTAGCCGAAGAGGTCGCCGACACCGAAGGAGACGCCGGGGAAGTCCATCGGCAGGCCGCCCTTGACGTAGGGGTGGGCCGGGCCGGCGAGCACCTGGTTGTAGCCGTCGAGGCCGTCGTCGCGCAGCTTGCGGATGACCGAGAACTCGGCGGGTCGGTCCATGTCCCACTTCGCGGCGCCGTGCTCGGCCATGAGGTCGAAGGCGAGCGAGTTCGCGTGGCCCGGCGCGATGCGCGAGATCGAGAAGGTGCCGACGGCGCCGGACTCGAAGTGCGCGGTGAAGGTCGCGACGTCGTCGTTCTCGACCGGCTCGCGCACGTCGGACAGCTCGGCCCTGGCGTGGCCGTAGGTCGTGCCGAGCGGCACGGCGCGCTCCGTGACCTTCGTCGTGAACGTCGCGCCGCTCACGGAGTCCATGGGCCCGCAGAGGAACTCGGCGAGGTCGATGAGGTGGCTGCCGATGTCGGCGAGGGCTCCGGTGCCGGGGCCGCCCTTGTAGCGCCACGCCATCGGGGTCTCGGTGCTGCGGGCGTAGTCGCACCAGTAGCGGCCGTTGAAGTGACTCACCTCGCCGAGCTCGTCGCGCAGCAGGTCGCGGATCGCGGCGACGGCGGGCTGGCGGCGGTAGACGAAGGCCGTGCCGGTCGCGAGGTCCGGGTGCTTCTCGGCGGCGGCGATCATGGCCCGGGCGTCGTCGATGCTCGCCGCGATCGGCTTCTCGCAGAGCAGGTGCTTGCCGGCGTCGAGGAGGGCCTCGACGATCTCGCCGTGCAGGTGGTTGGCGACGACGACGCTGACGGCCTGGACGTCGTCGGCCGTCAGCAGCTCGCGCCAGTCGGTGCCGTGGCGTTCGTACCCGTAGCGGGCAGCAGCGTCCTTGGCGACGGCTTCGTCCGCGTCGATGACGGCGGCATGCCGGATGGGCGGCAGCGGCGGGTCGAAGAGCGTGGGGGCGGTGCGGTAGCCGGCGCAGTGCGCCCGTCCCGCCATGCCGGCGCCGATGACGGCGACGCCGATGGGTGACTGCGTCATGGGATGTACCTCTCTGGACATCTCGGTCAGGGTGGCGCAACGAGCGGTTTAAAGCGCTTTAAGTTACGATGGCTCCAGTGTGCGGAGCGCCGCCCGCGCCTGTCAACACTTTGTTCTGACAATCTGTCCTGAGTCCCTCCCGACGCCGCCACCGAGCCGCCACCCGAAGGAGCCGTATGCCGTCCCGCCCCGCGCGCCCCCGCCTCGAGGACGTCGCCTCCCGGGCCGGTGTCAGCACCGCCTCGGCGTCCCTCGTCCTGCGTGGACGCCCGGGTCCGGGTGCCGCGACGCGCGAGGCCGTCCTCGACGCCGCCCGCGAGCTCGGCTACCGCGCCGACCGCACCGCGAGCCTCCTAGCCCGGCGGCGCACGCAGCTGCTCGGCGTGACGATGGACGTCAGCAGCACCTTCCACGCCGAGCTGCTCGAAGACCTCCAGGCCGCCGCCGACGAGCGCGGCTACGACATCGTCGTCAGCCCGCTGACGCGCACCCGCGACGAGCGCCGCGCCGTCGAGTCGCTCCTCGACTTCCGCTGCGAGGCCTTGCTGCTGCTCGGTCCCCGGCTGCCCGACGCCGAGCTCGCGGCGCTGGCCGAGGAGCACCACGTCGTGGCCATCGGCCGCCGGGCGCAGGCGGCCGGCATCGACGTCGTGCGCGCGGCCGACGACGTCGGCGTCGGCCTCGCCGTCGAGCACCTCGTCGGGCTGGGTCACCGCGACATCGCCTTCGTCGACGGGCCGCGCGGGCCGATCGCCACGCTGCGCCGACAGGGCTACCGCAGCGCCATGAAGCGCCTCGGTCTCGCGGACGCGGCCGTCGTCGTCGACGGCGGGGGAGACGAGGAGTCCGGCGCCCGCGCGGCCGCAGCCCTCCACCTCCCCTCTGAACCGTCGAAGGGCCGTGAACCGGGGCCCGCCGACGGTCGGGCGGCCCGTGGACGCGTGCGTATGCCGTCCGCCGTCGTCGCGTTCAACGACCGGGCCGCGCTCGGCCTCCTCGACCGCCTGCGGCGCGACGGTGTCGACGTGCCGGGGGACGTCTCGGTCGTCGGCTACGACGACAGCCTCATCGCGCGGCTCGCGACCGTCGACCTCACGAGCGTCAGCCAGATCCCCGAGGCGATGGCGACAGCTGCGGTCGAGGCAGCGACACAGCGCCTCGACGAGGGGCGCACCGAGCCCGTCGAGCTCGTCCTCGAGCCGCAGCTCGTGGTCCGCGGCACGACGGCGCCGCGCGGTGACAGGTCGACCCGGCGCGGCGGCATACGCGAGCCGTGAGGGCCGGGGCGTCGGTGCGGCGGACTACGGTCGGGTCATGGCCGACAAGCTGACCCGACAGGCGGCGTCCGACGCCCTCCCCACGTGGCGGTTCCTGCTCCAGCGGATGCACCTCACGGTGCAGGCGCCCGACGTCGCGACAGCCTTCGACTTCGTCGCGCGGGTCGGCGCCGTGGCGGCGCCCCTGGGCCGGCAGCCCGACCTCGACGTCCGCGGCGCCCTCGTGCACCTCGCCGTGTCGACCGAGCCGGCCGGTGGCGTCAGCGACGCCGACATCGCGGTCGGCCGGGCCGTCGACGCCGTGGTCGCCGAGATGGGGCTGACCTCGCAACCAGGGACCCTCACGGTCGTCGAGATCGCCATCGACGCCATGGACATCGACGCCGTCCGGCCCTTCTGGGACGCCGTGCTCGGGTGGGACGTCATCGCCCGCGACGACGTGCAGGACCCGCTCCGCCTGGGCCCGGCCGTGTGGTTCCAGCAGATGGACGAGCCTCGGCCGCAACGCAACCGGATCCATCTCGACGTCACCGTCGCCCACGACGAGGCGCCCGGACGCATCGGGCGGGCACTGGCCGCCGGCGGACACCTCGTGTCCGACTCGAGGGCCCCGGCCTTCTGGATCCTCGCCGACCCCGAGGGCAACGAGGCGTGCGTCTGCACGTGGCAGGGCCGCGACCCCGTCCCGGGCTGACGCTCCTCAGTCCTCCAGCGCGGCCGACACCAGGCGCGCGAAGCGGCCCGGGTCGTCCACCCAGGGGAAGTGGCCGGCGCCGGGCTGCACGACGGAGCGGCCGTCGACGAAGAGCGCGGCGAGCTCCGCGCCGACCTCCGGGCCCGGCATGAGGTCGAGCTCGCCGACGATGACGCGCACCGGGGCGGTCAGTGACCTGAGTGCCGCCCGCGTCGTGGCCGTGTCGACGGCTTCGGCGCGGAAGGCCCGGGTGCCCCCGCGGTTGCGCTGGGCCTCGTCCGTCGCGGCGTGCCGCCGTGCGGCCTCGGTCCACGGCCCGTAGAGGAAGGGCGACATCGCCTGCCGCGTCGCCGGGGAGTCGTCGTCGGAGTCGAGGGCGACCCTGGCCGCCGCGAACCACGGCTCGCCGGAGCGCAGCGCGACGCGCTCCTCCCAGTCGTCCTCGCTGATGTCGAGGCCCACCGCCGAGGTGCCGGGGGCGACGAGCACGAGGCGACCGACGCGTGCAGGGTGGCGTGCGGCATACAGCAGGCACACGGATGCCCCGGCGGAATGGCCGAGGAGGTCGATGCGCTCGAGCCCGAGGTGGGCGCGGAGCGCGTCGAGGTCGTCGGCGAGCCGCGACGGGCCGTATGCCGTCGGGTCGGCCGGGTCCGGGGAGTCGCCGGTGCCGCGTGGGTCCGGGACGACGAGCGTGCGCCCGGCCACTCGCGCGAGTCCGCCGAGGTCCCCGAGGTACGCCGCGTCCCGGGCGGGGCCGCCGGGCCAGACGACGAGCGGGTCGCCGGTGCCCTCGGTGCGGTAGGCGAGCTCGGTGCCGTCGTCGGACGGGTAGGTCGGCATGGGTCCACCCTGCCATTCCGGACGGCTCAGACGGCGGCCGCGGCCGTGGCGTCGGCCGCTGCCCGCACGACGAGCCCGGCGATCTCCTCCGGGTGCGTGAAGAGGTTGTTGTGCGAGCCGCCGAGCAGTGACGTGCGCACGCTCGGCGCGCTGTCGGCGGACGAGGCGAGCTGGTCGAGCCACGTGACCGGCACGAAGGCGTCGTGCACCCCCGCGGTCACCGTCACGGGTACGGGCAGGTGCGCGATCCGCTCCTCGGGGGCGTCGTGGATCCCCGACTGGAGCATCGCGATGATGCCGGTGCGACCCCGGTAGACCTCCATCGCGTCGACCTGGTCGAGGCGGTCGTCGCGGTAGGCGAAGGGGGTGGCCCGGGCCAGACGGTGCAGGCGGCGTTGCTCGGGGGCGAAGGTCGTCCCGGCGAGCACGAGCGAGAAGTCCCGACGGCGGGCACTGAGGGCGAGGGCGGCGGTCAGAGCTGCTTGCCCGCCCGTCGAGTGGCCGAGCACGACGACGGGGTGCCCGGTGGCCTGGGCCTCGATCCAGCGCGCCGCGGTGAGGCCCGCGGCGTGGATCGAGGGGCTCGCCGGACGTGGCAGGTCGGAACCGAAGCCGGGCAGGTCGAGCACCGTGCAGGCAAGGCCGCGGGCGACGAGGGCTCGCGCGGTCGGGATCGTGTAGAACGTCAGACCGAGCCCGGGGAGGACGACGACGAGCGGCGTCGTGCGGGGCGCGTCGCCCCCGAGGGACAACGACCGCACGACCCGGCCCCGGAGGCTCGTGAACTGCACGCGCACGTCCGACCCGACGTCACGACCGAGGACATCATGCGGCTTCACGAGCGCACGCCGCGGCGCGTGGCCGGAGCCGTGCTGGCACGCACGACCAGCTCGGGCTCGATGACCACCGGGGCGGGCCGTGTCGTGCCGGAACCTCCGGCCGAGGCCCTGCCGTCGAGCCGTTCGGCGAGGGTGCGCACGGTCTCGGCACCGAGCCGCTCGGCGTCCTGGCGCACCGTCGTCAGGGCCACGTGCGGGTAGCCCGCCTCGGTGATGTCGTCGAAGCCGACGACGGACACGTCACCGGGCACGTGGAGCCCGGCCTGCCGCACCACGTCGACGAAGCCGATCGCGCAGCGGTCGTTGAAGGCCGCGACGGCCGTGGGTCGTTCGCGCGCGCCGAGCCCGAGGAAGGCGCGGGCCGCCTGGGCTCCCTCGAGCTCGCTGACGCCGCCGGGCAGGACCATCTCGGTCAGGGCCGGTGAGCGGCGCATCGCCGTGCGGTAGCCGCGTCGCCGCCCGGCCGCGCCCGCGATGCGACCGCCGTCGAGCAAGGCGACCCGTCGGTGGCCGAGGCCACGGAGATGCTCGACGGACAGGCGCAGCCCCGCGGCGTCGTCGGTGCGCACGACGCCGACCCCGCCACCGGGGACGGGCCGCAGGACGCTGACGACGGGAAGGCGTGCGGCGAGTCGCTCGAGCTGGGCCGTCTCCTGGCTGCTGCCGAGCAGGATGATGCCCTCGCACCGCTCGGCGAGCAGGGTCTCGACCGCGGCCACCTCCGAGCGTGACGGCGTGACGCCACTCAGGACGAGCTCGTAGGCCGCCGCGTCGGCGTGCGTGTAGAGGCTCTCCAGCAGGTCGCCGTGGAAGGCGTGCCCGACGGCGAACGTCACGCCGAGCGTGCGGGTGCGGCTGCTGCCCAGGCGGCTGGCGCGGGTGTCCGGGCGGTAGTCGAGCTCGCGTGCGGCGGCGAGGACGCGCTCGCGGGTCGCCTCGGACGCGCCGGCGACACCGCGGAAGACGATCGACACGAGGGCGCGCGAGACGCCCGCACGTGCGGCGACGTGCTCCATCGTCACTCTCTCGCTGCCCACGTCGCGACTCTAGAGCGCTCCATGAATGTCGGCTAGCCCTTGACCGGCGTGGCGGTGGGGCGCTTCAATGAGTCACGAACTAGAGCGCTCTAGTCACCATCTGCGAAGGAGCAGCCCATGACGCGCATCGACCCGGTCCGGATCGGTCTCATCGGAGCCGGCCGCATCGGCACCCACCACGCCACGACGCTGGCTCGGAGGCTCGGGGAGGCCGAGCTCGTCGCCGTCGCCGACCCCCGGGCGGCCGCGGCCGAGCGGCTCGGCGAGGAGCTCGGCGTCGACTGGCTCACCGACGCGCAGGCCCTCATCGACGACCCGCGGGTCGAGGCCGTCGCCATCACGTGCGCCAGCACCGCGCACGCCGCCCTCGTCATCGCGGCTGCGGAGGCCGGCAAGGCCGTCTTCGTCGAGAAGCCGATGGCGATGACCCTCGCCGACGCCGACCGCGCCGTCGCCGCGGCCCGAGCTGCCGGCATACCCCTGCAGGTGGGCTTCAACCGTCGCTTCGCCCGCGACTTCGCCGCCGCCCACGAGACGGTCGCCGCCGGGGGCATCGGGACGCCCCAGCTGCTCCGCTCGCTCACCCGCGACCCCGGCCTCGCCGACCCGGACGGCGTGCCGCCGTGGACGATCTTCACCCAGACGCTGATCCACGACTTCGACGCGCTCAACTGGTTCAACGTCGGCGCGACGGCCGTCGAGGTCTCCGTCATGGCGGACGCCCTCGTCGCACCCGACTTCAAGGACGCGGGCCTGCTCGACACCGCCGTCGTGACCATCCGCTACGACAACGGCGCGATCGCCGTCGCCGAGGCGAGCTTCTCGGCCGCCTACGGCTACGACGTGCGCGCTGAGGTCTTCGGCTCGGCCGGCATGATCACCGCCGGCAGCCCGGCCCACCTCAGCGCGGCGCACTGGAGCGCGGCCGGGGTCGCGAGCCCGACGGCCCGCGCCGACACCGACCTCTTCACCGACGCGTATGCCGCCGAGCTCGCCGCCTTCTGCACCGCGGTTCGCACCGGTGGGCCCACGCAGGTCGGTGGTGAGGACGCCCGTGCCGCGCTGCGGATCGCGCTCGCCTGCGTCGAGGCCGTCGAGACCGGTGGCACCGTGACGATCCGCGACGCCGACCGCGTGGCGACCGGAGCGGGTGCCTGATGGCGAGCCCGTTCACGCTCGCGGTGAGCGCCGAGATGGTCTACCTCGACCTGCCTTTCGCGGAGCGGGTGCGCTGCATCCACGCGCTCGGCTTCCAGGTCGAGATCTGGGACTGGACGCGCCACGACGTCGACGAGCTCGTCGCCCTGCGTGACGAAGGGGTCGTCTACTCGTCGATGACGGGCTACGTCCGCGGCCGGCTCAGCGACGCGGAGGGGGCGGACGAGCTGCTCACGACCGCCGCCGAGTCGGTGCCGGTGGCGCAGCGGCTCGGCATCCCGCGGCTCAACCTCCACGGCACCGGCCTCGACGACCGCGGCCTGCCCGTGCGGCCTGAGCCGGTCGCGACCGGCCCGATGTGGTTGACGGCCCAGCGCACGCTCGGGCGCATCGCCGAGCTGGGGGAGCGCGAGGGCGTGACGTTCGTGCTCGAGAACCTCAACACTGCCGTCGACCACCCCGGCGTGCCCTTCGCGACCGCCGCCGACTGCCTGGCCCTCGTCGAGGCCGTCGACAGCCCGCACCTCAAGCTGATGCTCGACCTCTACCACGCCCAGATCGGCGAGGGGAACCTCATCGAGCTCTGCCGCCGGGCTCTGCCGCACATCGGCGAGATCCAGGTGGCCGACGTGCCCGGCCGTCGGGAGCCCGGCACCGGCGAGATCGCCTATCCGGCCATCGCGCGCGCCCTCGTCGAGATGGGCTACTCCGGTCCGGTCGGTCTCGAGGGCTTCGCGTCAGGCGACGACGAGGTGGCGCTGAAACGCTTCCGCGACGCCTTCACCCCCTGACGGTCGGCGCGGCACCCCCGGCACCGCCGGGTCCGGCTGGTTCGAGGTGATCCCGACACCAGCGTGCGTCGCAGGATCACCTCGAACCGCGGTGGGGGCAGGTCAGCCGCGGGAGCTGATCCAGTCGGGGAGGATGCCGCTGCCGAGTGCGGCCGCCCGCAGCGGCGCGGCCAGCTCGGCGACCCGGCGCGTGCCCTCGAGCCCCAGGTGCGCCCAGCCCTCGAGGGCCATCCGGTCCGTCTCGCGCTCGAGGTCCTTGCGGAACGCGAGCCCCTCCTCCGTGAGCGCATCGCCGTCGACGAGCCCCCGCTCGGTGAGCCGCTCGACGCCGGCCGCCCACTCGTCGTCCGACCAGCCGCGGCTCGACCGCATGAAGCCGGTGTTGCCGGAGAAGAGGCCGCCGATGACGATCGACTCGACCGGGTCGAGCCCGGCGCGGAGCAGCGCTGCCACGTGGCCGTCCCCGCGGTGCTCACGGATGAGGGTCGCGGCGTGCCAGAGCGCGAGGCGCGGCTCGTCCGGCCACGCGAGTCCGGCGTGAGCGGCATACAACGGGCGGCCGGGGGCCGTGAGGCCCGCGCAGACGGTACGGGAAAGGGCGAGCAGCTCGGTGACGTCGGTGTCGCCGACGACGCGGTCGAGCACGACGGCCATGCCGTCGCGACGGGCCTGCTGCACCTGCTCGGGGCTCGCCGCCGCCCACGACGCGGGCAGGGCCTTGGCATGCAGCCACGGTGCGAAGACGTAGAACGTCGCGGTCGGGACCTCGGGCCCGACCGCACCGAAGGCGGCCGACCGCGCGGCGAAGTAGCTGAGGCGCGGGTGCAGGCCGAGGGCGACATAGGCGTCGCGCACGTCGTCGGCGAAGTAACCGAGCACGTGGAGCGTCTCGAGACCTCCCCAGGCCTGTCGGGAGGCGCGGATGAGATCGAGGTCGTCGGCGGCGCGGCTCATGACGAGCACCCTAGGCGGCGAACCGGGGCGAACGTCGATGAGCCTCAGCGGACGACGAGCGCGAGTGCCGAGACGATGGTCGCGGCGAGCACGAGCTGGTCGAAGCGGGTCTGGCTGAGGCGCCGTGCGGTGTGGAGCCCCAGCCAGGTGCCGACGAGCACGAGCGGAGCGAGCAGCACCGTGCGCCAAAGGGTCTCCACGCTGAAGAGGCCGAGTCCGATGCTGAAGGGCAGCTTGCAGAGGTTGACGCCGAAGAAGAAGAGCGCTCCGGTGCCGAGGAAGCGGCGCTTCTCGACGCCCTGCGCGACGAGGTAGAGCGTCATGACCGGGCCGGCAGCGTTCGCCGTCATCGTCGCGAAGCCCGCGGCCGCCCCCGTGCCGAGCGCGGCGGCGCGCGAGGAGCCGACCCGGGCCGTGTCGGGGGAGCGCCACGTGAGGACGAGCTGGAGCGCCGCGAGGACGAGGAGGAGGCCGCCGATCGCGCGACGCAGCGTCGTGTCGTCGACCCACGAGAGGAAGAGGGCGCCGAGGGCGAGTCCGGGCAGCACGGCCGGGATGAGCCGCTTGAGCAGGCCGGTGTCGGCGTCGCGGCGATAGTGCCAGACGGCGACGACGTCACCGATGAGGAGCAGCAGCAGGATCGCCGCCGTCGACTCCTTCGTCGGCAGCACGAAGGCGAAGATCGCGATGGAGATGCTCGCGACCCCGCCGATGGCCGTCTTGGCGAAGCCGATGAGCAGCGCGGCGACGCCGAGCAGCACCAGCGACGTGACGGTCATGGGGTTGGAGCGTAGGCCGCCGCGGCCGGGGGCGTCCGTCCGTCCACGGCATCCGGCCTCGGGTCAGACGCCGCGTCAGACCCCGAGCGAGGCGCCGAGCTTGCCGAGCAGGCGAGCGAGGGTGGCGCGCTCCGACGTGCTGAGTGGCTCGAGCAGGCGCGCCTCGTTGGCGAAGTGCTCGGGCGCCGCGCGATCGATGAGCTCGCGCCCCTTCTCGGTGAGCACGACGATGCGGCTGCGGCGGTCGCCGCCTGCGACCCGGCGCTCGACGAGCCCGGCGCCCTCGAGCCGGTCGAGCCGCTTCGTCACCGCGCCCGAGGTCACCATCGTCTGGTCCATCAGCTCGGTCGGGGTCAGCTCGTGCGGCTCCCCGGTGCGGCGCAGGGTGGCGAGCACGTCGAAGTCGCCCTCGCCGAGACCGTGCGCGTTGTAGACCTTGACGAGCTCGGTCGTCAGGGCCAGGGCGACGCGGTGCAGGCGGCCGATGACGAGCACCGGGGTGACGTCGAGCTCGGGGCGGACGGCGGCCCACTGGTCGACGACGTGCTGGGCGTGGTCCTCGTGGTGCTCCATGGGTGGAATATATCTTCTCCGGAAGGTATTTTACCTTCCATGGAAGGCAATCGAGCGAGCTGGACGAACATCGCGCTGACGGCGCTCCCCGCCGCCATCTGGGGATCCACGTATGCCGTCACGCAGCAGTGGCTCCCACCCGGCCGTCCGCTCTTCGCCGCCACCGTGCGAGCCCTGCCCGTCGGCCTGCTCATGCTCCTGTGGCTCCGGCGCCTGCCCCGGGGCGACTGGTGGTGGCGCTCGCTCGTCGTCGGCTCGCTCAACATCGGGCTCTTCTACGCGCTCCTCTTCTTCGCGGCCTACCGCCTCCCGAGCGGCCTCGGCGCCACGCTCGTCGCGACCGCCCCCATGGTGACGATGGGTGTCTCGTGGTTGCTCCTGGGCCAGCGACCTGCCCGGGTCTCGGTGGCGGCCGGGCTGGTCGGCCTCGTCGGGGTCGCGCTGCTCGTGCTCCAGAACGGCCTCGACAAGCCGCTCGACCCGGTCGGTCTCGGGGCCGGGCTCCTCGCCGTCGTGCTGTCGTCGTGCGGCTTCGTCCTCACGAGGAAGTGGGCGCCCACCGACGACGTCGTCACCATGACGTCGTGGCAGCTCGTCGCGGGTGGCCTCGTCCTCCTGCCGATCGGGCTCGTCGTCGAGGGCGCGCCACCGCCCCTCGACCTGCCCGCCGTGGGGGCGCTCGTCTACCTCGGTCTCCTCGGCAGCGGCGTCGCCTACGTCCTGTGGTTCCGGGGCCTGGCGATCCTCGGCCCGACCTCCGCCTCGATCATCGGCCTCGTCAACCCGGTGGTCGGCGTCCTGCTCGGCGTCGCACTCCTCGGTGAGCGCTTCGGTCCGGTGCACCTCGTCGCGATGGTCCTCGTGGTCGGCAGCGTGCTGGCCGCCCAGGACCCGGTCCGGGCCCGCTTCTCCCGGCGCGCCCCGTCGACCGGCGAGCGCGCGTCGACCCGAGGGCATACGCCCGCTCTTCCCAGCGGGGCTCCGGCGGGTAAGGCTGTGGCATGGCCACCGACACCGACCACACCTTCGACGTCATCGTCATCGGGCTCGGACCGGGCGGTGAGCACGTCGCCGGGAGCCTCGCCGAGCGCGGCCTGCGCGTGCTCGGCGTCGACCGCAGACTCGTGGGGGGCGAGTGCCCCTACTGGGGCTGCATCCCGTCGAAGATGATGATCCGCGCCGCTGACGCGCTCGCCGAGGCCCGTCGTGTCGACGGGCTGGCCGGGTCGGTCGGCGACGTCCTGCCCGACTGGTCGGTCGTCGCCACGCGCATCCGCGAGGAGGCCACCGACGACTGGGACGACAGGGTCGCCGTCGAGCGACTCACCGGCAAGGGCGCGACCTTCGTCCGCGGCACGGCCCGCATCGCGGGGCCGGGACGCGTCGACGTCGACGGCACCGCCTACACGGCGACGACGGGCATCGTCGTCAACACCGGCACGACTGCTGCGATCCCACCCGTCGACGGCCTCGCGGACACGCCCTACTGGACCAACCACGACATCGTCGAGGCCACCGAGCTGCCCGGGTCGATCGTCGTGCTCGGCGGCGGCGCCATCGGCTGCGAGCTGAGCCAGGTCATGGCCCGATTCGGCGTCGACGTGACGATCGTCGAGGCTGCCGACCGCATCCTCGCGCTCGAGGAGCCGGAGGTCTCCGACCACCTCGAGAGTGCGCTCGAGGCGGACGGCATCTCCGTCCGCGTGGGTGTCGGCGCCGAGAAGGTCACCCACGACGGCTCGACGTTCACGGTCACGCTCGCCGACGGCTCGACGCTGGCGGCTGAGAAGCTCCTCGTCGCCACCGGCCGCCGCGCCGACCCCGCCGCCGTCGGGCTCGACACGGTCGGCGTCGCCAAGGGCTCGCGCACCGCGCCCGTCGACGACCGCTGCCGCGTCGCCCACGGCGTCTGGGCCGTCGGCGACATCACCGGCAAGGGCGCCTTCACGCACGTCTCGATGTACCAGGCGGGTGTCGTCATCCGTGACGTCCTCGGCGACGACGGCCCACCGGCCGAGTATGCCGCCCTCCCGCGCGTGACGTTCACCGATCCCGAGGTCGGTGCCGTCGGGCTGACGGAGGCCCAGGCTCGCGAGAAGCTCGCGAACGTCCAGGTGGGCGTGACCCAGCTCGGCGAGACGACCCGCGGCTGGATCGCCAAGGCGGACGGTCTCATCAAGGTCGTCGCCGACGCCGACCGCGGCGTCCTCGTCGGCGCCACGACGATGGGTCCGGCCGGGGGAGAGGTGCTCGGCGCGCTCGCCGTCGCCGTGCACGGCGAGGTCCCCATCGAGCGGCTCCGCTCGATGATCTACGCCTACCCGACGCTCCACCGCGGCATCGAGGACGCGCTCGGTCGCCTCGCCTGAGGTCGCGGCGAGCCGACCGCAGCGGGCCGCGCCTGCGGCGGTGCGTCGTGTGGTGGAGCAGTGACCTGGCGACATTCGGGCGACGGGGCGGTGACGGCTGTGCGGCGCGCGGGCGACGAGTGTCCGGGCCTGCATGGGCGACTCGAGCCGGGCGATACGGTGAGCGCATGGCACAGCGACTGCTCGCCCTCGACCTCGACGGCACGACTCTCAACCACATGGGCGAGCTCTCCGACCGCGTCCGCGACGCCGTCCAGGCCCTGCCCGACGACGTCGCCGTCGTCATCGCGACGGGCCGGTCGATCATCGCGACGACGCCGATCCTCGAGGCTCTCGGTCTGCGCCAGGGCTACGCGATCTGCTCCAACGGTGCGCTGACGCTCCGCCTCGACCCGTCTGCGGCAGAGGGCTACTCGATCATCGACATGGTGACCTTCGACCCCCAGGCGGTGCTCGAGAAGATGCGCGTCGCCCTCCCCGACGCGCTCATCGCCGTCGAGGAGCCCGGCGTCGGCTTCAAGGTGAGCAAGCACTTCCCCGACGGCGAGCTGATGGGTGAGTCGCGCGAGGTCGACTGGGACGAGCTCATCGCGCACCCCGTCACGCGCGTCACCCTTCGCCAGCCCGAGGCCACGGCCGAGGAGTTCATGGAGATGGTCGAGCGAGCCGGTCTGCACGGGGTGTCGTATGCCGTCGGCTGGTCCGCGTGGCTCGACATCAACCCGGAGGGCGTGTCCAAGGCGAGTGCGCTCGAGCTCGTCCGTCGCCAGCTGCGCGTCGAGCCGATCCACACCGTCGCGTGCGGCGACCAGCGCAACGACCTCGAGATGCTGCACTGGGCCGCGTGGGGCGTCGCCATGGGCAACGCCCCCGACCAGGTCAAGGCCGTCGCCGACGAGGTCACCGGCCACGTCGACGACGACGGCCTCGTCCCGGTGCTCGAGGCCGTCGCGCAGGCGGCGCGGGCAGGCGTCGCCTTCCGCGAGGGCGTCGAGTCGGCCGCGACCGCGCGGCTCGAGCTCTAGACCCGGACGACGGGCCCCCGCGTGCCGATCGTCTTCGTCCACGGCGTCGCGGTCCGCGACGAGGACCCCACTCTCGCGCGGGCGACGCGGGCCTTCGGCGAGGTCCCGTGGCCCACGATCGAGGCGCACCTGCGTGAGCACGTCGCGCCCGCCGTCTCGGACGACCCCACCGGGGTGCCGATCATGCGGATCTACTGGGGCGACCTCGGCGCCCACTTCGCGTTCGGCGGCCGGTCCCTGGTCTCGCGCCCGCTCGACCTGCCGGAGGCGGCGGAGGACGCTGCAGGCGCCGTGGCGGAGGCAGCCGACGAGCTCGTCGACGACGTCATCCCCGAGCCGCGACGCATCCGTCGTCTGCGCGGGGCGGCCACGTCGCTGCGCCGGCCGCTCGAGGACTTCGTACCGGTCTTCCTCGGCGACGTCCTGACCTACGTCTCGACGCGAGGCAGTGCCGAGGCTCCGGGACCGATCGTCGAACGTGTCCTCGCCGGCCTCGACGCGGCGGCCTTCGCTGCCGAGAGCCGGGACGAGCCGCTCGTCGTGCTCACCCACAGCATGGGCGGGCAGATCGTCTACGACCTCGTCACCCACTTCCTGCCCCAGATGCCGGAGCACCGGGGGATCCGCATCGACTACTGGTGCGCGGCCGCGTCGCAGGTCGGCCTCTTCGAGGAGCTCGGACTCTTCCTCGAGAGCGCGCCCGAGCGCGGACCCGGCCCGGCGGCACACCCTCCTCGCGAGCACCTCGGTGGCTGGTGGAACGTGTGGGACCACGCCGACCTGCTGAGCTTCCGCGCGGAGGGCATCGTCGAGGGCGTCGACGACTCGGCGTTCTTCGCGACGGGCAGCCTCGCGACCGACCACTACCGCTATCTCGCGAACGCCGACTTCTACCGCGCCCTCGCCGGCCGCGTCCGTGCCAGCATCGGACGACCGGACCGTCACTGAGCCGTCGCCGAAGGATTCTCGGGTGTCGTGTCGAGAAGCGTCCGACGCCTTCGACGTAGAGGTGAGCAGGGTCCGACGACCGTGCACCGACCGCAGGAGGAGACCGCCATGCGTTTCATGATCATCGTCCACAGCACCCCCGAGACCGAGCAGGGCACGACCGGCACCGAGCAGCAGTTCGCCGACATGCAGGCCTACAACGAGGAGATGCTCAAGGCCGGCGTCTTCGTCGACGGGCAGGGGCTCCACCCCACCGCCAAGGGTGCCCGCGTCACGTACGAGGACGGCGACTGGGTCGTCACCGACGGGCCGTTCGCCGAGGCGAAGGAGCTCGTCGCCGGCTTCTCGATCATCGACGTCAGCTCCCGCGAGGAGGCGCTCGAGTGGCTCCGGAAGTGGCCGGTGTCGTGCGCACCCGACCCCGGTCAGGCACTCGAGCTGCGCCAGGTGTTCGCCGCCGAGGACTTCGGCGACGCCTTCTCACCCGAGCTGCGGGAGCGCGACGAGCAGATGCGCGCCGAGGCCGCTCGCAACGCCGCCCAGGGCTGAACCGACACCGGTTCGTGCCACAGTGTCGGGGTGTCATCCACCGCCGACCAGACCGACGAGACCACGTCACAGGCCACCCGGGCATCCCACGACGACGTCCAGCGCACGCTCGAGGCGGTGTGGCGCATGGAGGCCGCCAAGGTGACGGCCGTCGTGGCCCGCGTCGTCGGCGACGTCGGCCTCGCCGAGGACCTCGCGCAGGACGCGTTCGTGCAGGCGCTCGAGCAGTGGCCCCGCGACGGCATCCCGACGAAGCCGGGTGCCTGGCTGACGGCGACCGCGAGGCGGCGGGCCATCGACCGCATTCGGCGCGACGTCAACCTCGCGAGCAAGCTGCAGCAGGTGGGACACATGGAGGAGCTGCGCATGGCCGACCTGGCCGAGGGCGACTTCGACGCCGCGCTCGAGGACATCGACGACGACGTCCTCGGCCTCGTCTTCGCCGCGTGCCATCCCGCCCTGACCGCCCAGGCGCGAATCTCGTTGACGCTGAGGATGATCGGTGGCCTGACGACGCGCGAGATCGCCCGGGCCTTCCTCACCACCGAGCCGACCATCGCCCAGCGCATCTCGCGGGCGAAGAAGACCCTGAGCCAGGACGGCGTCACCATCGAGGTGCCGTCGGGTGCCGAGCTGGCACCACGTCTCGCGTCGGTCCTCGAGGTCGTCTACCTCATCTTCAACGAGGGGTATGCCGCCACGTCAGGTCGCGACTGGGTGCGTGGCGACCTCATGGAGGAGGCCATCCGGCTCGGGCGCGTGCTCTCGGCCCTCGCGCCCGGGGAGCCCGAGGTGCACGGCCTGCTCGCCCTCATGGAGATCCAGGCCTCGCGCACGCGGGCCCGCATCGGTCGCGACGGCGAGCCCGTCCTGCTCCTCGACCAGGACCGCACGAAGTGGGACTGGGCCCTCATCCGCCACGCGCTCGCCGCCCTCGAGCGCGCCGTGTCTCTCGTCGACCCCGGCCGCGGGGCGACCGGCCCGTACGTGCTGCAGGCCGCCATCGCCGCCTGCCACGCCCGCGCCCGCACGGCCGACGCCACCGACTGGGCGCGCATCGTCGCGCTCTACTCCCAGCTCGGAGCCAACCGCCCGTCGCCCGTCATCGACCTCAACCGTGCGGTGGCCCTGTCCTACGCCGACGGGCCGGCCGCCGCACTCGAGGTCGTCGACGGACTCGTGGCGTCAGGCGCGCTCGCCGACTACCACCTGCTGCCGAGCGTCCGTGGCGACCTGCTCGCCCGCCTCGGCCGCGACGAGGAGGCCCGCGCCGAGTTCGCCCGCGCGGCCGGGATGACGCAGAACGACGCCGAGAGGGCGCTCCTGCTGCGCCGCGCGGCCGGCGAGGACTGACCTCCACCGGCACGAAAGCGCCGACGGGGTCGATGTATCAGGACTACCGTCGAGAGACCCTGCACTGACAACGGCTCTCGATCGGGTGGAGGTCTGCCATGGCCGTGGTGCACCAGAGCTGTGTCGGCTACGGCGCCGAGCCCTTCGCGTCGCTCGTCGCCGACTACCCCGGTGACGACGTCTACCCGTCGGCCGACTTCCGCACCGAGTGGGGGCCTGTCTTCCACCGCGGCCGGCTCGACGGCAGCGCGCGCGTGCTCGTCCTCGGCCAGGATCCGGCGACGCACGAGGCGATCTCGCGCCGCATCCTCGTCGGTGAGGCCGGCCAGCGCGTCCAGGGGCTGCTGGCCAAGATCGGCGTCCACACGGCATACGCCATGGTCAACGTCTACCTCTACAGCGTCTTCGGGCAGGCGGCCGGCAGCCGCCACGCCAAGGACGCCGCCATCGCGGCCTACCGGCACCGCTGGCTCGACGCCCTTCTCGTCGGCACCGACGTCACGGCCGTCGTCGCGCTCGGCGACCTCGCGGCGACGGCGTATGCCGCGTGGGCACGGACCCAGCCCGCCACCGCTGCGTCGCTGCACCTCGCAGCAATCCGGCACCCCACCTACGCAGAGGGATTCGCGCGTGCGTCGGGCAAGCCGCTCGCCGAGACGACCGCTTCGCAGCTTGCGAACTGGAACGACCACCTCGGCGACCTCGCCGCGCACGTGACCCCCGAGGGGCCCACCGACCTGACGCCGTATGCCGCCACGTGGGGTCCCACGGACCTCGCACCCATCCCGGAGGTCGACCTCCCACCTGGCGCGCCCGCGTGGTGGCGCGACGTCGACGCGTGGGCGACCCGCACCGGTGACGACAAGCAGACGAAGCGCGCGACGATCAGCGTCGTCGTCCCGAAGGGAGCCCGCACATGGCCAGCTCTGTGACCCGGCCGGCACGACCCAGCGCCGGCACGACGTCCGCCCGCGAGCACTGGGATCCGGGCGGGTCCGGTGGTGGCTCGGGCCCGTTCGCCAAGGCGTACGCCCGCGGCATCACCGAGGAGCTGCCCGAGCCGACGCGCCGCTCCCGGGCGCTGCCCCCGGCCCCCTTCGCGCTGCACGGTGCCGTCATCACCCCCGACGGGGCGTGGTCGAGCGGCTACGTCACGGTCTCGGGCGGGGTCATCGACCGAGTCTCAAAGAGCAAGCCGACCGACGTCGCCGTGCTCGAGACCGACGGGGTCATCCTGCCCGGCCTGCTCGACCTCCACGGACACCCGGAGTTCAACGTCTTCGCCGCGTGGGAGCCGCCGAAGCTCTACGACAACCGCTACGCGTGGCGTCGGTCCAAGCCCTACCAGGCTCTCGTCCGCGACCCGCAGAACCTCCTGCTGACAGAGGTGCCGCCCAAGACGCAGACCCGCTACGCCGAGGTGCGCGCGCTCGTGGGCGGCGTCACCGGCATCCAGGGCGCGTCGGGTGCGAGCAGCGCGTCGTCCGAGCCGCTCGTGCGCAACCTCGACCAGTGGGCCTTCGGCGCGCACCGCGCGCGCTCGATGATCGACCTGCCCTCGGGGTCGTTCGGGCTGCCGAGCTTCGAGGCCGTCATGGCGCGGATCACGGCCGGCGACGTCAACGCCTTCTACCTGCACCTGTGCGAGGGGAAGCGCGGGGATGCCGTGAGCGCCAAGGAGTTCCAGCGATTCCTGACGCTCGGCGGGGCGACGTCGGCGACGAACATCATCCACGGCAGCGCCCTGACCGCCGACGACCTCCACACCGTCGCAGAGCTCGGCTGCCGGCTCGTGTGGTCGCCACAGTCCAACCTGCGCCTCTACGGCGAGACGACCCTCGCGGGCGAGGCCATCGCGGCCGGGATGCCTGTCGCCCTCGGCGCCGACTGGCTGCCCTCCGGCTCGACGAGCCTGCTCGCAGAGATGAAGGTCGCCCGCCGTGAGCTCGCCCGCCAGGGTCACCCGATCGCCCCAGCCGACCTCGTCGCCATGGTGACGTCCGTCGCCGCGCGGCTCGCCGGGCTCGACGACCATCTCGGCGCCGTCGCGGAGGGCCGTCCGGCCGACCTCGTCGTGCTCGAGCGGCACCACCCGGACCCCTACGAGAACGTGTGCCTCGCCGACCCCTCATGGGTCGACCTCGTCTGCATCGGGGGCGACGTCACGTACGGCCGCGCCGACTGGTTCGGGCAGCTGTCCGGTGCCGCGGCCGGCACGACGATCGAGGACCTCACCGCGTGGGGCAAGCCGATGCGGCTCGACACCGGCTACCAGGGCGGCACGGACGTCCCGTCACTGACCGCCGTGCGCACCGCCCTCACCGCCGCGTACCCCGCCGTGGGCCCGATCTTCGCCTGACGGCACACGCCCGCCTCGGCGCGCCCTCCGCTCGCGGCGGCACCGCGTGGAGCCAGCCGCCCAGCGGCTCCTGTGTGTCGCTGACCCCGACGGGTGCGGCTGCGCTCGGGCCCAGCGGCCGCCGCCCGAACATGACCCGAACACGACCCGGACCGAGGCTTCACCTGGGTGCGCGAACGTAGGGGCCATGAACACCGACACCCGCCGGACGACCGGCCTCATGCGCTCCACCGCCCTCGGGGCGGCGGTCCTCGTCCTCGGCAGCCTCGCGCTCGGCGCCTGCTCGAAGACCGACGCGACCGGCACCGCCGCCAGCGCCATCGGTGCCGCGCCGATGCAGGACTCGGCAGCCGGCGACGGCGACACCATCGACCTCGTGTCCGCGGCCGTCGAGACGCCGGCCCTCGACGACTCGACCCAGGTGGCGGCCGCCGCCGCGAAGGGCGACCGCAAGGGTCTGCGCGCCCGGATGCTCCGGGCGCTGCACGGCACGTGGGTCACCGAAGGCACGTCCGGTCCGGTCACCCACCAGGCGATCCGCGGCGACGTCGCCGCCGTCTCGAAGGGCTCGATCACGGTCAAGGCCAAGGACGGCTTCTCGCAGACCTTCGCCGTCGCAGCCGACACCAAAGTCCGCGTCCGCTCCAACGGCAAGGGCGCCGACTCGACCATCGGGGCCGTCACGGTCGGCGCCAAGGCGCTCGTCGCCGGCGTCGGTGCGACGAACCCGACGGCCCGTCTCGTCGTCTTCAAGGTCACGACGTCCCAGTCCGGCGGCTCTCCCTCCCCGAGCGCGACGAGCTGAGACGCGGCACCCCGTCCGGGGACGGGCCGGACGGGGTGCACAGTCGAGGGAGGCGCCCCGCACCCAGCGGGACGCCTCCCTCATTCACGGTCGGCACGGCATACGACCGGGTATGCCGTGTGGCCGGCCGGACGGCCCACGTCCCGTCAGGCGTGCGGCAGCGAGGACGCCTCGTCCTCGGGCTCGGCGACCGGGTCCGGGGCGGCGTCGGCCCGCTTGTTGGCCGCCAGGCTCGTCACGGTGACGACCGCGAGGATGCCGATGATGACGCCGAGCGAGAGCAGCGTCGGGATCTCCGGGACGGCCGGCCACACGCCGTGGCCCCAGTGCAGGACGAGCTTGACGCCGATGAAGGCGAGGATGAGCGACAGGCCGTGGCCGAGGTGCACGAGCTTGGCCAGGGCGCCCTCGAGGACGAAGTAGAGCGCCCGGAGACCGAGGAGGGCGAAGGCGTTCGTCGCGAAGACGAGGTAGGGGTCGCCGGTGATGCCGTAGACGGCCGGCACGGAGTCGATGGCGAAGACGATGTCGGTGCCGAGGATCGCGACGGCGACGAGGGCCAGCGGCGTGAGGGCCCGCGTGCGACCCTGGCGGACCGTGAGGCTGGTGCCCGCGTAGGTGTCGGTGACGGGGTAGAAGCGGCGGATCAACCTGACGCTGCGCAGCTGGTCGACGTCGATGCTGTGGTCGGTGTGCGACAGGGCGTCGCGCCCGACCTTGACCGCTGTGGCGAGCAGGATCGCGCCGAAGAGCAGGAAGGTCCAGGCGAAGCTCGCGATCATCTGCGCGCCGAGCGCGATGAAGATGCCGCGGAGCACGAGGGCGCCGCCGACGCCGATGAGCAGCACCCGCTGGCGCAGCTCGCGCGGCACGGCGAACGCCGAGAGCAGGATGATGAAGACGAAGAGGTTGTCGACAGACAGCGACTTCTCGACGATGTAGCCGGTGTAGTACTCGACGCCCTGCTGGGAGCCGTACTGCCACCACAGCCAGCCGCCGAAGACGACGGGGATCGCGATGTAGAAGGCCGACCAGCCGATCGCCTCGCGCATGCTCGGGTCATGGGGGCGGCGGGTGATGAGGAAGTCGATGACGAAGAGCGCGACGATGCCGGCGATCGTCGCGATCCACAGGATCGGCGAGCCGATCGACTCGGTCGATCCAGCGGGCGGCGCCGGGGTGGCGGCGGACAGGGCAGTGAGCATGGGTCTCCTCAGAACGTGATGTCTGAGGTCTCCTTCACCGACTGCCGTCGGCCACGGACCGGGGTGGTCGTCGGACCACCGTACTGACCGGAACGCGCGAGGAAGTACTCCCCTCGCGGATGATTCTACGGGCGGCGCGGCCGGCGCCCAAACGGCCTGTCGAGGGTTGCGGTGTCAGGCCTCGCGGGTGGCTCGCACCGCGCGGCCGGCGAGCTCGTCGGAGCTGACCGGGCGAGCCCCGGCGGTCCAGTCGGCCTCGTCCCTGGCGTACTGCAGCCCGTAGGCCGGTTGGCCGGGCTGGGTGCGCCAGCCCTCGGCGAGCGGGCCGAGGTCGAGGGTGTCGTAGCCGATGGCGTCGAAGGCTCGGCGCACGGCGTCCTTCGCGGCGGCGTCGTCGCCGGCGATGGCGAGGGTGGTGCGGCCGTCCGCGCCGGCGTGCAGCAGCGGCTGGGCGAGGTCGCGCAGGTGCTGGAAGTAGATGTTGTTGAAGCCCTTGACGACGTGTGACTGCGGCAGGTGCGCCTGGAGCAGCTCGGAGCTCGTCGTGGAGCCGTCGTCGAGAGCCTCGATCTGGCCGTCGCGCTGGGGGTAGTAGTTCATGGTGTCGATGACGACCGTGCCGGCGAGCTCGTCGACCGGCACGTCGCGGTACGCCTTGAGCGGGATCGTCACGACGACGAGGTCACCGGCCGCTGCCGCCTCCTGCGTCGTGGCGGCTCGGGCGTGCGGACCGAGCTCGGCCACGAGGTCCGCGAGGGTCTCGGGACCCCTGCTGTTGCTCAGCACGACGTCGTGTCCGGCCGCGATCGCGAGCCGGGCGACGGTGGCGCCGATGTTGCCGCTGCCGATGAAGCCCCAGGTGGTCATGCCACGTCAACCGCCGGAGTGCCCGGCCCATTCCGAGGGCCAGGTGGTCCCGCCGATGGTGCGGCGTCCGGTGGGGTCATCACCCCCCCGGACGCAGGACGATCCGCCGGTCCATGCGACGGGCGTCCCGCGCCGCGGCACCGAGGGCGTATGCCGTCCGCTCCTGGCGGTGGGCCAGCACCGTCAGTGCGTCGTGGCGTGGGAGAGGCGCAGGGTGAAGCGCGCGCCTCCCTCGGCGGCGTGCCCGGCCTCGACGGTCCCGCCGAGCAGCTGGGCGAGCCGCCCGACGATGGCCAGGCCGAGGCCGGTGCCGACAGGGCGGATGCCGCGGTAGCGCTCGTGCAGCACCGACGGCTCGAAGGCGACGGCGAGGTCGTCGTCGGTCAGTCCCGGACCGCCGTCGCGCACCTCGACGACGGCCACGTCCGTGGGGGAGCTGGGCTCGCGGCGCACCTCGACGACGATCGGGCGGCCGGAGGGCGTGACCCGCAGAGCGTTCTCGAGCAGGCCGTCGACGAGCTGGCGCACCCGAGCCGGGTCGGTGACCGTCCACACGTCTCCCACGGCCGGGACGAAGGCGAAGGGCACGCCCACGGCGGCGCACCTCCGGGACCAGACCGACTCGACCTCGTGGCCGAGGGCGACGAGGTCGGTGCGTTCGGGGTGGACGCTCGGGCTGTCGGCGCCGAGCCGCGCGAGGTCGAGCAGGTCGCCGACGAGCCGCTCGAGACGCTTCGCCTCGGTGAGGACGACGCCGCCGACCCGGGCGGTGTCCTCGGGAGGGACGACGCCGCTCGCGAGCGACTCGGCGTAGCCGCTGATGCCGGTGAGGGGCGTGCGCAGGTCGTGCGACACCGAGAGGAGGAAGTCGCGCTGGCGGCCCTCGGACCGGGACAGCGAGCTCGACAGGGAGTTGAGGGCGCTCGCCACCTCGGCGACCTCGTCGGGACCCTCGACCGGCACCCGGACGTCGCGCTGACCGGCCGCGAGGGCGTGTGCCGCGTCGGCCGTCCGTCGCAGCGGCCGGGACAGGCGCCTCGCGACGGCGACGCTGACGACGACGGCGACGACCGCGCCGATGGCGAGCGCGAGCAGGACGCGGCGCACGAGCCGGTCGGAGTCGGCCGTCGCGTCGGACCTGCGCTGGACGAGGATGATGCCCCCGGCGTCGGTCGGCCGGCCCTCGACGAGGACGAGCGTGCCGCCGAGGTCGTCGCGGGTCGAGAGGGTGCGGCCGGCGAGCAGGGCGTTCTGCCGGGCCGGGGTCAGGGCGTCCCGGGCGAGGGCGCTCGTCGAGGTCACGGCACCCCCGCGTCCGACGCTCGCGGACTCGATACCCAGGGCGCCCAGCGTGCGGACCGCCTTGTTCTGGGCCGCCCGCGCGACGACGCCCGAGTCGGCGCGCTCGGCGGCAGCGTCGGCGATGCGCGAGAGCGTGCGCCGGGCCGAGTCGTCGGCGGACGTGCGGGTCAGCCCGACGGCGAGCAGGCCGGCCAGGAGAGCCGTCAGGACGGCGATCCCCACGGCGAGCAGGACGATCCGTCGCGACAGCGTCCCCCGCGAGCCCGTCACGGTCGCGGCCCGTGCTCTCGTGCCTCGTCCGCGGCAGGGGCGGCGCCCTCGTGCGGAGCCCGCGCGGCGGCATACCCGACGGAGCGGACGGTGCGGATCGGGCTGGCGCCACCGAGCTTGGCGCGCACCTGGGCGACGTGGACGTCGACGGTGCGCCCGCCGGCGGTGGCGGCATACCCCCAGACGTCGCTGAGCAGCTGCTCGCGCGTGAAGACGACCCCCGGACGACGCATGAGGTGCGTCAGGAGGTCGAACTCCGTTGCGGTCAGGGCGATCTCGCGCCCGGCGACCCGCACCTCGTGGCTCGTCAGGTCGATGCTGAGGTCGCCGGCGCTGAGCACCGCGGGCGCCTGGGAGTCCCCGCGGGTGCGTCGCAGCACGCCCCCGAGCCGTGCCACGAGCTCCCGCGGGGAGAAGGGCTTCGTGATGTAGTCGTCGGCGCCGAGCTCGAGGCCGACGATGCGGTCGACCTCGTCGTCGCGGGCCGTCACGAAGAGGACGGGGGTCCAGTCGCCGCGCCCCCGGAGGCGGCGACACACCTCGATGCCGTCGAGGACCGGCAGGCCGATGTCGAGCACGATGGCGCTCGGGCGCAGGTCGCGCGCCGCGTCGAGGGCGCTCGCCCCGTCGGCCACGACCTCGACGCCGTAGCCGGCGGCCCGGAGGTTGATCCGCAGCACGTCGGCGATGGCCGGCTCGTCCTCGACGACGAGCACGAGACCGCGGCCGGGGTCGGGGTCGGGGTCGGCGCGACGGTCGGGGCCGGGCTCGGTGGACACGATCGCAGCGTAGTGAGCGCCGGCGGCGCGCACGTCACGCTCGTGTTCGGGTCGTGTCAGGGGACGAGGCGCTCACTCGGGTGGGACGGGGCGCTCACTCGACTGGGCAGGCGACGGCGGCGGGCCCCGACCCACGCGGCGGCCCCGGCCACGACGAGCACGACGAGCACGACGACCACCACGCCCCACCACGACCCGGCCTCGGCGGCGAGCCAGGCTTGGACCACGGCGAGCCCGACCGTCGCGTAGAGCACCGCCCAGAGGGTCGACCCGACGACGGCGGCCGGCAGGTACCAGCGCAGCGGCATCCGCATCACGCCCGCGGTGAGGTGGATCGCCGTCTGGATGCCGACGGTGAGGTAGGACAGCGTCACGGCGAAGGGCCCGAAGCGTCGCAGCAGACCCTCGGCGCGGGTCGTCAGGTCGCCGTGCGTGCCGCGGTAGCGACGCCAGCCGGCCACGGCGCCGCGCCCGACCCAGTAGGTGCCGTTGGACCGCACCATGGCGCTCGCGAAGAGCGCGAGGAACGCCTGCCAGAAGGGCAGCGCGGCCAACGTATCGAGCATGGCCTCAGCCTAGGCGGGCGCTCGGGCCCGGCCCGCCGAGGGCCACGCCCCGTCAGCGCGGGCCGAAGTCGACCTCGGCTGCGGGCACGACATCGCCCGTGCGGCCGGGCGCGTCCGACCAGGACCAGTAGGTGTTGGTGTGGGCGATGACCTGCTCGGGCGCGACGGGGACACCCCACTGTCGAAGGTCCTCGGTCGTGTGGGCGTCCCCGACGAGGGTCGTGTCGTAGCCACGGACGAGAGCGCCGTGCAGTGTCGAGCGGATGCAGGCGTCGGTCTGGGCGCCGGTGACGACGACCCGACCGACCTGGTGCTCGGCGAGGACCGACTCGAGGTCGGTGTCCTCGAAGGAGTCGCCGTAGCGCTTGTGGACGAGCGGCTCGGACTCGGCACGGGCCAGCTCGGGGACGTACTGCCAGCCCTCGGTGTCGATCGGCATGTTGTCGTCGGAGTGCTGCACCCAGATGACGGGGACCTGCTCGTTGCGCGCCTTGTCGACGAGGGCGTTGATGCGGGCGATGACGCCGTCGCGGTCGTGCGCGCCCGAGACGACGTCGTTCTGGACGTCGATGACGAGCAGTGCGGTGTTGGGGCGTCCTTGCAGGGTGGTCATGGTGGCTCGCACCTCCGGGTCTCGGTCTGCGTCTTCGCTCCGACGACGCTACGCCTGCCCGCCGACGGCGTGGGCTCTCAGGGCGCGACGAGGAGACAGAACGGGTGGCCCGCCGGGTCGGCGAGCACGACGAGCGGCTCGCCGTCGTCGTCGGTGCGGTCGAGCAGCACCTGCGCGCCCAGGGAGAGCGCCCGGTCCCGATGACGCTCGAGCTCGGCGACGCTCGGCACGGCGTAGTCGACGTGCAGCTGCATCGGCACCTCGTGGCTCGGCCACGTCGAGCGCGACAGCGGACCGTCGACCTGCTGGACCGCGAGCCGCCGCACGCCGTCGGCGTCGAGCAGGACGAGCCAGTCGGCGTCGTCCTCGGCCCCGTCAGCCGGGGGCTCGTCGCCGGTCCGGTAGTGCAGGCCGAGCAGCGCGCAGTAGAAGTCGGCAAGGCCGCGGGCGTCGGTCGTGTCGAGCGCGGTGTGCATCAGGCGGGGGAACTCGGTCACGGACCCTCCTCGATCGTGATCGACCTCCACCCTAGAAGTGCGGCGCGAGCAAACCCCCGAGTGCACCCACCGGACAACACACCGAGAAGGTCGCAGCGCACCGGGATCGGATCACGGGGTGTTCCGACCTTCTCGGTGTGTTGCCGGGGATGGGATGCTGGGCCCGCCATGACGAACCCGATCCACGCCGCCCGCGAGCTCACCATCACGTCCGCGTCCAACCCGCGCCTCAAGGGCCTGCTCGCGCTCCGCCGCCGTCGCACGCGCGAGGAGACGGGCCAGACGCTCGTCGAGGGCTACGAGGAGATCGGCCTCGCCCTGTCGGCCGGCGTGCGGCCCGGCACCGTCTACGTCTGCGAGGAGCTCTTCAGCCCGGCCGGCCGAGCCGGCAGCCAGGACATCGGCCACCAGAGCGACCTGCTCGGGCGACTGCGTCACGACCGGGTCGAGGTCGTGCACCTCAGCCGCAGTGCCTTCGAGAAGGTCAGCTATCGCGAGGGACCGGACGGGCTCATGGCTGTCGTCGACCGCATCGGCGTCACCCTCGGCGACCTGCGCGTCGACGGGCCCGACCACCTGACCCTGCTCAGCCAGGGCGTCGAGAAGCCCGGCAACCTCGGCGCCATGCTCCGCACCGCCGACGCCGCGGGGGTCGACGCCGTCGTGGCCGCCGACCCCGTCACCGACTGGGGCAACCCCAACGTCGTGCGCGCCAGCAAGGGCACGGTCTTCGCCGTGCCGGCCGCGAGCGCGACGACGGCCGAGGCGCTCGACTGGATCGCGGCGCACGAGATCCGTCTCGTCGTCACGACGCCCGAGACCGACCTGCTGCACACCGACGTCGACTACACCGGCCGCATCGCCATCGCCGTCGGCAGCGAGAAGCACGGCGCCGACCGCACCCTGCTCGACGCCGCGACCCATCGCGTCCGGATTCCCATGCACGGCAAGGCGAACAGCCTCAACGTCGCCGCGTCTGCCGCGATCGTGCTCTACGAGGCGGTTCGTCAGCGCGACGCCCGCTGACCGCGCGGGCCGTGGGAGCCCGCGGGACGGCATACGAGATGACGCCCAGGTTTCATTCATGTGACGCGTGTGACGAGCCCCGCAAGAGACAGGGAGGGGTGGTCAAGAGCACCCCTTGGCGTGTGTCACGATGTTCTGTATGCGAGTTGACCACGTCTCCTATGCAGCGGAGGCCGGTGGCCTCAAGGCCACAGCCGCCCGACTGTCCGAGCTCATCGGCGTCGCGCCGGTCGACGGAGGGGTGCATCCCCGGTTCGGCACGCGCAACGTGATCTTCCCCCTGGCCAAGGACCACTACCTCGAGGTCGTCGAGGTGCTGGACCACCCGGCCTCCGACAAGGCGCCCTTCGGGCAGGCCGTCCGTGCCGCCTCCGAGGCCGGCGGTGGCTGGCTCGGCTGGGTCGTCGCCGTCGACGACATCGCCGTGGTCGAGCAGCGCCTGGGCCGCGAGTCGGTCCCGGGCAACCGGCACCGCCCCGACGGCACCGAGCTCAAGTGGCGCCAGCTCGGCATCAAGGGCCTCATGGCCGACCCCCAGGTCCCCTACTTCATCGAGTGGGACGACATGACGGTGCACCCCTCCGCGGGCGCCGACACGTCGGTCTCCATCGACAACCTCCAGATCGCCGGTGACCCCAAGCGCGTGCGCGAGTGGCTCGGCCCGGAGGACACCTTCGACAAGGGCGGCATCGACTTCACCTTCGTCGCCCCGCACGGCACGCCGGGTCTGCTGTCGGTCACCTTCGACACCCCGGCCGGCAAGGTCACCATCTGACCGAGTCACCAACTCGCACGCGACCGGCGGTCACCCTGAGGGGTGGCCGCCGTTTCGTCGTCCCGAGGGCGTATGCCGTGTCGCGGGTCGGGCGGTCGCGCGCGGTTCGGTTACGGTGCCTGAATGCCGCTGGAGCTGCCGGTGCCGGGACGCGACCATCGAGGGGCCGTGCCTTCCCTCGACCTGGAGACGCTGCCCCGCGAGGTCCGCGCGGCGGTGGAGGCGATGGTCGCCGGGCACGAGGTGTCGCTCCGCCGCGACGGACGCGAGATCGGCGTGCTCGTGCACCGCCCGAGCGTGCTGGTGGGCACCGTCGTGGGCGGACCGGAGCCGGAGCGGGCCGGTCGCGAGGACGACGAGGGTCGTGGTCCGGAGCGCGTGCCCGAGGGCGTCCTGGTCGTGGCCACGGCGACGAAGCTGTCGAAGGCCGCTCGCCAGCGACTCTCCGACGAGCTGGGCGACGGCTACATCGTGCTCGACCTGCTCAGGGCCCCGACGAGCGCCGACGTCGTGCTGACCCACCCGGTGAGCCCGCAGCTGCTCGGGTCGCTGCGCGGGATGTTCCCGCAGGCCCGGATCATCGTGACCGAGATCGAGGACGACGAGCTCGGCGTCAGCGCACCGGGGCCCGTGAGCCGGCTGCTCGACGCCGGGGCGTCGGCCTACCTGCCGCCGCGGCCACTCCGGGAGGTGGCCGCCAACGTCCACGCCTACCTGACCGGCTCCGGTGCACCGCAGCTCACGGCCGGTGACTCGGGGACGCCGCCGGTCGCAGCCCTGCCGTCGGCGGGTGAGGAAACCACACCACCCGGTTGAGGTACTCGGACTCCGGTTTCCATGCTGTCCTGTGAAGGGACATCTCTTACAGAGGTGTGAAGCCCGTTCGCCGTCAGCACGAGGGCGACCGAAGCATGAGGCCAGAGGTGGTCGGAGCGTCACTCCGGGCTGCGGTCACTCAGCACTCGACGCAGAACTCGTTGCCTTCAGGGTCGGCCATGACCACGACGTCGCCGTCGCTGCCGGTCACCGTCGCGCCGAGGGCGACGAGGCGCTCGACCTCGGCCTCGACCGTGTCCATGGTGCGCAGGTCGAAGTGCTGCCGGTTCTTCGCCGTCTTGGCCTCCGGGACGGGCTGGAACCACAGGGTCGGGCCGCCCCAGCCCGCGGGCTCGACCCAGGCCCGCTCGTCCGTGCTGTCCTCGTCGACGTTCGAGCCGAGGGCCGCGGCCCAGAAGCTCGCGAGCCGCAACGGCTCGGCGCAGTCGAACGTCACCGACTTCACGAAGGCCACCATGCACCGAACCTAGCCGCCCCCGGTCGCCACCACCCCTTTGCGGTATCCGCGCCACCCGACTCGCCGTCGGGACACCTCAAACCGGGGCGCGGGGACCAGCGGCGGTCAGCGGTGCCAGCGCTTGAGGCGCAGGGAGTTGCTGACGACGAGCACGGACGAGAGGGCCATCGTGGCGCCGGCGATCATCGGGTTGAGCAGGCCGAACGCGGCGAGCGGGATCGCGGCGGTGTTGTAGCCGAAGGCCCAGGCGAGGTTCTGCTTGATGATGCGCAGGGTCTCGCGGGAGAGCCCGATCGCGTCACCGACGGCGTCGAGGTCGGTGCGCACGAGGACGATGTCGGCCGAGTCCATCGCGACGTCGGTGCCCGAGCCCATCGCGAGACCGAGGTCGGCCTGGGCGAGGGCTGCGGCGTCGTTCACGCCGTCGCCGACCATGGCGACGACCCGTCCTGACTTCTGCAGCTCGGTGACGACGGCGTGCTTCTGCGCCGGCAGCACGTCGGCGCGCACGTTGGAGGCATCGATGCCGACCTGCTCGGCGACGCTGCGCGCGTTGGAGGCGCTGTCGCCGGTCAGCAGGTAGGGCGTCAGGCCGAGCGCCCGGAGCCGGGCGATGGCGGCCTTGGACGAGTCGCGCACCGTGTCCTCGACGGTGAGAGCCGCCTGGGCGACGCCGTCCCAGCCGACGTAGACCGTCGTGCCGGCGTGGCTGCGGGCGTGCGCGACGAGCTCGGGGTCGACGCTCTCGAAGAGGACGGCCTTGCCGACGGTGACCTCGGTGTCCTTGATCCGCGCGGTGGCTCCCTCGCCGGGGTTCGACTGGAAGTCGCGGATGCGCGGCAGGTCGAGCCTGGCCAGTCGGGCGCCGTCGACGACGGCCTGCGCGATGGGGTGCTCGCTGCCCTGCTCGACGGCGGCGGCCGCGGTGAGCGCCGCCTTCTTGGACAGCTTGCCGCGTACGGCGATGCTCCGCAGGCGCAGCTCGCCGGTCGTCACGGTGCCGGTCTTGTCGAGCACGACGGTGTCGACGCGGCGCGTGTCCTCGAGCACCTGTGGGCCCTTGATGAGGGTGCCGAGCTGGGCGCCGCGACCGGTGCCGACGAGCAGGGCGGTCGGCGTGGCCAGACCGAGGGCGCAGGGGCAGGCGATGATGAGCACCGTCACGGCGACGGCGAGCGACGTGCCGAGGTCGTGGCCCGTCAGGAGCCAGGCGACGAACGTCACGACCGCGATGACGAGGACGACGGGCACGAAGATCGCGGAGACGCGGTCGGCGAGGCGCTGGACGTCGGCCTTGCCGGTCTGGGCGGTCTCGACGAGACGCTGGATGCCGGCGAGCATCGTGTCGGCGCCGACCTTGCGCGCCTCGACGACGATGCGTCCGGTCGTGTTGATCGAGCCGCCGGTGACGTCGTCGCCGGGGGAGACGTCGACAGGGGTCGACTCGCCCGTGACGAGGCTCGCGTCGACGGCGCTCGACCCGTCGCGCACGGTGCCGTCGGTCGCGACCTTCTCACCGGGCCGGACGACGAACTGGTCGCCGACGACGAGCTGGTCGACGGGGATGCGCAGCTCGCTCGTGATCCGCGACTGCGGGTCGATGCGCAGGACGGAGACGTCCTTGGCGCCGAGGTCGAGCAGCCAGCGGAGGGCGTCCTTGCCGGAGTCCTTGGCGCGCGCCTCGAGGAAGCGGCCGACGAGCAGGAACGTCGTAACGACCGAGGCCACCTCGAAGTAGAGGTGCATGCCGCCCTGGAGCAGCTCGACGACGGAGTAGCCCCACGCCGCGAGCACGCCGAGCGACACGAGGGTGTCCATCGTCGAGGCGAGGTGTCGGGCGTTGACCGCGGCGGCGCGGTGGAACGGCCAGGCGCACCAGAAGACGACGGGCGTCGCGAGGAGCAGCTCGAGCCAAGGGCTCGCCCCGAAGGTCGGGAGCACCATGGCGAGCAGCAGGACGGGGATCGTCAGTGCGATCGCGACGACGAGCCGGGGCTTGAGGACGTCCTGCGCGGGCGTGTGGTCGAGGTGGTTCTCGCCGGAGCCGTCGTGACCGGCCTGACCGTCGTGACCGTCGTGACCGTCGTGACCGTCGTGACCTGCGTGGCCCTCGCGTGCCGCCGAGGGCGTTGGAGTCGTCGCGGGACGGGCGTCGACCTTCGTGGTCGCGGCGGCGTCGCGGACCTTCTGGCGGGCCAGCTCCTGGGCCCGCAGCTTCTCGAGCAGCGCACCGGCGGCGGGCCTCGCGACCTCGCCACCCGCGGAGCCGGCCGGGGCACTCTCGGGCGACACGGCATACGTGCTCGGGGCGGTGGGGGCCGGCGGCGCAGGGCGCGATCCGTCGATGACGGCGGCGCCGTAGCCGGTCTTCTTCACCTCGGCGACGATCTGCTCGACCGTGACGGGAGCGGTGAACGAGACGAGCGCCTTCTCGGTGGCGAGGTTGACGGTCGCGGACTCGACGCCGGCGACCTTGGACAGCTTGCGCTCGATGCGGGCCGAGCAGGAGGCGCAGGTCATGCCGGTGATGGCGAGGCGGACCTCGTCGGGGGTCCGGTCGGCCGTGGTCACCGGCGCCTGGCCCTCGGTCATCGGAGGCTGTAACCGGCCTCCGCGACGGCGTCCGCGACGGCGGACGGGTCGAGGGGGGCCTCGCTCGTGATGGTGACGGGGGAGTCCTCGCCGGGGTGCAGGTCGACCGCGACCGCGACGACGCCGGGCAGCGCCGACAGCTCGCCGCTCACGGCGGCGGTGCAGTGACCGCACGTCATGCCGGTCACGGTGATCTCGGTCTGGGTGGTGGTGCTCATCGGGTGCCTCCTCGGGCGGTGGTCGGTTGGGGTGCTCAGCTGCGCACGAGTCGGGCGATGGCCTCCGAGGCCTCGCGCACCTTCTCGGCGGCGGCCTCGTCGGACTCGCGGGCGGCGTCGACGACGCAGTGGGCGACGTGGTCCTCGAGCAGGCCGAGGCTCACCGCCTGCAGCGCCTTGGTGATGGCGCTGACCTGGGTCAGGATGTCGATGCAGTAGGTGTCGGTGTCGACCATCTTCTGCACGCCACGCACCTGGCCCTCGATGCGGCGCAGCCGCTTCAGGTAGTCGTCCTTGCTGCCGGTGTATCCAGCCATGGCACCTCCTCGTCGTGGTCAACAGGATACCCCTCTGGGGTATTCCCCCCGTCACGAACCGCCGAGCAACTCCTTCGCCAGCCGCTTCGGCGCCCTGGCCAGCCAGGCGTCGGTGACGACCTCGCGGATCTCCTCCACGGTGAGCCTGCCGAGGTCCCGCTCCAGCAGGAGCACGGCGTTGTAGCCGTTCCAGTGCGGCGTCGTGAACCACGGCGAGTCGGGGTCCGAGACCATCGACTCCTTGTCCTCGGCCGTGCACGAGAAGGCGAGCACGTCGACGTAGGGCTCGCCCGTCTCCGGGTCGAAGGCGTCCTTGCGCGGGCCGCGGGCGAAGGCGAACGTCTTGCCCCTGACCTGGAAGCTTGGCCGTCCGCCGGCAGGCGGGTCGCGCGTCACCTCGGGCAGCGCGGCGGCTGCCTCGTCGATGTCGCTGAGCCGGGCGGGGCGCGAGCGGGCCATGCCCTCGCACGTTAGCCCGCCGGACGGCATACCTGAAGGGGCCACGCGGCCACGGCCACGCGGCCAAGGACGAACCGGGCGTCGGGCTCCCCGGCGGGCACGCCGGCGGACGGTGGGGCGGATCCGGCCAAACCGGTCACGAAAGTCGCGGTTCGGGCGTATTTTCTGGGGTGAGCAGCCCACCTCGATGTGTGGGGGTTAGCGTGGCCGTCTCGGGGCTCAGACTCAATCTTCTCGGTGCTCCGACGCTCGTCTCGGGAGACGATCCCGTGGCGCTGTCGCCGGGTACCGCGGTGCTCGTCGCCTATCTCGCGCTCGCACCGCGGGAGGGGCGCCAGCGAGCGGTCGCCGCTGCCCAGCTCTTCTCCGACTGCCCCGAGGACTCGGCCCGCCGCCGGCTCAACACCGCCGTCTGGCGGCTGCAGTCCGAGGTGCGGGCGAGCACCGGCGTCGAGCTCGTCGGCCGCTCCGGCGGTCGGTCCGTGGCCCTGAGCCCGGCCGTGCCGATGACCGTCGACGCCGTGCGCTTCGAGGACCTGCTGGCTCCCGTCCTGCGCCGCAGCGTCGTCGACCTCACCGACGACGACGTCCGCCGGCTCGAGGACGCCGTCGCGCTGCACCGGGGCCGGCTCGTCGAGGTCTGCGACGACGAGTGGGTGCTCGGCGCGCGCCACCGCATCGAGACCCTCTACCTCACCGCCCTCGACTACCTCGTCCAGCACCACGGGTCCCGCGGCGACGTCGCCGCCGTCGACCGCTACGGGACGCTCGCGCTCGCCATCGAGCCGCTGCGCGAGGACATCCACCGCCACCTCATGGGCGCCTACGCGGCGTCCGGCCGGCACGACCTCGTCGAGCGACAGTTCGAGCAGTGCCGCCTGACCCTGCTCGCCGAGCTCGGCGCCGACCCGATGCCCGAGACGGTCGCGCTCTATGCCCGGATCACCCGGGGCGACGCCGGCCAGGCCGCCTCGGTGGCCGCGCTCGTCGCCGAGCTCGAACGGGCCCGGCGCGAGGTCGTGCGCCTCGCCGAGATCGTCGACCGCGCGCTCGACCGCCTGCACCGCATGCCCTGACGGGCACCGAGGGCGTATGCCGTGTCGCCGGGGAGCAGCACGGGTGACCTCTCGACGTGGCCGGGTGGGCAGGACGTGGCCTTTCGACGGTGGGGTGGGCAGGACGCGGCCTCTCGACGGTTGGGGGTCGGTGGTGAGCGGGTCGTGATCGGGGGGCGGGGGTCTCGTGAGCGGTCGGTGATCGGGGGCCGGGACGCTCGTGCCTGAGCAGAAGGGTCACGGCCTGGTGATGCGAGCGTGGAGGCGGCGATTCCTCGTCGACGTGTGGGCCGAGCCCCGCGACGTCGACTCGCTCCCGGCCGTCATCAGGGCCCGGGTGCGCGACATGGCCACGGACGAGGAGACCTACGTGGGATCGTTCGCCGAGATCGAGCAGATCGTCGAGGCACGCCTCGACGACGACGGCGTGGCCCCGAGGCGTTGGGAGCGACCGTGATCCGCGAGGTCAGCGAGGCGCTGCGCGACGTCATCCACCGGGCCACCCCCGACCTCGGTGCGTGGGTCGTGCTCCACTCGCTCTCGCAGGGCGACAAGACGGCCCTACCGGACACGAAGGGCATCCTCGCGCTCATCGCGGTTGCCGAGCACCCACACCTGCGCAACCGACCCCTCGTCGACGGCCTCACCGGGCTCGTCCGCGCGCCCCTGTCGCTCCAGCTGACCTACCTCGTCACCTACGTCGGCGACCACGACGAGGCGCAGATCCGGCTCGGTCGCATCGTCCAGGCCTTCCACACGACGCCGATCGTGCGTCCGCCGGACCTGACGCCGCCGCTGTCGGACGAGGTCGAGAGCATCGCCGTCCGGCTGCTCGCGCCGAACGCCGACGAGCGCAACCAGGTGTGGGGGTCACTGGGTCGGGCCGGGCGGCTCGCCCTCTTCTACGAGGTCGACGTCGCTCCGGTGCCGGTCCTCGAGCGCGAGGGCCGCGGCCGGGTGCGCGAGCACCGCATCGACTGGGTGGGGGCGACGTGAGCCTCCCGCCGGCACCGCCGCACCTCGCAACGGTCACGACGACGCTGCGCCACACCGTGCGCCTCGTCCACGCCTCGACCGGGGCGCGGCTGCGCGGCCTCGACGCCCACCTCGAGCCGGCCCCAGCAGGGTGGACCGTCCGCGTGCTCCCGGACGTCCTCGTCGTCGCCGTCCGCGCCGACGCCCCGGTGCCCGCCGTGCCACCGAAGGTCGTGGTCACCCTGACGGACGGGGCGCTCGCCGACGTCCTCGTCGTACCGCCGCTCACGGGTCGACCCCCGCGCACCTTCGTCGTCGACCTCACCGCACCCGAGGTCGAGGTCGTCGTCCACCCCGTCCCCTCGACCCTGACCGTCGTCCTCACGACCCCGTCGACCGGAGCGCCACGGACCGGTGTCGCCGTCACGGCGCGCGCGACCTCGGGTCCCGACCCGAAGCCGAGCGTCGCGCTCCCCGAGGTCGATCCGGGCACCTACCGCTCCGCGCCCGTCGAGTGGACGGCCGCCTTCACCCCGCTCGACCTCCTCGTCGGCGGCCAGCCGCTGCGCACCTTCGCTGTCGACGTCGCGACGTCGACTACCACGGCCCACCTCGTCGACACGACCTGACGGACCGGGCCCCACCCACCAGGAGAACCGCACCACCCGAACCGCACCACGACCGAACCCATCCGCACCGCACCCCCACCTGAACCGCACGACAGAGCACGAGCCGAGGAGGGCACCGTGACGACCTACCTTTCACCCGGCGTCTACGTCGAGGAGGTCCCCTCGGGGCCGCAACCGATCGCAGCCGCCCCCACGAGCGTCGTCGCCGTTCTCGGCACGACGCGTCGGGGTCCCGTCAAGGAGCCGACGCGCGTCACCGGCTGGGCCGACTTCGTGCGGACCTTCGGGGCAGCGACGTCGCGGGGCTTCACGGGGGAGTCGGTCTTCGGCTACTTCGAGAACGGCGGTCCGGCCGCCTGGATCGTCCGGGTCGACCCGTCGACCGGCGCCTCGTGGACCGTCTTCGACGTCGCGGGCACGGAGAGCTTCGACATCGAGGCGAGCTCGCCCGGCACCTGGGGCAACGACCTGTCGGTCGCCGTCTCCGCCGACGAGTCCGCCGCGTCGGGCTCCTTCTACCGCGCGACGACGACGTCGGCGACGGGCGCCATCGCGAGCGGTGGGGCCGGCACGATCGCCGTCGCCTCGACCGCGGGACTCAAGCCCGGCGACACCGTCGCCCTCGTGGCTGCGCCGACGAGCGGTTCGGTCGCGGCACCACCGACCGCGCTCGTCACGGCCCTGACGACGACGTCGATCACCGTCGGCAGCGCGAGCGCCCCCGTCACCCTCCCGGCCGGCTCGGTCGTCGCGAGCGCGGCCGCCGCGGCGGCCACCTCGGTCTTCCTCCCCTCCGGCAAGGGCTTCAAGAAGGGCGACGTCGTCGTCGCCGTCGCCCCCAACGGCACCCGCACGAGCGCGGTGGTCACCGACGTCACGACCGCCGGCAGCGGGGTCACGCTGACCCTCGACGCGTCCCTCGGGGCGGTCCCCGGTGCGGCGTTCGTCCAGCGCCGCACCGACTACCGGGCCACCGCGACGATCGCCGGCACCCCGGCCGGGTCGCCGCCGTCGCTCAACGTCTCGGCGTCGGCCCTCGCGTTCGACCGCCCGCTGACGGCACCGATCGCGTCCGAGCTGACGGCGAGCGGCGTCGAGCACGCGGCCGCCCGCCTCACGACCGGTGACGGCCGCACCGCCTCCTGGCAGACGAACCGCTTCGTCGTCGTCGGCGCCACCGCCGCTCCGAGCGGCCCGGTCACCGTCAACGCGGCGGTCACCGCGGTGCTGCTCGCGGACTCGGGCCTCGGGATCACCGGGCTGTCCGCGGCCGACGTCGGCAACGCGTACGGCTTCCTCCCGGCGGGCGCCAAGGTGACGTACACCGGCGCGGGCCCCACGCCCGCCGTCGTCGCGACGCGCACGGCCGGAGGGTTCACGCTCGCACCCGCTCCCGTCGCGACCGACACCTACACCGATGCGACGTTCACCCTCCAGGCCGACGCCGACGACGGCATCGCCGTCCGCTCCGCCGTGGCGCCCAGGGTCGGCGACGTGCTCGGTCTCGGGACGGCCTACGCCCCGATCACGGGGGTCGACGCGGCCGGGGGTGACACGTACGTGCTCCGGTTCGCGGCAAGCACGGCCGTCTCCAACACCGCCCAGGCGCGTTTCCCGCTGTATGCCGTCGAGTCGGCCTCCGTCGTCGCCGCGCGGTTCACGCTCGCGGTCTCGGTCGGCGGTGCCCTGGCCGAGACGTTCGGCGGCCTGTCCCTCAGTCCCGACCACCCGGCGTACTTCGCCAAGGACGACGTCGTCAACGGCACCTCGTCCCTCGTCAGCGTGACCGCACGCGCCGGCGGCGCCCCGGCGGTGTCGCTCGCGGCGGCACCGTTCTACACGGCCGTCGACCGGATCGGCGCCGACAAGGCGCCGACCAACGACGACTTCCGCGCCGGGCTGACCCGGCTCGAGGAGGTCGCTGAGCCGGCCATGGTCATCTGCCCGGACGCGCTGACGCTCGACGACCCGCTCCTGCAGGCCGACCTCGTCGGCCAGGTCGTGACGCACTGCGAGAACTTCCGGCGCTTCGCCATCGTCGACGCACCCGACCTCGACGACACCGACCTGCTGTCGTGGCGCAACACGACGCTGTCGAGCACGTATGCCGCCCTCTACGCGCCGCACCTGCAGATCGTCACGATCGATCCCGACTCGATCGACCGCTTCACGACCGTGCCGCCGTCGGGCTTCGTCGCCGGCGTCTTCGCCCGCACCGACCGGCTGCGTGGCGTGCACAAGGCGCCCGGCAACGAGACGGTCACCGGCATCGTCGGGCTCTCGCAGGCCTACACGCAGCGTCGCCAGGACCTGCTCAACCCCGGCGGGGTCAACCTCATCCGGGCCTTCCCGGGCCGGGGCACCCGACTCTGGGGTGCCCGCAACGCGACCGACGACACGACGTGGCGCTACGTCAACGTCCGACGACTCTTCACCATGGTCGAGACGTCCGTCGACCGCGCCACCCAGTGGGTCGTCTTCGAGCCCAACACCGCCCAGACGTGGATCCGCGTCAAGGTCTCGGTCGAGAACTTCCTCGACCAGCAGTGGCGGGCGGGCGCGCTCGCGGGCACGAAGCCCGAGCAGGCCTATCGCGTGCGCGTCGGCCTCGGCGAGACGATGACCGAGACGGACATCGACCTCGGGCTCATCATCACCGAGGTCGCGATCGCGCCGGCCAAGCCCGCTGAGTTCGTCGTCTTCCGCTTCAGCCACAAGCGGCTGTCCGAGTGACCCGCCGTGACCAGCCGCGATCAGCCGACACGAGTACGCCGCCTGAATCCTCTTGTGAGCCAAGGAGCCTGACATGTATCCCATGACCACCCTGCACTTCACCGTCAGCTGGGGCGACCGCCAGCAGACCTCGAGCTTCTCGGAGGTGAGCGGGCTGACGATGGAGGCTGAGGTCGTCGAGTACCGTGGCGGCGCCGACCCGCAGTTCTCGACGCGCAAGCAGCCCGGGCTGCGCAAGTTCTCCAACGTGACGCTCAAGCGCGGCATCGCCCCGACGGAGGCCGGCAACGGTCTCTTCGAGTGGTACAACTCCATCACCATCGGCGCCGTCGAGCGGCGCGACGTCACGGTGAGCCTCCTCAACGAGGAGCGCGAACCGGTCATGACGTGGAAGATCAAGGAGGCCTGGCCGGTCAAGATCGAAGGCCCCGGCCTCAAGTCGACCGGCACCGACGTCGCCATCGAGTCGGTCGAGTTCGCCTGCGAGGGCATCGAGATCGAGGCGAAGTAGCGATGCTCCCGCTCGCCTCACCCGCGCTCGTGCCGTTCACGACGGCGCACTTCGTGCTGGCCATCGACGGGCTCGCGTCCGTCAGCTTCAGCAAGTGCACCGGGCTCGCGGGTGAGGTCGCCGTCGAGGAGTACCAGGAGGGCGGCGAGAACCGCTTCGCCCACCGCTTCCCGACGCGGGCGTCCTTCCCCAACCTCGTCCTCAACCAGGGCGCCGGCCCGCTCCAGGAGCTGTGGGACTGGTTCTACGAGTTCCACGTGACCGGCGTCGTCACCCCGCGGGACGGGACCGTCGTGCTCATGAGCACCGTCGAGGGTGCCCTCGCGCCCGTCCGCGTGTGGGCCTTCACGCGCGGGTGGCCGGTCAAGCTCACCGGCCCCGACCTCGACGCGCAGAGCTCGGCCGTCGCCGTCGAGGCCGTCGAGATCGCCCACCACGGGCTCGTCCTCAAGAAGGTGGTCTGAGTGCCCGTCGTCATCGGGGAGATCGTCACCGAGGTCGTCGTCGCGCCGAGGACGGATGCCGCCGGGCCCGCCCCCGATGCGTCGCTCGACGACGCGGCCATGGAGGCCCTCGTGCGCCGCGCCGTCGAGCGCGTCCTCGAGGTGCTGCGGCGGGAGTGGGACCGATGAACCTCACCGCCACCCAGCTGACGAAGCTGACCATCGACGCGTACGCCGACCTCACGTTCGAGCAGCCCACCGGGCTGCGCTGGCAGGCGCTGCTCAACCCGACCGAGCTGTCCTTCTCGCGCAAGAACCTCTACCAGGCGACGCAGTCGGCAGGCACGTCCGCGCCGCAGCAGTCCTTCAGCGGCGGCGAGCCCGACCAGGTGCAGATCGACCTGCTGCTCGACGGCACCGGGGTGGTCGGCGAGGCCGGGGGCATCGGTGAGCTGCTCGACGCACTCCTCGCGCTGACGAAGTTCCAGGGCGACACGCACCAGCCCTACTACGTGCACTGCTACTGGGGGCGGTTCAGCTTCCGGGGGATCCTCACCCAGGCCGACGTGACGTACAAGCTCTTCGACCGGGCGGGAGAGCCGCTGCGGGCCACGGTCAAGCTCTCGCTCAAGGAGGCGCTGTCACCGCAGGAGGTCGCCGCCGAGGACCGGCCCGCCTCGCCCGACCTCTACCAGACGTGGCTCGTCAAGGACGGCGACGCCCTCGACGCCATCGCCGCCCGGGTCTACGGCGACCCGGCCTTCTGGCGCCCGCTCGCGGCGGCCAACCGGTTGACGAACCCGCGCGGCCTCACCACCGGACAGCTGCTCCTGCTCCCGCCGCTGGGGACGACCCGGTGACCGCGCCGACGACCCAGCGCGACCGACCGGCCTTCGAGGTGCGGGTCGGCGCGACGGCGCTCGAGCCGATCGTCGCGGCGGACGTCGTCGAGCTCGAGGTGCACGAGGAGGTCGGCCGGCACGGACGGCTCACGCTCCTCGTCCAGAACTGGGACGCCGACCAGCGCGCCGTGCGGCACAGCGACGACGGGCCGTTCGCCCCCGGAGCGGGCATCGCGGTCTCCGTCGGCTACCACTCGGACCTCACCGAGGTCTTCGACGGCGTCATCGCCTCGCTGACGACGCACTTCCCGAGCGGCAGCCCTCCGGTGCTCCGGGTCGAGGGCCGGTCGCGGTCCGTCCTCATGGACCACCCGCCGCGGTCGCGCCAGCTCGCCGACGTCACCGACGCCGACATCGCCGCCGCCGTCGCCGCCGACTACTCGCTCGAGACCGATGCGGCGGACGGCGTCACGCACCCCTTCTGGGCCAGTGACCGGGTCAGCGACTGGGACGCCCTGACCCGCCGGGCCGGCGAGCTCGGCTGGGTCGTCTTCGTCCGGGGCACGAAGCTCGTGCTGCGGCCGCCGTCGGCCGCGCAGGACCCGCTCGAGCTCGACTGGACCCGCTCGCTCGTCGAGCTGCACCTCACCGAGGACCTGACCCTGGCCATCGACACCGCGGTCGGGGTCGGCTGGGACGTCGACGCCGCCGAGGCGACCGAGAGCGAGCAGAGCGCGAGCGCGGCCGACCTCGACGTCGGTGACCGGCAGACGCACTCGGCCGCCGTCGGCGGCTCCGGCTGGCCGCTGCGCGCCGAGCGCGTGGAGTCCGACGCGATCGGGGCCGCCGACGAGGCCGACGCGAGAGCCGTTGCCGCCCAACGACGCTCCGCGCTCGGGCACATCCACGGAACCGGCATCGTGCAGGGCGAGCCAGGGCTGCGCTGCGACGGCTGGCTCTCCATCGCCGGCGTCGGGCGGCGGATGTCCGGACCGCACTACGTCACGGCTGCACGCCACCGGCTCTCGGCCCGGGGCTACGTCACCGAGTTCCAGGTGGGCTCGCCGCCACGGCTCGTTCCCCGCGCGGGGGGCGACGTAGGGTCGGCCCGGTCGGGCGACCTCGGACCGGCCCTCGGGATCGGCGTCGTCGAGGCGCTCGACGACCCGGCCTCCCTCAACCGCGTCAAGGTGCGCCTGCCGTGGCGCAGCGACGGCGGCGACGGCGTCTGGGCCCGTCTCTCGAACGTCGACGCGGGCGACGGCTACGGAGCGGTCATCGTGCCGGCGGTGGGACAGGAGGTGCTCGTCGGCTTCGTCGGCGGCGACCCCGCACACCCCGTCGTCCTCGGCTCGCTCTACAACGGCAGCCAGCAGCCACCCTTCACCGTCGACCCGGACACGAACGCCGTGCGGGCCCTCGTCTCGCCGGACCAGCACACCGTCCGCCTCGAGGACGGGGACGCGAGCGCGGTCACCGTCAAGACCGGCAAGGGGCACTCGATCGTGCTGTCCGACAAGGACAGCGAGGTCGTCATCACCCACCAGGACAGCGGCAACGCGATCCGGCTGTCGGCCGACGGCATCGAGCTGACCGCGGCGCAGGGCGACATCACCCTCTCGTCGTCGTCCGGGACCATCTCGCTCGACTCGCTCAAGCTCGCCGCCAAGGCGTCGGGCCCGTCGAGCATCGAGAGCTCGGCGACCCTCGACGTCAAGGCCTCGGGATCCCTGGGGCTCAAGGGGTCCCTCGTCACCATCAACTAGCCGGGCACACCGGCCCACGAGCGTCACACCAGCGACAGCGCCAGACCAGCCAAGGAGGAGGAGACATGCCGGGGGCAGCACGCGTCGGTGACACCACCGCGCACGGGGGCACGGTCGTCGGACCGGGCGTCGCCACCGTGCTCATCGCCGGGATGCCTGCCGCCGTCGTCGGCGACATGCACGCCTGCGTCATCCCGCCGCCGTCGCACATCCCGGCCAGTCCGTTCGTCGCCGGCTCCGCTACGGTCCTCGTGCAGGGCCGACCCGCGCTGCGCGCCGGTGACGCCTGCGGCTGCGGCGCGTCCGTCGTCGTGGGCAGCCCGACGGTGGTGATCGGATGAGCACCACGGACTACCCGCAGGTCGGCAGCGGCTGGGCGTTCCCACCGCGCTGGGAGCGCTCGGGCGCCGACGCCACCGGTGCAGCCGGTGCCACCGGTGCCGCCGGGCCCGTCGAGCTCGTGACGAACGACGGCGCCGAGCACGTCGGGGAGGCGCTCGTCCTGCTGCTTCGGACGATGATCGGCAGCCGCGTCATGCGACCTGACCTCGGCGCGGGCGTCGACCGCTACGTCTTCGAGCCGCGCACGTCGGAGGCCTGCCACCGGCTCGCCGACGACGTCCGCCGGGCCCTCGTGCTCGGCGAGCCGCGGGTCATCGTGGACGCCGTCGAGGCGGTGCCGGCCGGCGAGGCCGATGACCGGGTCGACGTCACCATCGAGTTCCGGATCGACCGGCACCGGCGGCCGACGAGTCTCGTCGTGCCCTTCTACCTGGCCGGTGCGTCATGACCGCTGGCGGGCGCACCCCCGAGCAGGTCGCCGCTGCGATGGCCGCCGCCGCGCGCCTGACGCCCTACGACACCGCCGGGAACTGGGCCGACGTGCTCTTCGCGACCGACGCCGACGGCGTGACGGCGCCCGCGCCGGCAGGTGCCCCCGACCGCGAGCTGCTCGCTGCCCTCGCCGCCGAGTACGCCGCCCTCGACGAGCACCTCGCGACGTTGCCGGAGCGCACCCGCCGGACGTGGCTCGAGGACCTGCTCGGCATCGGCCGGCTCCCCGCACTGCCCGACCGCGTCATCGCGCACGCGACCGTCGACCCCAAGGCGGCGCCTGCGGTGCTGCCTCCGGGCACGCCGCTGCGCGGCGGCAAGGACGCCTTCGGCAACGAGCGCCGCTACCTCACCCTCGACGCCCTGACGGCGCACGGCGCGGCCCTGACCGGAGTGCGGTCCTTCGCGCCCGGCGACCCCGTGCGCGCGCACGGGGTCGCGGCGGCGGCCCCGGACTTCCCGCTGCGAACCTCGGCCGGACCGGAGGCCACGCACTCCCTGCGGATCCACTCGCCGGCGCTGTCCTTCGAGGGCGGTGACCTGACCGCCGAGGTGACCTTCACGGGAGCGGCCGGCGCCGAGGGCCTGTCTGCGCTCGTGTGGCGCTGGTCGCGGGCCGACGGCACGACGAGCGGGACGACGGGCGGCCTGGCCTCCGGGTCGACCGTCACGGTCACGCTGACCGGTGGGTGCGGGGCACCGGACGGCGAGACCCCGTGGATCGAAGGCGTCGTCACGTCGGGGACGGCCGTGCCCGTGGGGTTCTCGTTCACCGGCGTCACGGTCCGCGTGACGGACCGGACGGCATACGTCCCGGAGGCGGCCTTCTACAACGACGGCGCGGTCGACGTCACCAAGGAGTTCCAGCCGTTCGGGGCCGTCGCGAGGCGCGGTGACGCGTTCTACGTGCGTTCGGACGAGGCGTTCGGCAAGGCGCTCGCGACCGTCGAGGTCGCGGTGCAGGTCATGCAGGAGGGCGGGGCGCCGCTCTCGTCGTCGGCCGGCGGCACGGGCATCCCCGTGTGGCTCGCCGACACCCTCAAGACGCAGCTGATGAGCATCAAGAACACTCTGGGGTCGCAGTACGCCTCCGTCGAGACGCAGTGGACGTCGATCTACGGCGCCGTCTCCACGACGACGACCCCGTCGGTCGTGTGGCAGCGACGCGAGGACGGGGCGTGGAAGCAGGTCGGGACGTCGTCGTCGAGCTTCGGCACGCTGTCGGCGCCGGTGAGCGGGTCGGCCGTGGCGTCCGAGACCTTCGCGGTCGCGGGTCAGCCCGGCCACTACCTCCGGGCCTTCCTCGCCCAGGGCGACTTCGGCTGGACCGACTACCAGGCCAAGGTCGCCGACTTCGCGACGCGTGCCGTCGCGGGCACGACCCCCAAGCCGACGATGCCGCCCGTGCCGGTGCCTCCCATCGCGTCGGCCGTGACGGTGCGCTACACGACGACTCCGGTCGAGGCCACGCTCGTCGAGTCGAGCAGCGGCTGGCGGCGTCAGGGTCGCGTCGGCGGGGCAGCCGGTCGCTTCACGCCGTTCCGGCTCGTCGTGTCCGACCTCGGCGCGACGGCCATGGTCGCCATCGGGCTCGAGCTGCCCGACGCCGCCCTCGGGTCGAGCGTCTCGCTCTACCTCGACGTCGACTCCGCCTCGCCGTGCGGCAGCTCCGACACGGTCGTGGCCTCCTGGCAGTTCTGGGACGGCACGACGTGGGCGCCGCTCGCCGTCGCCGACGGCTCGCACCAGCTCCGCGAGGCGGGTCTGCTCCGCTTCGTCGCCCCGCGCACGTGGGCCGCCGGCTGCGACGACCTGTCGGCCGACACCGGTCGCTGGGTGCGGATCGAGACCGACCAGCCGGACCGTCTGGGCGTGCTGCTCGCCGTGGTCGTCGACGCCGTCGTGGCCGAGTTCGTCTCCCGGGCGATCGATCCCGGCCTCGACCCCAGCTCGGCGGAGGCCCTCCCGGTGGGCACGATCAAGGGCACGCTCGCGCCGGTCCCCGGCGTCAAGAAGGTCACCAACCTCGCGTCCGTGCGCGGCCGTGCGCCCGAGACGGACGCCGACTACCTTGCGCGTGCCTCGGCGCGGGTGCGCCACCGGGACCGGGCCCTGACCCCGTGGGACCTCGAGCAGCACGTCGCGCTCGCGCTCCCCGAGGTGGCCGCCGTGCTGTGCCTGCCGCACACCGGCAGCGACGGGCTGCGCGCGCCCGGGCACGTCGGCCTCGTCGTCGTGCCGGACCGTCCGCTCGACGTCGCGCCCCGGCCGTCCGTGAGCCTCGCGGGCCGCGTCGTGGGCCTCGTGCAGCCCCGCGCGGCGATCGGCGCCGTGCTCCACGTGCTCTGCCCTGACTACCGTCCCGTCACCGTTGCCGCATCGATCCGGCTGCGCCCGGGCGTGGCAGCGCTCACGGGCACCCAGGCGATCACCGCGGCCCTCGAGCGGGTGCTGCACCCGACGGGAACCGTGCCCGTCCGCTGGGGCCGCGACCTCTACGCCTCGACCCTCATCGCCGTCCTCGAACGGCAGCCCGACGTCGACGTCGTCCTCGACTTCGCCCTGCACGACGGCTCGGGTGGACCTGTCGAGGTCGTCACGGTCGACCCGTGCCGCGGGCTCTACTGCTCGTCCGGCGACCACCACCTCTCGTGCGAGGAGCAGCTGTGAGTCCCAGAGCGGGCACCGGGCCCTTCACCCGGCAGACCATGCCGATCACGCGCTTCGTGCCCGTCGCTCCCGACGCGGACTGGGAGACCGTGCGGGCCCGGATGGTCGACCACCTCACTGCGACGGCGACGCCCGACTGGACCGATCACAACGCCGCCGACCCGGGCATCACCCTGCTCGAGGTCCTCGCCTACGGGCTCGCCGACCTTCACTACCGGACCGCCGAGCGCCGCCTCGACGTCTGGCCGCTCGAGGTGCGTGCCTGGGACTCCGACGCCGGGCGACACTGGGACGCAACGCTCCCCGCCGGACGCTGGGACCCCGAGACCGACCCCTCCGACCCGGCGCTCGCCGCCGCCGACCTCGCGCCGCTGTCGGCCCTGGCCGACGTCCTCGCCGCACCGGCGACCTCCGCGACGGTGCTCGAACCTCTCGTCCGTGCGTGCCGGTCGCGAGCCGATGCGGTCGCCCAGCTGTCGGCCGAGCCGTGGGCGAGCGCCGTCCGGGCCGCCGACCGTCCGGCGATGGTCGCGCTGATGCGCGCCCGGCTCGTGCGCCAGGTCGCGCAGGAGCAGGCCGGCGTCGTCGCGTCCGCCGTGGCAGCCGCGCAGGCGGCCGTGGTCGCCGCCGCCCCGCGACGGGCCGACCCCGACGCGCCGCTCGACATCGAGGCGATCGACGCCGCGGCGGCCGTCGAGCTCGCGTGGTCCCTGCCGCTCTGGGACGAGGAGGTCGTCGCCCTCGTGCGCCGTGAGCGGAGGCGACGGTCGCGCGAGGTCCTCACCGACGGCCTCGACCTCGTCCGCGCGACGACGGCCGACACCCTCGCGGCCACCCGCTCGGCCCTGACCCTCGCCGGACTCGACGCCGACGAGGTGACGTGTGCCGTCGCGGCCGCCCCGCAGGCGGCGGGCCTGCTCCCCGAGGACCTCGAGGACGAGCAGGGCCGCTCGCTCGTCTGGCCACCGCACCCGGTGCAGGCCCTGACGTGCGAGCCGGTGACCGCCGACGACTACGCCCGGCGGGCGCGTGCCCACGCGGACGTCGTGCGCGCCTGGACGGTCACGGGCCGTTTGCCCGGCATCGCGTGGAACGGGCTGCCCACCGGCGCCATCGAGTCCGTCGCCGTCGACGAGCACGCCGCCGCGCTGACGCTCGTCGTCGAGAGCCGCACCGAGCCCACCACGCCGGCACGCCGTGACGCCTTGCTGCGCGAGGTCCTCACGACGGCCGTCGGACCCGAGGCGGGCGCACCCTTCCCCGACTGGCGCGACGACGTCGACGACCTCGAGCCGCGACGCGTCGTCTGCGACGAGGTGGGCGCCAGCCTCCTCGAGCGGGCACCCGTCCTCGTCCAGGCGACGCTCGTCACCGAGGTCGGCGCCAACCGGGAGGCCGTCGTCGACGACGCCCGGGCCCGGATCGCCGCCTTCTTCGAGCGCGGTCGACCGGAGACGTTCGCCCCCACCCCGGCGCCGGTCGTCGACGGGCCCTGGCCCCGCCACGACCAGCCCACCCTCGGCTGGGTGCCCGGCGAGGCGGTGCGCTTCACCGAGGTCGTCGAGGCGATCGTCGGCAACCCGCTGGTGCGCGGCGTCGAGGACCTCGCGATGAAGGTCGAGGGTGACCCCGACTTCCTCGCGGCGAGTCACGGCTACCTGCCGATCCCGCGCAACGCGGTGCCCCGGCTCGCGGACGCCCGCTGCATCCGGGTGCGCTTCTCGCTGACGAGCCGGTGCGGCGATGCGTAGCCCGGGGCCGGCGGGCCCGAGCACCGCCCCCGCGCGGGGGCCCGACCACACCCGTCTCGCGTCTCAGCTGCCCGCCGTCTACCAGGAGGACGAGGCCTCGTTCGCCCAGGTCGACGCCTACCTCGGCCTCGCCGACGAGCTGAGCCACGCGGTCGTCGAGCACCTCGAGGACCTGCTCACGGCCCTCGGGCCCGACGCGACGCTGCGCTGGCCCGCCGACCTGCCCCTCGACGCGGGGGCCGCGGCCCTCGTCGCGCACCACCTGGAGACCTACGACGAGGTCGCGCGGTGGGCGAGCGTCACCTTCCCCACGAGCTGGCCGGGCACGGAGCGTGGCCTCCAGCAGCGACGCGAGCTCCTCGCCCGCTGCACCCGGCTGTGGCGCCGCCGCGGCACGCCGCGTGGCTTCCTCAGCTGGTTCTGCCTGTGGTTCGACCTGCCCGCGGCCGGCCGGCCCTACCTGCTCGAGCACTTCAAGGCACCGGGCGCCGGCCTCACCGCCGAGCCCTACACCGCGACCCTCTTCGTCCCGACGAGCGTGCCCGTGCCGAGCACCGGTGAGCCGTCGACGGCGAAGGGCTTCGTCGGCTGGGAGCGGCGCGAGGAGGCGGTCGACTTCGTGCGGCGCTACGCCCCCGCGCACGTCGACGTGCGTGTCTGCTTCACCGACCCTGCGGTCTTCACCGACCTCGCGGTGCTCGCGTCCCCGCCGACGCTCCCGGCCACGCCCACGGCGGACGAGGTGACGGCATACGCCATCGCCGTCCAGCAGCAGCAGGCCGACCTCAACGCGCTCCTGTGCTCCGTCGTGTCGGTCGTGAGCCACGCGAGCGGCATCCACCTCTACGAGTGCATCGACGCCGGCCGAGGCATCGACCGCCTCGGCGTCGGCCTCCTGCCGACCGATTCGACGACGTGAGTCCCGAAGGGAAACCAGCGATGGCAGCCAACCAGTACCCCGTCTTCGTGGACGGCCAGACCCTCACCGAGGCCGAGCTCAACGACCTCAGGGACTTCCTCCACCAGCGCGACCGCCTCGTCGGGCGCCTCGTCGGCTTCGGCGTCAACGCCGGGCTGGGAGGCACGGTCTCGACGCCGACGAACTTGGCCGTCGGGCCCGGGCTCGCGATCGACCAGCGCGGTGAGCCGCTGCTCCTCGGGGTGGAGCAGACGCTGCCCCTGCCGCCTGTCGCCGAGTCGGTGACCTATGACTTCGTCGACGGCACGGCCGAAGGGTTCAGCGTCGTCCTCGAGTCCACCGACGCGATCGAGCCCACCCCGGACTGCGGCGAGTCGGGCTGCGCCGGGCACGCCGAGCTGCACACGCGTGGGGTCGCGCTTCGCGTCGTCGCCGGTCGGGTGACCGGCACGCGGATGGACTTCGCGGCCGAGCCGCTGCTCAGCGTCGAGCCGATCCGGCTCGCCCTCGACTCGTCGCCGATCAACTCCTACCCGACCCTGCGCAACGCCATCGCCGCCCGGCTGACGAACGGCACCTCGCCCCTCGTCGACCCCACCCTCATCGCCAGGCTCCAGGCCACGTCGATCGCGAACTCCGACACGGCTGGCGTCAAGGGCTACAAGTGCGGCTGGCTCAACATGGTGCTCTTCGCGACCCTCGACCTGCTGCGCGTCCGCGCCCTGCTCGCGCTCACCTGGGACCGCGACACGACGCGACCCGGGGTCGTGCTCGGGTGGGTGCACCAGGTCGCCAGCACGTGGGTCTTCGACTGTGCCTACCGGCACGCGTGGGAGCCGCCGCGGGGGTTCACCGAGGCCTTCCTCGGCGGGTCGTGCACCGACCCGGCGGGTGCCTTCCGCGACGAGGTCGAGGCGCTCCTCGCCGGCTACGCGCCGCCCGACCCGGCACCGGTCGGCGACCCCAAGCCGCCCATCGCCTGCCCCGTCGGCTCCATCCGCGTCGGCGACCGGTGCGTCAAGATCGTCTTCCCGCCCAAGGAGATTCCCGACAAGTGGCGGCACACGTGGGTCTTCGACCCGCGCGAGCCGGTCTGGAACCCGCCGATCAAGACCTGGGAGCGGCCCGACGTCGTCTACGAGCGGCAGCCCATCGACGTGCTCGGCGAGCAGGAGTTCCCGCTCACCGACTTCCTCGGCCACGACGCGAACGACGTCAGGACGGTGCTCGGCGGCTTCATCACGGGGCAGGGAGCCATCGCCGACGTCCGCGTCATGTCGGCCGGGGACGTCATGACCCTCGACGGCTACGCGCCCGCCGGTGGCTTCGCGGCCTCGGACTCCGTCGTGCTCGGCACCGACGCGAACGGCGTCGTCGTCTCGACGGGCCGCGTCCCGACCGTGCAGAACGTCCGGACCGTGGGGTCGGCGCTGCCGGCGGCCGTGGGCGCCGCGACCGAGGCGATGGCGGCGGCCACCGAGCTCCGCGGCCTGTCGACCGGCTTCGAGACCCGCCTCGGACAGCTCGACCAGTCGGTCTCCGGGCTCGGCGGCTCGATCTCGACGCTCCAGACCGACTTCACGTCGTTCCGCGGCAGCTTCGACGCGGTGACCATCACGAACCGCCTCGGCGAGCTCGAGTCCGGCATCAAACGGATCGACACGGTGCAGAACCAGATCGACGTCCTCGCCGGCAAGGTCGAGGTCATCTCGAAGTTCGGCGACGGCATCAAGCTCGACCCGAAGGTCGGTGGCGGCGGCGTCATCGCCATCGACCCGAACATCGGCACGCACGTCGGGGGCGGCGTCATCGGCGGCCCCGGCGGCGGGGGAGTGATCAGCGGTCCGGGCGTCGGTGGGATCGGTGGGATCGGTGGGATCGGCGGCGTCGTCGTCAAGCCGTCGGGGCAGGTCGACCGCGACCTGGCCCAGGGGGTCGCCGACTTCGCGCGCACGACCGTGGACGCGCTGCGGTCGCTGCCCAACCCGCGCAACCGCAGCTTCAGCAGGTATGCCGCCGCGGCCGACCGCGCCCACGCCGCGCTCGCGCAGGCAGTGGCGCCACCGGACACGCCGGAGGAGGCGGTCGAGACGCTCGAACCCGCCGCCCTGACGGCGGCGACGCTCGAGGTCCTCGGCACGCTCCGGACCCTCGTCAAGGCCGCTGGCGTCCCGAAGGACGTCGGTCGGCAGCTCGACGCGCAGCTGCGTGACCTCGGGGGCCTGGTGCCGTGACCGACGTGGCCGTCGACGTGCTGCGCCTGCGCGGGCCGGGCGCGCCACGACTCGCGCGCGTCGCGGCCACGACGCTGCCTGCGGCCCTGGACCGGGCCCTGGCCGACGTGGGCGACGTCCGTCTCGAGCACGTGGCCGTGACGCTCGACCTGTCCGTCGACGACTACGACGACGAGACGCTCGCAGTGTTGTGGGCCGAGGCGATCCGCACGCAGCTGCTCGCCGACGGAGGCGGGCGTCGCGACGTCGTCGCGCCGGGTGGGGATCCGCACGCGTCCCGGGGGCAGGGCTCCAGGCTGTCGCCGGTCGACGTCGCCACCGCGGCGGGGCTCTGGAGGGCAACGGCCGGTCCGCGTCCCGCAGCGCTTCCCTCCGCCGTGCTCGCCCTCGCCGACCCCCAGGTGGCGGCGTCGGCCCGCCCGCGGCTCGGCGACGCCGAGTGGAAAGCCCTCGTCGACACGATCGAGAGGGCCCTTGCGCCGCAGGCACGTTCAGGCCCTGCAGCCGCGGCGGAGACGACGCCGTCACGGTCCCTGTCGGACCCGCCCCAGCTGCCTGACGCACCAGCGCCGGACGACGTGTCGACCGGCGACGCACCGACGCCGGAGGCCGTGGCGCCCGCGACGGCGCCGCGCCCTGTCCGTGAGGCCGGGGTGCTCGCCCGGCTCGCGGCCGTCGCCCAGGTCGCGCCCGAGGGCGGTACGCCTGTCGTGCTCGCCGACCTGACCCGGGCGGCCGGCCTCGTGCTGCTCTACCCGTGGCTCGCCGACCACTGCCGTCGTGCCGAGGCGCTGCATCCCCGGCTCGACCCGGTCGACGTCCGCGAGCTGGCGCTCGCCGCCGTCGTCGATCCCGACGACCCGACGCTCGCCGACGACCCGCTCGTCCGCCTCCTCGCCGGGCGGCCACCCGGCGAGGAGGCGGACGAGCACCGAGCACGTATGCCGCTCAGCGGAGCCCGCGAGATCGCCGAGTCCGCGGACGGCGTGCTCGCCGGCTTCGCGGGACTGCTGCCGGGCTTCGAGCGGTCGAGCGAGTCCTTCGTGCGGGCGTCCTGGATCGTGCGCGCCGGACTGCTCGACACCGACCGCGACCCGGTGCTGCTCACCGTCGCGACCCACCCGCTCGACGTGCTCCTGCCGCGCCTGCCCTTCCCGGTCGGCCTGCTCAAGCTGCCGTGGTCCCCGCCGGTCACCGTGAGGTTCCGGTGAGAGCCAGGCCCGAGCCGCTGTCCGGGACCTCCCGGGGCGCGGGCGGGTCGCCGGAGGTCGCCGAGCTGCGGGCGGCCTTCGAGATCCTCGACGCTCTCGTGGCCGTGCGCATCGAGGAGCGGCGGGGTGGCCCCGCCGGGCGACCGCTCGGCATCGAGGGCGACGGTGAGGGGCTGCCGTCGCTCGACCGCTTCGCCGGAGTGGGTCCGCTCGCCGAGCTCGTCACGCTCACCGGACTGTCCGCCGCCGAGGCGGTCATCCTCGTGGCCGCGGTCGCACCTCACGCCGACGAGCGCTTCGCCGTGCGCTACGGCGCCCTCACGGATCGCCTCTCCGTCGTCGGCCTGACCGGCGAGGTGGCCCGCACCCTCGTCGCCCGGTCGTTCCGCGGGCGGCTCGACGCCACCGTCCTGCTCTCGTCGCAGGGCCGGCTGCGCGCGCAGGGGCTGCTGTCCCTCGACCCGCCCGGCGACCTGTCCGGGGTGCTGCGCCCCGACCCGGCGCTGGTCGCCTGGCTGCTCGGGCTGCCCGAGGAGGCGCCGGTCGCGTCGGCGGACTTCCCGGCCCGCCCGCTCACGACCGTCCACACCCTGGCCGACGTCGTCCTGCCCGCGGCGGCCCGCACCCGGATCGACGACCTCGCCGCCCGGATCACCCAGCGCGACACCGTCGTCGACGACTGGGGCTTCGGCGCTCACCACGACAACGCGAGCGGTCTCATCGCCCTCTTCCACGGGCCTCCGGGGACCGGGAAGACGATGACGGCGGCCGCACTGGCAGCGTCGGCCGGCCTCCCGGCATACCTCGTCGACCTCTCGGCGCTCGTGTCGAAGTACATCGGGGAGACGGAGAAGGCACTCGCCAAGGTCTTCGAGCGGGCAGCGCGCGAGCGCTGCGTCCTCGTCTTCGACGAGGCGGACGCGGTCTTCGGGGCGCGCACCGAGGTCGGCGACGCGCACGACCGTTACGCCAACCAGGAGGTGTCCTACCTCCTCTCCCGGGTCGAGGAGCACCCCGGGATCGTCGTGCTCACCTCGAACCTGCTCGCCAACATCGACACGGCCTTCCAGCGGCGCATCCACGTCATGGTCGAGTTCCCCGAACCGGGGCCCGGCGAACGCGAGCGGCTCTGGGCCGCAGTGGCGCCCGCGTCACTGCCGATGGACGCTGCGATCGACCTGCACGACCTCGCGCGCCGCTACCCGCTGACGGGTGCGCAGATCCGCGACGCGACGCTCGATGCCGCCTACCTCGCCGCGTCGAACGGCCGGGTCGTCACGACCGCGCACCTGCTCGACGGCATCCGTCGCCAGTTCGAGAAGGCGGGGCGGACGGTGCCACGGTGAGCACGCCGGTCACGACACGGGCGGGACCGGGTCCCGGCCCGGACGCCGAGCGGGCCGGGGCCGGCTCGACGCGGTCGCCGCGGGATGCCGTCGCGCCGAGGTCACCGGTCGGCGAGGGACCGCCCGTGCTGGGGAGCGTGCCGCGCCCGGTGGGCGATGCCGCCGTCGTCGCGCTCGACCCGGCCACGACCGCCGGCGGCCTGTCGGCCGTGCAGGCCGAGTGGGGCGTCGACGGTGGTGCGGTGGTGCTCAGCGGACGGGGGCCCTTCACCGAGCTGACGGGGCGCGCCGGCTTCCGGTCCGACGGGTCGCTCGACGGCAGCGTCGAGATGCGAGCTCGCGTCGGCCTGCTCGGCCTGCACCTCGGCGAGGCGACCTGGCGGGTCGAGGGCTGGGCGCCCGAGCAGCCTCTGGCGGCCCCGGCCGTGACGCTCCGCGGCACGACGCTCGGCGTCGACCTGCGACCCATCCCGGCGGAGGCCGGCTGGTCGGCGCCCGAGGGCGTCGACGCGCCCCGGAGCGGTGCGCAGGCGACGATCCACCTGCCGGGCGACGCCACACCGCCGGGACTTCCACTCACGCCACGCGTGGCCGAGGTCTACCGGGGACTGCTCGGCGTCGACGTCAGCGGCATCCGTGTCCACCCGGACTCCCCCGTCGCAGGCGCGCCCGCCTTCGTCACCGACGCCGACCTCTTCCTCGCGCCCGGCGTCTACGGCGTCGACAGCCCCGAGATGCTCGCCGTGCTCGACGCCGCGATCAGGGCCGCGCTGGGCGGCCTCCTCGGCGCCGTCACCGGGGAGCCCGCACCGCTCGTGCCACCCGCCCCGCCCGCCCCGGCGGCACCCCCGGCCGACACGACCGTGGTGCCGGCCACCGTCCCGGAGCCCGCCTCGCCGAGCACGGTCGCCGAAGGGGCAGCCGCGCGCACGGGTGAGGCACCCGCGGCCGGTGAGACCGCGGAGCAGGCCACCGCGGCGGTGGCCGGGGCGGGCGCGGCGGGCGCCGAGGCAGGGACCGCGGCGGACGGCATACCCGGCGGTGGCGCGGGGGAGCCGACGGCGGAGGGGGAGGCTGCCCCGGCGGTGGTCGAGCTGATCATGCCCGAGCCGCCCACGACCCTGACCCCCGCGGCCACGGCTCGCGGAGGGTCGGTCGCCGGGGGAGCGCGGAGCGCGGCCGGCGCGGCGCGGGACCTGCCGACGGCCGACGCCAACGTCGCCGACTCCCGTGGCGCGGTCACCGAGCCGGTCGCGGAGACGGCGGCCCGCGCCAGGGAGGAGCTGGCCGCCGAGCTCGGCGAACGACCTGCGCCGAGTCCCGAGATCGTCGCCCTCTGCGAGCGCATCCGGACGGCGATCCGCGAGAACCGGCCCGAGGACGAGGACCAGCTCCTCGAGACCGACCCCACCCACGAGGCCCAGGCGGCCGGCGCCACGATCACGGGGTCCGTGGAGACGCAGACCGCGGAGGTGGGCAGCAGCTACGACGCGATGGGCTCACCCCCCGCGGGGACGCCCGCGCTGACCCCGACCCCGATCGCCGCCCCCTCGCCGACGTCCCCGGGGATGGGCGTCGACGCCGCGGGTGCCGCCCCTGACCCGATCCCGCCGGAGAACACCTCACTCGACGCCGATGTCGCCGCCACCGACCAGCGCATCGCCGACGCGGGCATCGACACCCGGGTCACGCAGGAGATCCCGGACGGGCCGTTCGCCGAGGCGCGCGCGGCGCGGGGCGAGCTCGGGGCTGCTGCGGCGCGGACGCCGCAGCAGATCCAGGCCGAGCAGCAGCAGGCCATCGACACCGCGCAGGGAGACATGGCGGCGCTGCAGCAGCAGGCGGTCGCTGCGATGCGGGCCTCGCGGTCCGGCACCGTCGGCGCCGTCGGTGGCGCCCAGGGCGGCATGGTCACCTCCGAGGAGCAGACGCGCGAGTCCGTCTCGACCCGCGCCCAGGGCATCTACGACCAGGCGCAGACGCAGGTCAACGCCCTGCTCGAGCCGCTGAGCCGCACCGCGATCGCCCGCTGGGACGCCGGCCTCGCCCGGCTCTCGCAGGACTTCCACGACACGCTCGACCGGGTCAAGCGCTGGATCGACGACCGGCACTCCGGCGTCGGCGGCGCGATCCTCGCCGTCGGCGACTACATCGGCGGCCTGCCCGACTGGGTGACGGACGAGTACAACCGCGCCGAGCGCGAGTTCGGCGACGGCGTCTGCACCCTGCTCACCGACATCTCGAGCGACGTCAACGGCGTCGTCGCCGCAGCGCAGGCCGTCATCAATCACGCGCGCGACGACATCGACACGGCCTTCCGGGCCATGGAGGCAGAGTTCCCCGAGTGGGCGGCGCAGGAGCGGGCGCGGTTCTCCGGGATGCTCGACGGCCTCAGCCAGCGCGTCACCGACGCCCAGACGAGCTTCGTGCGGGACGTGTCGCAGCGAGCCGTCCAAGCGGTGAACGAGGTGCATGCCGAGGCGCAGGCCCGCCGGGACGAGGCCGGCGGGCTCATCGGTCGGGTCGTCGCGGCCATCGAGGAGTTCATCGACGACCCGGTCCGCGCCATCATCAACGGGCTGCTCCGTCTCGTCGGGATCCCGCCGGCGGCCTTCTGGGCGTTGATCGCCCGCATCGAGCAGGTCATCTCCGACATCGCCGACGACCCCGAGAACTTCATCAACAACCTCGTCGCCGGGGTCAAGCAGGGCTTCGAGCAGTTCTTCGACCACTTCGGCACCCACGTGCTGCACGGCTTCTGGGACTGGCTCTTCTCCGGCCTCGAGACCCCGATCCCGATGCCCCGGGACTTCTCGGCGCGCTCGCTCTTCTCCTTCGCGCTCCAGCTCATGGGCGTCACGTGGCCGCGCGTCCGCGAGATCCTCGTGCGGCACATCGGGCCCACCGCGGTCGACGTCATCGAGGCCGCGTGGCAGCTCGTCTCGGTCCTCATCGAGCGCGGGCCCGAGGGGCTCGTCGAGCTCGTCAAGGAGCAGCTGACTCCCGAGAACATCGTCACCATGATCCTCGAGGCGGCCGTGCAGTACCTCGTGGAGACCCTCATCCAGCAGGTCGTCGTCCGCGTCATCGGGATGCTCAACCCGGTCGGTGCCATCGCCCAGGCCATCGACCTCATCTACCAGGTGTGCTCGTGGATCTTCCGCAACGCGGCGCGGATCTTCCGGTTCGTCGAGGCCGTCGTCAACGGGATGGCCGACGTCATCGCCGGCAACATCGGCGGCCTGGCCGCCGCCGTCGAACGCTCCCTCGCCTCGCTCATCCCGCCCGTCATCGACTTCCTCGCCGGCCTCTGCCACCTCGGTGGGCTGCCCGGCGAGATCGCCGACGTCATCACCCGCATGCAGGCGGTCGTCTACGCCGCGATGGACCGGGTCATCGGCTTCCTCGCCGAGCGGGGGCGGGCGCTGCTGGCGCGCATGGGGATCGGCGGCAACCCGGAGGAGGGTGGCCACAACGACGACACCGAGCTCGGCACGACGGTGCGCTTCAGCGCCGCCCACGAGGCGCACCGGCTCTGGTTCGAACGCAGCGGCTCGGGCGCGCACCTGATGGTGGCGTCCACCCCGACGACGATCCCAGACCTCATCGTCGAGTGGAACCGCAGGCTGGCCGCCGACGAGCCCTCCGACCCGGATCTTCGCTCCGAGGCCCGCAACCTCATCATCAACCTGCGCGGCGACGCGGCCACGGCCGACGCCGAGGCGAGCCGGCTCGTCGGCCAGTTCGACGCCGCGAGCCGGGACACGACGCACCAGACCGCCGCACCGGACGACAACGCCCTCGAGTCGAGTGAGCGCTCCATCGCGTCGACGCTGGACCGCCTCTTCACGATCTTCGGCGAGGGCGACCGAGCCCAGCAGATCGGCCAGATCCGGGCGTCGCTCCCGGTGAAGGGGCTCGAGCAGACCGGGCTCGTCGTCCAGAGCTGGATGGCTCGGTTCATCGAGCCGACGAGGGCGAAGCCCATCGAGGGCGCCGAAGGGCCGGTCTGGAGTGCGGCCGACTTCACGGCGGATGCGCTCCAGCCCTCGGAAGTGTTCGGCTCCGGCACCAACCACGCCGCCCTGCTGAGCTTCTTCGAGGCCGGCGTCGACCGGCGCGGAGGCGCGGACTCGGATGCGTTCCGGTCCTACGCCTTCGAGAACATGTCGGCACCCCACCCGGTCCGTCGTAGGTTCCTCACCTCGCTCGGGTCACGCACCGCGTCGCAGCTGCGATCCCTCGGCACTGACCGCCTGACCGGCACGGGTGACAGCGACCTGCTGACCAAGGTCCGGAGCATCCGCTACAGCTCCAGCGGTGGAACGGGGTACGGATCGTTCGAGCCGTGGCCGAGCAACCCCGTGTCGGTTCTCGTCCACGGAGTGGTGACGAGTGCGGGTCCCCTCGAGGCCTTCCGCGCGTTCGTCCAGGGTTTGACCGTGGGAGCCGTGTCCTACGACGAGTTCCGCGCCGAGCTCGAGCGCGACCAGACGGCTCGGACCTGGGTGGCGGGCCAGATCCGCGACGTCCGGGCCGGCCAGCACGAGTGGCTCCCCGTCTCGATCGGCTACGAGGTGCTCCACCACGCGGTCGAGACGAGCCGGCAGGATCTGAGGCAGGCGCTCGGGTGGATCTCCCTCCTCGAGTCCCTGCGCAGCCCCACCAACGGGATCCTGTGGCGCATCACGAGGGACCCGATCCTCGTCCCGGGCGGTCCGGTGGAGGAAGGCACCCAGATCGGGGCGCAGGGGCACGTTGCCTCACTCTCACTCGAGCGGTTCAGACTCGTGCAGGACGGGCTCACCACGGGGACCGGAGACTTCCACGGCGCCCTGCGCACGTTCTTCCGCCAGAACCGCGGGCTGGAACCGGCTGCCTGGGTCGACGCGCTGCTGGCCCACCTTCCGTCGATCATGTGGACCGGGTCGAACGTCGCGATCCCGGGCGAGCTGCGCTCCAGACCGATCGGTGTCTTCTATGCGATGCCGTCCGGGGTGTTCGCGCCCGACCTGACGGTGGCGCAGGTGCAGGCGGAACAGCAGGCCCGGTGGGAAGAGATCCGAGCGGCTTTCCTCGCAGCGAAGGCAGGGATCCGGTGAGCGACGAACCCGACGACACGGCATACGGCCCCGGGACGCGGTGGGTCGCCCAGCGCACCGGGCGCACACCCGAGGAGCTGACGGCGTCACCGGCCGCGGCGGTGGCCGCGGTCGGCGACGCCGTGCGCGAGGTGGCGGCGCTCGCCGCCCGGCTCGAGTCCCAGGACCCCGAGGTCAGGGCCGCGGCGCAGGCGGAGGCCGACGCCCTGCGCCGGCAGGTCGAGACCGAGCCGACCACGGGGGAGCGGTTCGGCTCGCGTGTCGCCCAGGTGCTCCGCGACGCCGCCGAGCGGCTCGACCGGCCACGCAGCTGAGCCCGGCCACGAGGACACAGCAAGCTGCGCCCCGGCGCCGTCGCCCGCGGGGACAGCCGGCCGGAGCGGGACTTGCTGTGTCGTGCGGGCCCGCGGGCGTATGCCGTCAGGCGAGGTAGTCGTCGACGAGCCGGCTCGCGAGGGCCGTGTAGGTCTGCGGCGTCAGGGCCACGAAGCGGGCCTCGACGTCGGCGGGCAGCCTCAGCCCGCGGACGAACTCGCGGAGGTCGTCACCGTCGATGCGGCGGCCGCGGGTCAGCTCCTTGAGCCGCTCGTAGGGCTCCTCCATGCCCGGAACCCCCTGTGCGCCAAGGGCCCTCATCGCCGACTGGATGGGCTCGCCGAGCACCTCCCAGTTGGCCTCGAGGTCGGCTGCCATGCGCTCCGGCACGGCGTCGAGACCGGCGAGGCCGCGGCCGACGTTGTCGAGCGCGAGCATCGAGTGACCGAAGGCCGTGCCGATGTTGCGCTGCATGCTCGAGTCGGTGAGGTCGCGCTGGAGGCGGCTCTGCACGAGCGTGCCGCCGAGCACGTCGAGCAGGGCGTTGCTCACCTCGAGGTTGGCCTCGGCGTTCTCGAAGCGGATCGGGTTGACCTTGTGCGGCATCGTCGAGCTGCCGACCGTGCCCTGGCCGCGCACCTGCGCGAAGTAGCCCATCGAGATGTAGGTCCACACGTCGGTGCAGAGGTTGTGCAGGATGCGGTTGAAGCGCGCGACGTCGGCGTAGAGCTCGGCCTGCCAGTCGTGGCTCTCGATCTGCGTCGTCAGCGGGTTCCACGTGAGGCCCAGTCCCTCGACGAAGGCGCGCGACGCCGCGGGCCAGTCGACGTCGGGCAGCGCGAGCGCGTGCGCACCGAACGTGCCGGTCGCGCCGTTGAACTTGCCGAGGTACTCCTGCCCCTCGATGCGGCGCAGCTGCCGGCCGAGGCGGTGCGCGAGCACGGCGAGCTCCTTGCCCATCGTCGTCGGTGTCGCGGGCTGGCCGTGGGTGTGCGCGAGCAGCGGCACGTCCTTGAGCTCGCGCGCCAGGTCGGAGACCTGCGCGACGAGGGCCTGCGCCCGGGGCAGCCACACCTGCTCGACGGCGCCCTTGACCATGAGGGCGTAGGAGAGGTTGTTGATGTCCTCGCTCGTGCAGCCGAAGTGGATCAGCTCGGCGAGACCCTTGTCCTCGTCGGCCGGGGCGATCGCCGTGAGGCGCTTCTTGAGGAAGTACTCGACGGCCTTGACGTCGTGGACGGTGACCCGCTCGATCTCGCCGAGCTCGGCGACCTCGTCGGTGCCGAAGTCGTCGACGACGGCTCGCAGCGCAGCGATCTCGTCGTCGGTGAGCTGCCGCACGCCCGGCACGACGCCGTGGCTCGTCTGGTGGATGAGCCACTCGATCTCGACGTGCACGCGCTGCCGGTTGAGCGCCGCCTCCGACAGGTGGTCGACGAGGGGCGCGACGGCGCCGCGGTAGCGACCGTCGAGCGCCCCGAGCGCGATGGGCGGGGTTGCGTCAGCGAGCGAAGCCATGCCGCCATCCTCCCAGAGCGCGGGGAGTGGTTCGTATGCCGTCCGGCGCGGTCGGTGGGTGCCGCGCGGTCCGGGCCCAGCGGCATACGCCCTCGGTCCGCGGGGACCTCAGTCGGTGGTGCGCTGCTCGGGGAGCTGCATGACGGAGAACGTCTCGCCCTGGGGGCCCGCGACGAGCGCCATCCGGCCGTAGGGGGTGTCGAAGGGCGGTTGCATGACGGTGCCGCCGAGGGCCGTGAGCCGGTCGGCCGCCGCGTCGGCGTCGGCGACCGCGAAGTAGGCCATCCAGTGCGACGGCACGTCGGCCGGTGCCGCGTCCGGGATGGCGCCGATGCCGCCGACGGGCTTGTCGCCGTCAAGCGTTGCGACGGAGTACCGGAAGCCGCCCTCGCCGATCTCCTGCAGGCGGTAGCCGAAGACGTCGGAGTAGAAGGCCTTGCTCGCCTCGTAGCTGCGGCTCATCGACTCGGCCCAGCAGAGGGACCCGGGCTCGTCGACGAGGTCGGTGCCCGTGTGCTCCTTGGCCTGCCACAGGCCGTAGGCGGCCCCGGCCGGGTCGGCGCCGACGGCGAGGCGACCCACCTGCAGGACGTCCATCGGCCCGAGGAAGAAGACGCCGCCCGCCGCCCGGGCGCGCTCCGCCGCGGCGTCGACGTCGTCGGTCGCGAGGTAGACCGTCCACGCGCTGACCTGGCCCGGGTCGTCCGGGTTCTTGGCCATGGCGCCCGCTACGACGTGGCCGTCCTTGCGGGCCATGACGTAGCCGCCGGCCTCGGGCGGGAGGTCCTCGAAGGTCCAGCCGAAGAGGCTGCCGTAGAAGTCGCGGGCACGGTCGAGGTCGTCGACCATGACGTCGGCCCAGCACGGCGTTCCGGGTGCGAAGGACTCCTCGTGGACGGGCACGGGCGGCTCCAGGTGTGTTGGTGTTGTGGTCAGTCGAGGTCGGGGACGAGGAGCGAGAACACGTCTCCCTCAGGGCCGCTCAGCACCGCACCCATCCCGTACGGCCCGTCGAACGGGCCCTGGAGCAGCGTCGCGCCGAGGTCGAGCGCACGCGCCAGGCCCGGCACGACGTTGCGCGTCGCGAAGGACGCCACCCAGTGCGGCGGGATCTCGGCCGGCCACTCGCCGTCGATCTCCGCGAGGCCGTAGGCCGGGTTGCCGTCGCCGGTGTGCGCCGTCGCCCAGCGTGGGCCGCCGGCTTCGGTCTCGTCGGTGAACTCGTGGCCGAAGACGCCGAACTGGAAGTTCTGCACCATCTCGTAGTCGCGGGTGAGCAGCTCGTTCCACGTGAGCGACCCGGGCTCGTCGAGGATGCCGCTGCCCGGCAGGTCACCGGGCTCCCAGACGCCGAAGTACGAGCCGCCGGGGTCGACGGCGATGAGTGTGCGGGACAGGGCGCCGATGGAGACGGGCCGTCCGAGGGTGCGTCCGCCGTAGGCGTGGATGGCTCGCGCCGCGACGTCGATGTCGCCGACGCGGAGGTAGGTCGTCCACTGGCTGGGGATCGCTGCCGTCTCGGGCTTGCGGCTGATGCCGGCGACGGGGTGGCCGTCGAGGAGCGCCATCGTGTAGCCGCCGGTCGCGGGGTCGCCGGCCAGCCAGCGCCAGCCGAAGAGCTCGCTGTAGAACGTCTGGGCGCGGGGGACGTCGCTGACGAGCAGGTCGACCCAGCACGGGGAACCATAGGGATAGTCGGGCACAGTCAGATTCAGGTCTCGCATCGGGTCAGGGCTGCTCCGTGTCGCGCTGGGAGTGTGCGCGTCCGGCCAGCCGGCCGTCCAGCTGGTCCCTGACGTGGTGAAGGATGCCATGACAGGCCGCCTCCACCTCTGCGAAACACCGGGCGAAGTGCTCGGGACCGCCGTACCACGGGTCCCCGGTCTCGAGGGTGCCGGCGGCGACGGCCTCGGGGTCGAACTCACGCACGAGCCGGATCTTGCTGCGGTTGTGCGGGGTACGGGCGAGCCGCTGCAACGTGCGCACGTGTCCCTCGTCCGAGGCGAGGACGAGGTCGAGGTCGTCGAACTCGTCGGGGTCGAACTCTCGGGCCCGGTGCCGTGAGCCGTCGTAGCCGTGCTCGGCGAGGACCTCGACGGTGCGCGGGTCGGCGTGCTCGCCGACGTGCCAGTCGCCGGTGCCGCTCGAGCTGACCCGGACGTCCTCGGCGATGCCGGCGTCGTCGACGAGGCGCTGGAGGATCACGTGACCCATGGGAGACCTGCAGATGTTGCCGCTGCACACGAAGGTGACGTGGAGTGGGCGAGACGACATGGTGCCCATTGAACACCGCGGATCGGGCCCCGAGGCCCGAAGCGCGGTCTCACCTCGTCACGGTGTCGCCGAGCGGGTGGCGGAGGCCTTCGCGTGGCCGGTTCTGGGGTTGGCTGTGTGGCCGGTGGGGCTGTCGGTGGCTGGTGGGACGGTGTGACCATGACGACGACCGCGCACCCGTCCGCCGTGGGGGCCAGTGCCCCCGAGGCCCTCGAGTCCTGCTTCGCCGCCTGCGTCGCCGCCGGCGACCTCGACGGCATCGTGGGGTTGTATGCCGCCGACGCCGTCGTGAGCCTTCCGCGCGGTCGCGAGGCGGCGGGCTCCACCGCCATCCGCTCGGCGTTCGCTGCCGCATTGGCTGCGGGCGTCCTCGGTCCGGTCGGTGAGCCGGCGCAGGCGGTGTCGGCCCGCGCCGTCGTGACCGGCGGGCTCGCGATGACGACGTCGACCACGCCCGACGGCACGGTGCGCACCCAGGTGGCCCGCCGCACCGTCGACGGACGCTGGGTGTGGGTGCGCGACGGCTCGCGACTGCGCGACGTCGAGGCCTGCCTCCCCGCGCCGTCGGGCGACCTGGCGGTGGCGTAGTTTCACTCTGTGACCGATGCACCCCCAGGCCCTGAGGCGCCCGCCCCGGCCGCTCGTCGGTCGCACTTCGTCGACCTGACGCCGCTGCGGGTCAGCCCGCCCTTCGCCCGGCTCTGGTTCGGCAACACGCTCGCCGGCATCGGCACGTTCGTCACCAACACGGCGGTCGGCCTGCACATCTACGACCTGACGCGCTCGACCTTCATGGTCTCCCTCGTCGCGTGGTTCTCCCTGCTGCCGATGATCCTCGCCGGGCTCTACGGCGGTGCCATCGCCGACCGCTTCGACCGGCGCGCGGTGGCCCTGTCCGCCTCGACGGTGGCGTGGGCCTCGACCGTGGTCCTCGCGACGATCGTCTGGCTCGGGGCCGAGCAGGTCTGGATGTTCTACGTCATCACCACGGTCAACGCCGTCGCCGCGACGATCGCCTCGGCCACGCGACAGGCGATCACGCCGCGACTGCTGCCCAAGGAGCAGCTGCCCAAGGCCGCAGCGCTGCTCGGCATCTCCGCGGGGATCATGGTGACGGTCGGCCCGGGCATCGCCGGCGTGCTCGTCGCGCGGGCCGGCTACGCGTGGACCTACACCGTCGACGTCATCCTCTTCTTCGCCGGCTTCTTCGGGCTGTGGACCCTGCCGCGCATCCGGCCCGAGGGGGAGCGGCCGACCACCGGTGGCTTCCGTTCGGTCGTCGACGGGCTCGCGCACCTGCGGCGCGCGCCCAACGTCCGGATGAGCTTCATCGTCGACATCATCGCGATGACGTTCGGCCAGCCGATGGTGCTCTTCCCCGCCGTCGGCGCGATCGTCATCGGGGGCGGGTCGGTCACGGCCGGCATCCTGCTCGCGTCGTTCGCCGTCGGCGGGATCCTCTCCAGCCTCGGGTCCGGGCGCGTGACGGGCCTGCGCTGGCAGGGCCTCGCGATCCGCAACGCGATCGTCTCCTACGGCCTCGCCATCCTCGGGTTCGGCGTCGTCCTCGCCGTCACCGAGCTCGGCGGGCACGCGGTGCAGTCGATGGACTTCGGCGACGCCAACCGGTGGGCGCTCGCGCTCGCGGCCCTCTGCCTCGCCGTGGCCGGCGGGTCCGACAACATCAGCGCCATCTTCCGCCAGTCGATCCTTCAGGCTGCCGTTCCGGATCACCTGCGCGGTCGCACCCAGGGCGTCTTCACGGTCGTCGTCACGGGCGGACCGCGTCTGGGTCAGATGTTCGCCGGGACGCTCGCGACCCTGACGGCGACGTGGGTGCCGTCCGTCGTCGGCGGTGTCCTCGTCGTCGTGCTCGTCATCGCCTCCGTCGCGCGGGTGTCGTCCTTCCGCCACTACGACGCCCTCGACCCCCAACCCTGACCCACCCACCCCACCCCACCCCGCACTCGAGTGAGCGCTCCGTCCCACTCGAGTGAGCGCTCCGTCACACGATCGTGGGACCGGTGTGACGGCCTACTCACTCGACTGTGGTTGGGCGCTCACTCGAGTGGGGGGCTGGGCAGGGGTCAGGCGTCGGGGTAGCCGGTGGGGTTGGCGCTCTGCCAGCGCCACTGGTCGACGCACATGTCCTCGATGGTCCGCTCCGCCCGCCAGCCGAGCTCGGCGTGGGCACGGGACGGGTCGGCGAACGACTCGGGCAGGTCACCGGCACGGCGGCCGACGACCTCGTAGGGCAGCTCGTGGCCGACCGCCTGCTCGAAGGCGTGCAGCACCTCGAGGACGCTCGTGCCGTGACCCGTGCCGAGGTTCCACGTCGAGACCGGGTCGTCGACCTGGCCCAGCTTGGCCAGCGCCGCGAGGTGGCCGGCGGCGAGGTCCTCGACGTGGATGTAGTCGCGCAGCGGCGTGCCGTCGGGGGTCGGGTAGTCGTCACCGAAGACGAGCAGCTTCTCGCGTCGGCCGACCGCGACCTGGGCGATGAACGGCATGAGGTTGTTGGGGATGCCCTGCGGGTCCTCGCCGATGGTGCCGCTCGCGTGCGCGCCGACCGGGTTGAAGTAGCGCAACAGGGCGATCCGCAGCGACGGGTCGGCCGCGGCGACGTCGCGCAGGATCTGCTCGATCATCACCTTGGTCCAGCCGTAGGGGTTGGTTGCCGCGGTCGACATCTCCTCGGTGAGCGGCGGGCTGTTGTGGCCGTAGACCGTGGCCGAGCTGCTGAAGACGAGCTTCGTCACGCCGTGGCGACGCATCGCGCGCACGAGCGAGAAGGTCGAGACGAGGTTGTTCTCGTAGTACTCGAGCGGCAGCTCGACGCTCTCGCCGACGGCCTTGAGCCCGGCGAAGTGTATGACCGCGTCGATCTTCTCGTTGGCGAAGAGGTGCTCGGTCTTGTCGTGGTCGCGCAGGTCGAACGACCGCACGTCGAGGTGGGTGCCGGTCAGGGCCTCGAGACGGTTGACGACCGTCGGCTTGCTGTTGCCGAAGTTGTCGACGATGAGCACCTCGTGCCCCGCCGCGACGAGCTGGACCACCGTGTGCGAGCCGATGTAGCCGGCTCCGCCGCTGACGAGTACGCGCATGGCGCCACCCTATCGAGGCGCCCCGGGCGTCGGCAGGCCCTCAGACGAGCGTGAGCTCGGCGATCGCGCCGAGGTAGAGCGCGAGCGGCGTCGCGATGAGAACGGCCGACACGGCATACATCATCACCGCGACGGCGGGGATCGGCAGGCCGGCGATCTGCTCGGCATCGAGCAGCCCGATGCGTGCGGTGGCCACGCGCGTGCTGTCGGCCATCGCCATGGCGCCGGCCGGCTTGGGGCCGCCGGCCATGGCGACGATGGCGCGCCCGGTGCTGACGGCCCCGGCGTGACGGACGGCGGCGCGGTCGGCGAGGACCTCGATGAGCAGGTGCACCTCGCGCAGGGCGTCGTCGCAGCGCAGGAAGCCGGGCATCGCCTCGTGGACGACGGTGAAGAACTCCATGACGAGGTCGTGGCGGGCGCCGAGGTGGGCGCGCTCATGGGCGAGGACCGCCGACAGCTCGTCGGGACCGAGCCGGTCGAGGGTGCCCTGCGTCAGGACGACGCGACGACGGACCCCCGGGACGCAGTAGGCCGTCGGGGTCGTGTGCTCGAGGACGCGCATGTGCCGGTCCGCGCCCTCGCCGGGGACCCCGAGCAGGTCGACGAGGTCGCGGTGGCGACGGCGCGCCGCGCGCAGGTTGCGCCCGACCCGGTCGCCCGAGAGGAGCAGCCGCACGGCGACGACCCCGCTGAGCGCGGCGGCCACGGCGAGCGTCACCCAGTGCTCCGAGAGCCGCACCTGCCGGCCGACGAGCAGCGGGATCGCCGCGGGCGCCGCGAGCAGCGCGGCGAGCACGGCGGCGACGGCGGTGGACTGCCACAGCACGAGCGCAGCCCGGGGCGCCCGGCGCAGCGACGTCGCCCGGGCCAGGACGCGCGGCACCGGCCACGCGAGCAGGACCGCGAGGACGACGAGGGACGCGACGACGAGCACAGTCAGGTGGTGCGGCGGGCCGCAGAGCGGGTCATCGGTCGGTCAGCGCCTCGCGCCGTCGGGGCGCCGCGCCTCGAGCTCGGCGAGCGCGGCCTTGAGCTCGTCGATCTCCTCCGGGGTGGACTCGTCGAGGAAGTGGAGCAGCGCGGTGCGTCGCTTGTCGCCGGCGAGCTCGCCGAGCGTGTGGTGCAGCGACTCCGACGTCAGCTCGGCGCGGGTCGACGCGGCGGTGTAGCGCCAGGCGCGGCCGTCGCGCTCGCGGTGGACGAGGTCCTTCTTCGCCATCCGGTCGAGGACCGTCATGAGCGTCGTGTAGGCGAGCCCGCGCTCGACACCGATCGCGTCGTGGACCTCACGGACGGTGCGCCCCTCGGGGTGGGCGTCCGCGGTGGTCCAGAGCTCTTCCATGACGACACGCTCGAGGTCGCCGAGACGGTTGCGGGGTGTGCTGGGCATGGCGTTCCAATCTACCGACGGGGTGGGTCGGCTTCGTGCGTGCGGTCGCCCGAGTGGGGGACCGGGTCTGCGGTGGTCGGGGACATCGTCCCCGACGGCGGGCGGCGCGCCTCGAGGACACGGTCGAACAGGTCGGCCCCGTCGTCGCGGTGGGTCACCATGATGATCGTCTGCGCAGGCGCGTCCGTGCCCGCCACCCCTGTCGTACCCGGTGCGCTGCCGAGTCGCGTCAGGTCCTCGACGACGGCGCGGGCCGTGGGCGGGTCGAGGTGGGCGACCGGCTCGTCGAGGAGGACGACGGGGCGGCCGCTGACGTGCGCCCGGGCGATGCCGAGGCGGGCTCGCTCGCCGCCGGAGAGCCCGCGGCCGGTGGACCCGAGGGTCGTGTCGAGGCCGTCGGGCAGACCCTCGAGGAGCGTCGTGAGGCCGGCGGCGCGGAGGGCGCGCTCGACGTCGGCGTCGTCCGCGTCGGGCCGGGCCAGCGTCAGGTTGTTGCGCAGGCTCGTGGCGAAGACGTGGGTCTCGTCGTCGACGACGGCGATGCGCGCGCGGGTCTCCTCGAGGGGCTGGCGGAGCACGTCGGTCCCGCCGAGCCGGTAGGTCCCGCCCGACGGGTCGAGGTGGCGAGCGAGCACGGCCAGCAGGGTCGACTTGCCGCTGCCGTTGGGTCCGGTGACCGCGATGCGACTGCCGGCGGGCACGTCGAGGTCGGTCGGGCCGAGATCGGTGCGCTCGCCCGTCCACGAGGCGGTGAGTGCCCGCGTCGTGACGCCACTGCGTGCGTATGCCGTGTGGTCGGGCCGGGTGCCCGACGTGTCGTCGAGCGCGGGGCCGGGCTCGGCGGCTGCGTGGCGGGGCTCCGCGGCGACGGCCGGGGCGAGGTCGAGCAGGGCGTCAATGCGGCGCTCGCTGCCGCGGGCCCGGGCGAGGGCGCGCATGGCGTCGACGAGGGGGGTGATCGCCTCGGAGACGGCGACGGGTGTGAGCACGAGGAGTGCCTTGACCGGCGTCGACACGGCGAGGTCCTGGGCGATGACCGCCGTGGCAGCGACCGCCGCGCCGACGGCGACGAGGAAGAGTGAGGCGGCGGCCGCCCGACCGGCACTGATGCGTCGGGTGACGCGGTCGAGGGCGCTGTGGGCCTCGTCGAGCCAGCCGAGCGCCGTCGCCCAGCCGCCGACGGCACGCAGCTCGCCCGACTGGCTCGCCATGAGCTCGCTGACGCGGGTCACCTCGGCGCGGGCCGCGAGCAGCTCCGGCAGGGAGCGGGACTCGAGGCGGGTCGCGAGCAGGCTGATGAGGCAGACGGCGACGCCGAGCCCGAGCATGACGAGGCCGACGGGTCGGGACAGCACGAGGGTGAGCGCGATGGCGATGCCGCCCGCGACGGCTGTCGAGATGACCGGCACGGTGACCCGCACCTGCGCGTCGACGACGTCGGTGAGGTCGTCGACGACCCCGGTCAGCACGTCGGAGCGGCGGCGTCGCCCGAGCCGGGCGGGCGTGAGTGGCACGAGTGCCTCGTAGGCGGAGGTCCGTCGCTCGGCGAGCATCTCGAGCGCGGCGTCGTGGCTCGTCAGGCGCTCCCAGTAGCGGAAGACGGGTCGCGCCATGCCGAAGGCGCGCACCATGACGATGGCGGTGAGGAGGGTGAGGATGACCGGCTGCTGTGACGCCCGGACGATGAGCCAGCCCGAGGTCGCGGTCAGGGCCATGCCCGACGCCGTGGCGATGCCGCCGAGCAGGCCGCCGCGCACGGTGCCGGCCGAGGGCCACCAGACCCGCCGCCGCCGCGAACCGGCGGTTCGAGGTGATGCCGGCACCGACGTGGGGTGCGCGATCACCTCGAAGCGGGCGTCAGGAGAGGACGCGGTGCTCATCGGTCGCCCTCCTCTCCCGCGGTTCGAGGTGATGTCGACAGCGACGTCGCCTCCGGGATCACCTCGACCGAGGAGGCGTCTGCGGCGGCGAGGACGAGGTGGTGGTCGGCGTGCGCGAGCAGCTCGTCGCGGTGCGTGACAGCGACGACGACACGGCGCTCGGCGAGCTCGGCGACGAGGGCGGCGACGTGCTCGGCGCCCTCGGGGTCGAGGTGCGCGGTCGGCTCGTCGAGGAGCAGCAGCGTCTCGGGGGCGAGCCAGGCGCGGGCCAGGGCCAGCCGCTGGCGCTGGCCGGCGGACAGGCCGAAGCCGTCGTCGCCGAGGTCGGCGGACAGCCCACCGGGGAGCGCCGCGACGACACCGTCGACACCGACGGCGCGCAGGGCCTCCCAGAGCTGGTCGTCGGTGGCCGGGTGGCCGATCGTCAGCGCCTGGCGCACCGACCCGGTCGAGAGGAACGGCCGCTGTGTCACGTAGTGCGACGGAGGAGCCTCGACGGTTCCGGCCCCGGGGCGGCGCAGACCGGCGAGCAGGTCGAGCAGCGTCGACTTGCCGACGCCGGACGGCCCGGTCACGACGGTGAGGCCTGGACCCGCCACGAGGTCGAGGTCACGGACGACGGGAGCCGGCGACCCGGCATACGCGTACGTGAGGCCGGCGAGGCGCACCTCCCCGACCCGCCCGAACTCCGGCACCACCCCACCGAACGCGGCGTTCGGTCGCGAACGCGCTGTTCTATCAGTGAGTTCGGCACCGAACGCGGCGTTCGGTGCGGGGGTCGAGGGGGATCCGACTGCGGCGGGGGTGGGGTCGAGCTGGCCGAGGATCGCGTCGAGGGCGACGGCTCCGTCGGCGGCCGCGTGGTACTCCGCCCCGACCCGACGCACCGGCCAGTACGCCTCCGGCGCCAGGAGGATCGCGACGAGTCCCGCGCCGAGCGCCATCGAGCCGTGCGAGAGGCGCAGGCCCACGGTGACGGCGACGATGGCGACGGAGATCGTCGCGAGCAGCTCAAGGGCAGCGGACGACAGGAACGCGATGCGCAGGGTCTCCATCGTGGCGCGCCGGTGCCGGTCGCTGACCTCGCGCACGGTCATGGCCTGGCGGTGGGCCCGTCCGTAGGTGACGAGCGTCGGCAGGCCGCGGACGACGTCGAGGAAGTGGCCGGAGAGCGAGGCGAGGGCGGCCCAGCGGCGTTCCGTCGACTCGGCCGTGGCCTTGCCGATGAGTGCCGCGAAGACGGGCAGGAGCGGCAGCGTCAGCGCGACGACGAGCGCACTCGGCCAGTCGACGACGACGAGCGTCGCGATGGCGAGGACCGGCACGACGGCTGCGGTCACGAGCGTCGGGAGGAAGCGGGCGGCATACGGCTCCACGGCCGCCGTGCCCCCGGTCGCGAGCAAGACGGCGGCGCCCGGCTCGAGCCGCGCGTCGGCGTCGACGGTGCCCCAGCGGCGCAGCAGGGCCGCCCGCAGCGCCGACGAGACGGAGACGCCCGCCCAGGCGGCGACCCGCTCCGTCGTCGCAGCGAGGAAGGCCCGCGCGACGAAGAGCCCGAGCAGCCAGGTGAGGGGCGACGCGAGGTCGGTCCCCTCGACGACCGCGACGACGACCGCCGACAGCGCGAAGGCCGTGGCGATCGTCGTGACACCGCTCGCGATGCCGGTCGCGGCGAGGACGCCGACGGGCCTCCGGGCGGCAGGGACCGCCCGGAGGAGTCGTGGGTCGAAGGGCTTCACGGAGTGCGTGCTCTCTCGTCGGGTCGGACGGGTGGGGTCGTGTGGCTCAGACGGTCAGCGGGAGACGGTCTCGCGCGGTGCGTCCTCGGGAATGTGCTTGACCGTCAGGCGCTTCCGGAAGACCCAGTACGTCCAGCCCTGGTACATCAGCACGATCGGGGTGAAGATCAGTGCGACGATCGTCATGACCTTGAGCGTGTAGTCGGTGCTCGAGGCGTTGGCGATGGTGAGGTTCCAGTCCGGGTTGGTCGAGCTCGGCATGACGTTCGGGAAGAGCACGAGGAAGTACGTCGCGACCGCCATGGCGATGGTGACGGCCGTGCCGATGAAGGCCCACCCCTCACGACCCGCGCGGTTGGCCGCGAGGGCGCCGAGGAGCGCAACCGCAGCGACCACCGTGGTGACCCACGAGGCGAGCTTGCCGTCGGTCAGGCCGAGCCAGAGGAGCAGGGCGACCGCGAGCACGGCGGCGACGACCCCGACGCGCTCGGCGACCTGGCGTGCCTCGTGACGGATCTTCCCGTCGGTCTTGAGGGCGACGAAGATCGCGCCGTGCGTGAGGAAGAGCGTCACGAAGACGAGCCCGCCGAGGAGGCCGGCCGGGTTGAGCAGCGTGAAGAGGTTGCCGGTGAACTCCTTGTTCGCGTCGATCGGCACACCGCGCACGATGTTCGTCAGCGCCACACCCCACAGGAGCGCGGGCACGAGCGAGCCCCAGAAGATCGCCAGGTCCCAGCGGGCCTTCCACCGGGCCTCGGGCCGCTTGTGGCGGTACTCGAAGCCGAGGTTGCGCACGATGAGGGCGACGAGGATGAGAAGCAGCGGCAGGTAGAAGCCGCTGAACAGCGTGGCGTACCAGTGCGGGAACGCCGCGAAGGTGGCGCCACCGGCGGTGAGCACCCACACCTCGTTGCCGTCCCAGACCGGGCCGATGGTGTTGAGCAGGACGCGGCGGCGCTTCTCGGCGTCGGCGGCGTCGGACGCGTAGCGCTTGCCGCCGAGAACGGGCAGCAGCATGCCGACGCCGAAGTCGAAGCCCTCGAGGACGAGGTAGCCCGTCCAGAGCACGCCGAGGACGATGAACCAGAAGGTGGCGAGATCCATTGCAGCTCAGCCCTTCTCAGTAGGCGAAGACGAGGGGTGCGTCCTCGTCCCGGTCGGCGGGGTCCTGCGGCTCCTCGAAGGGCTCGGCCCCCTTGCGGACGTAGTGCAGGAAGAGCTTGATCTCGACGACGGCGAGGGCGCCGTAGAGGAGCGTGAAGACGACCATCGACGTGATGACCTCGCCCATCGAGACGCTCGGGGAGACGCCGTTGGCGGTCGTCATGAGGCCGAAGACGAGCCAGGGCTGGCGGCCGACCTCGGTGAAGATCCAGCCGAAGCTGTTGGCGAAGACGGGAAGGAGCGGAGCGGCCACGGCGGCATACGCGAGCCACTTGGCGGTCGGGGTGCGCCCCTTCCGCGTCAGCCAGAGCACGGCGATCGCGATGAGTGCCGTGGCGATCCCGAGACCGATCATGAGACGGAACGTCCAGTAGGTGGTCGGGATGTTGGGGACGAAGGCGGTCGCGACGTCGGCGACCCGGGGGTTGCCGCTCGCGCCGTAGGTCTTGGCGTACTCGGCCTTGAGGTCGTTGATCCCGCGGACCGCGCCCTGGAAGTTGCCGGTCGCAAGGAAGCTGAGCAGGCCGGGGATCTCGATGATCGCGTTGGCGTGCGACCCGTCGAGCGAGCCGACCGTCAGCACCGAGAAGGGCGCCCCCTCGCCCGCGGGAACGGACTCGTAGAGCGCCTCGGCGGCCGCCATCTTCATCGGCTGCACCTCGGTCATGATCTTGCCCTGCACGTCGCCGGTGATGGTGACGCCGACGGCGGCGACGAGCGTCAGGACCGCGCCGATGCGCGTGGCCGTGCGGTACATCGGCGCGTCGGTGCGGGCGACGTCCTGCGCGTCGTCGGCGGCCGCCTTGGCCTCACGGCGCATGAGCCAGAGCGAGACGCCCATGACGACGCCGGCGCCGGCCATGTAGGCGGCGAAGATGACGTGCGGGAAGGTGACGAGCTGGACCTTGTTGGTCAGCACCGCGAAGAAGTCGGTCAGCTCGGCGCGGCCGCTGGCGGCGTTGTAGGTGTAGCCGACCGGGTGCTGCATGAAGGAGTTGGCGGCGAGGATGAAGTACGCCGACAGCACCGTGCCGATGTGGACGAGCCACATCGTCGTGGCGTGCAGCTTCTCGGGCAGGCGCCCCCAGCCGAAGATCCACAGGCCGAGGAAGGTCGACTCGAGGAAGAAGGCGAGCAGGGCCTCGATGGCGAGCGGCGCGCCGAAGATGTCACCGACGAAGCGCGAGTAGTCGCTCCAGTTCATCCCGAACTGGAACTCCTGCACGATGCCGGTGACGAGACCGAGCGCGAAGTTGATGAGGAAGAGCTTGCCGAAGAACTTCGCCAGCCTCATCCACTGCGGGTTGTGCGTGCGCACCCAGGCGGTGTGGAAGACGGCGACGATGAGGGACATGCCGATCGTGATCGGCACGAAGAGGAAGTGGTACACGGTGGTGATGGCGAACTGCCACCGTGCCAGGTCCGTTGCATCCATGGGGGCTCCGCGAGGGTCGCACCAGAACTACATGACGTAGTAGATGCTAGCGGGTGCGATTGCCGACGTCGGCCAGCCTGTCGAGGGATGGGCGTGACCCCGCTCACCCTGACTGTGGCCGCTTGACTCGCTTTGTATCAATGAGTTAAATGATTGCGACAAAGTCGGGGTTGAGGGGATTGGCATGGATGCTCGCGTGATCACGTGGTACCTCGGGCCGGTGGTGCTGCTGGCGCTGGTCGTCAACCTCGCGCGGTGGCTCGGCGCACGCCGGCTCGACGCCTTCGCCGCGCGGGCCCGACGCCGGGCCGCGCTGGGCTCCGTCGTCGGCGCACTCCTTGCGTATGCCGTCGCCCAGGCAGGCGTCGACCGGTCCGTCGCGTCGTCGTCGGGGGAGGGCGCGACCGCCCACCCGGGCGTACCGGCGCTCGCGGCCCTCGCCGGCATCATCGTCGCGGCGGTGGCCGAGCGCTGGGCGCCCCGCCGGCCGACATCCGGACCTCGCCGCGAGGCCGCCCTGGACATCCGCCGTGGCACCGAGTCGGTGCGCCTGACCGGCTACTACGTCGCGGGGCTCGTGCTCTGTGCCGTGGGGCTGCTCGTCGGGTGGCTGACGTCGGCGCCCGGGGGTCGCCTCGGCATGCGTGAGTGGAAGGGAGTCGTCGTCACGACCACGAGCGCCTACCCCGGCCGCGACTACACGCTGGGGACGGTCGGCGCCCTCGCGCTGCTGGCCGTCGCCACGTGGCTCGCCCTGCGCGTCGCCGACGCCCGTCCGGCCCACGTCGACCACCCCGACCTCGATCGTGCCCTTCGGCTCGGGGCGCGCGTGCGGGTGCTGCGGTGGTCAGCCGCCGGTTCCCTCGTCACGGCAGCCGGGCTCTGCCTCACCATCGGCCCGCAGCTCAACGACGTGACCCAGCGGCTGCGCGGCGCCGTGAGCGGCACGGGACTTCCGCCCGCGCCCGTCGCGCCCGTCGACTGGACCCAGAACCTCGCCTTCTCGCTGACGCTTCTCGGCTTCGTCGCCCTGGTCGCCGCGCTCTTCTGCCTGCTCTGGGACGCGCCTGCCGTGCCGAGCTCGCGTGCGGCGAACCATCCTGCAGCGTCAGCGGTCTCGACGTCGGGTGGGGGCTCCCGATGAGCGACGACCTGCGCATCGTCGTCGACCTCGAGGTCGCCGAGCCCCCCTTCGAGCAGGTCCGTGCCCAGCTGGCCGGCCTCATCGCGACGGGCCACCTGCTGCCGGGCGACCGACTTCCGACCGTGCGGGCCCTCGCCGCAGACCTCGGCCTGGCCGCCAACACCGTGGCGCGCGCCTTCAAGGAGCTTGAGGCGGCGGGGCTCGTCGAGACGCGTCGTCGGGCCGGCACCGTCGTGGCGTCCGGAGAGCACACGGCCGACGTCGCCGTCATGGCGCTCGCGGCGAAGTTCGCGGCAGCAGCCCGCGACGCGGGGCTCGACGCCGCGGCAGCGGTCGACCTCGTCAGGGCCGCGCTCAAGGCGCAGACCGGCTGAGCGGTCGTATGCCGGATCGCCCGGTCAGGCGTGCCGGGCGGGCTGGGTGCCGAGCGGGCTCTGGGCGTCCTTGGGCGAGAGCTGGATCGGCCGACGCAGCGGGTGCAGTAGGCGGGCCGCCGTGATCCGGTGCGAGCGGTCGCGCGGGACTGGACGGGCCGATGCCGGTGCCGGCACGGGAGCCGGTCGGCTGGTCTGCACGGCCCAGGCTCCGGCCATGCGTGCTGCGTGCGGAGGGATTCCCATGACGTGCTCCTCGTGACCTCTGGCGGCGCGAGGCCATCGAGGCCTCGACGGTCAGAGAGGCGCCGCGCGTCGGTGATACGTCAGGCGGCGCGCGGACGGTGGTCAAGAGGTAGCGTTCAGGCGTCATCTGCAGGGAGATGGGCGGGGATGTCGATGCGTGAATCGCGACGCAGGGTGACCCGGAGCTCCGTCCGACACCTGGGCGTGGCCGCCGCGGCAGCCCTCGTGGCCGGGGCGACCTCGGCGTGCACGGATGCGGATGCGCCGACCCCGCGGCCCACGGTCGAGGGTCCGTCGTTCACGACGATTCCCGATGGCGGTGGCACGGTGACGGTGGATCGGCTCGAGCCTCCCGCGCAGTCGCCTGCCGATGTGACCCGCCTGCTCGTCAGCAATGCGGACGGCCTCTTCTGGAGTGGTACGTCGGAGCCGGGCCGGGCCTCACCCGCGCGGGCAGGTCAGCGTTACCGGCTCACAGGTCGGTGCCTGCCGGCCACCACCGGGGGCACGCTTGTCGTCGACGTGCTCGGTCCGGGTGAGGGGGGCTCTGCGGGTGCTCCCTCGCGGCCGATGTCGGGTCCGCGCGTCGCGACGCTCACCGTCCCGTGCGACGGGACCGAGGTGCGGCTCGACCTCCGAAGCCTGCCCGCCGGGTCGGGCGAGCTCATGGTCACCGAGGCCACGAGCCAGGTCGCGACGGGCTGGGTCGTGCTGACCCGCAGCTCCTGACCCTCCTCCCAGACCGGCCACGCGGCGACTCGACCCGGCCGCGCGAGGCGGCGGCACGGCATACGTTCTCGGCGCGCGCGGCGGCCTTACCGCTGGTAACTTCGCCGAAATCAGGAGACGCACACTCCTCGGGGAGGCTTCGATGACGAAGCGCTGGTTCCGGACCATCCGACGACCCCTCGCCGCCGCGGCGGCCGCTGCCGTGGTCGGGTCGGCAGGGCTGAGCACGGCCGCCGCCACGGGAGACCCGTACACGCCGGTCAACCCGCAGAGTCCCGACTCGCGGGTCGATGTCACGGGGCCGCCGTTCAGCGGCACGCAGCCCGACGGCACGGTGCGCGGCTACGTCGACGCCCACACCCACCTCATGTCCGACGTCGGCTTCGGCGGCAACATCGTCTGCGGAGCGACCTTCAGCCCCAACGGGATCGCCGACGCCCTCAAGGACTGTGACAACCACTACCCCGACGGGCAGACCGCGCTCATCGAGAACCTCACGAACAAGGCCGGCGGCAACCCGCTCGCCACCCACGACCCGGTGGGGTGGCCGACCTTCGCCGACTGGCCGAAATGGAGCAGCCTCACCCACCAGCAGATGTACTACACGTGGGTCGAGCGAGCCTGGCGCGGCGGCCAGCGGATCATGGTGGCCGACGCCGTCAACAACAACGTCCTGTGCAGCCTGCCGACTCAGGTCAACCGCTACTCGTGCGACGACATGGACACGGTGCGCCGACAGATCGCCGAGACGAAGGAGCTCGAGGCGTTCGTCGACCAGCAGTACGGCGGCACCGGCAAGGGCTGGTTCCGGATCGCCTACTCCGCCGACGAGGCCCGCACCTACGTCGCCCAGGGCAAGCTCGCCGTCATCCTCGGCGTCGAGGTGAGCAACCCCTTCGGCTGCAAGCTCACCCTCGGTGTCCCCGGCTGCACCAAGGCGCAGATCGACGCCGGGCTGACCGAGCTGCACGGGCTCGGGGTGCGTTCGATGTTCCTCTGCCACAAGTTCGACAACGCCCTGTGCGGCGTGCGCTTCGACGAGGGCACGCAGGGCGTCATCGTCAACCTCGGCAACTTCCTCAACACTGGCCAGTGGTGGCAGGTGCAGACGTGCACGGGTGAGCTGCACGACCACACCGTGGCCAACGGCGTCATCCCCAAGGAGCTCGCGCCGTACCTGCCGCTCGGACTCGTCCTCCCGATCTACCCCGAGGGTCCGCACTGCAACTCGCGCGGGCTCTCCTCGCTGGGGGAGTACGCCCTCGCCGGGATGATGCAGCGCGGCATGGTCGTCGAGGTCGACCACATGAGCGTCAAGGCGGCCTCGCGCACGCTCGACCTGCTCGAGGCTGCGCACTACCCCGGCGTCGTGTCGTCGCACTCGTGGATGGACACCCACTTCACCGAGCGCCTCTACCGCCTGGGCGGGTTCGTCACGCAGTACGGCCACGACGCCGACGAGTTCGTCGACACGATGCACACCGACGAGGCACTGCGCGCCAAGTACCACGTCGGCTACGGCTTCGGCATGGACATGAACGGCTTCGGGGGCACACCGGCGCCGCGACCGGGATCGAGCGTCACCTACCCCTTCACGACTCTGGGAGGCGCATCCGCCGACCGCCAGGTCACCGGCCAGCGCACCTGGGACTACAACGTCGACGGCGTCCCCCACTACGGACTCATCCCCGACTGGGTCGAGGACATGCGGCGGATCGGTGGACAGCAGGTCGTCGACGAGCTGGCGATGGGCGCCGAGTCCTACCTCCGGACCGCCGAGGCCGCCCAGACCTGGACGCCGCCGCCCGACCTCGCGGCGGGGCGGCCGGCCACGGCCAGCAGCTACCAGTGGGACCTCTTCGCCGACTTCCGTGCGCCCCGTGCCGTCGACGGCCGGCGTGACACCCGATGGGCGAGCGCCTGGAGCGACAACCAGTGGTGGCGCGTCGACCTCGGCTCGATCCGACAGGTCGGTCGCGTCGTCCTCGACTGGGAGTCGGCCTACGCCCGCGACTACCGCGTCGAGGTCTCGACCGACGGGTCCACCTGGACGACCGTCGCGAGCCGCACCGGCGCGGACGGTGGCCTCGACGCGCTCGCGTTCACCCCGACGACCGCCCGCTACGTCCGCGTCGTCGGCACGAAGCGCGCGACGTCGTACGGCTACTCGTTGTGGGAGGTCGGCGTCCAGGCCACCTGAGCGACCGTCGGAGTGGGCGACCGCCCGTCAGTCGACGAGGTCGACGTCCCAGCGTTCGTCGTCGCGCAGTCCCGGTGTCGTCCACGCCGGATCGGGCCGCCACCGGGTCCACGCGTCATCGAAGGGCCAGTCGCGGGCGACGAACGAGGCCCGCCCATGGTCGCCGTTGAGCCGGATCGCGGCCGCCTCCTCGGCGGAGGTGCGGCCCTGCTCGACGGCGGCCTCGAGCTCGTCGGCGTCCTTGACGTTGACGGTGCCGTCCGCCTCGACCCAGAGGTCGAGCACGTGGTCTCCGGTGAACGTGTCGTGCCCCGCGCGCCGATGGGCCGTCTCGAGGTTGACGTACCAGCCGCCGAACTCCCAGCGGTCGTATGCCGCCGGGTCGGTCGGGTCGATCGAGGCGCCGTCGTCGTCGGCCACGTCCCAGAAGAGCCAGACCGACCACGGGAGCCCGGCCGGGGCGATCCGGAGGATGCCGGCGCCGTGCCACCGGGTGCGCGCCTGCACCCGCTGGGCGTCCCGGAGGAACCGCTCGCCCATCGGCACGTCGCGCAGGTCCGAGCCGTCGGCATACCGCTTCGTCAGGTGCACGGTGCCGGGCGCGAGCCAGGCCACGAGACCCCGCTCGTCGTCGCGGACGACCCGCATCGGGGACGCCGTCTCGGGACGGCCCGGCTCCCACGCGTGGTCGCGGTAGCGCCACATGACGACCTCACCGGGGTCGAGGAAGGGGGCGACGCCGAGCGGGCGGGCACCCTCGGGCGGCGACACGGCATACGGCTGGAGCACGGGTCCGGTGCGGCGCGCGTTCATGCCTTGGGCCGCTCGTCGACGATGCGGCGGGCCTTGCCGATCGAGCGCTCGATCGAGCCGGGTTCGCGCATCTCGACGCGGCACGTCGTGCCGATGCGGGCCTTGATCGTCGCCTCGAGCGTCCGGGCGATCTGCTCGGCGGCACCCGGCTCGAGCCGCGAGAGCGGCTCGACGAGCACGGTCAGCTCGACCATCCGGCCGGGCTGCGTCAGGACGCACTGGAAGTACGGCGACAGCCGCGGCTCGGCGAGCACGTGCTCCTCGATCTGCGTCGGGAAGACGTTGACGCCGCGGACGATCATCATGTCGTCGGTGCGACCGGTGACCTTCTCCATCCTCCGCATCGACGGGACCGCGGTGCCCGGCAGCAGCCGCGTCAGGTCGCGGGTGCGGTAGCGGATGACGGGCATCGCCTGCTTCGTCAGCGACGTGAAGACGAGCTCGCCGAGCTCACCGTCGGGCAGGACCTCCTCGGTGATCGGGTCGATGACCTCGGGGTAGAAGTGGTCCTCCCAGATGTGGAGGCCGTCCTTCGTCGTCGCGGCCTCCTGGGCGACGCCGGGCCCCATGACCTCCGAGAGGCCGTAGATGTCGACGGCGTCCATGCCGGTGCGTCGCTCGATCTCCCGGCGCATCGACTCGGTCCACGGCTCGGCACCGAAGATCCCGACCTGCAGGCTCGTCGTCGCGGGGTCGACGCCTTCGCGCTCCATCTCGTCGAGCAGGCTGAGGAAGTAGCTCGGCGTCACCATGATGACGCGGGGCCGGAAGTCGCGGATCAGCTGCACCTGCCGCTCGGTCATGCCGCCGCTCACCGGCACGACCGTTGCGCCGAGACGCTCGACGCCGTAGTGCGCGCCGAGGCCCCCGGTGAAGAGGCCGTAGCCGTAGGCGACGTGGATGACGTCGCCCGGGTGACCGCCGGCGAGCCGGATCGAGCGGGCCATGAGGTCGGCCCACGTGTCGATGTCGGCCTTCGTGTAGCCCACGACCGTCGGACGGCCCGTGGTGCCCGAGCTCGCGTGCACGCGGACGACCTGCTCGCGCGGCACGGCGAACATCCCGAAGGGGTAGTTGGCGCGCAGGTCCGCCTTCGTCGTGAACGGCATCCGGCTCAGGTCGTCGAGCGAGCGCAGGTCGTCGGGGTGGAATCCCTTGGCGTCGAAGGCTGCTCGGTAGTGTGGGACGTGGTCGTATGCCGTCCGCACCGTCTGCTGGAGCCGCTCGAGCTGGGTGCCCCGCAGCTCGTCGACCCCGATCGTGGGGATCTCGTGGTCGGGCAGGCGCGGTCGGCTCTCGGGTGACTCCGTCGTCATGGGCCCATTGTGCCCACACGGTCCGGCCGAGGCTCCTCGCCCACGACGTCGAGTGGGCGCTGTCTCCGGGGAGAGAGCGCCCACTCGACGTGCACGGGGACGGTCAGGCGTCCGGCGTCTCCAGGGACTCCGCGTCGGCGGCGGCCTCGTCGTCCTCGGCGCGCATGCGCTTGAGGAACGACTGCGTCCGCTCGTGCTGCGGGTTGCTGATGACGTCCTTCGGCTTGCCCTGCTCGACGACGACGCCACCGTCCATGAAGACGACGTGGTCGGCGACGTCGCGGGCGAAGCCCATCTCGTGCGTCACGACGATCATCGTCATGCCCTGGTCGGCGAGCTCACGCATGACGCGGAGCACCTCGCCGACGAGCTCGGGGTCGAGCGCGGACGTCGGCTCGTCGAAGAGCATGAGCTTGGGGTCCATCGCGAGCGCCCGGGCGATGGCGACCCGCTGCTGCTGGCCACCGGAGAGCTGTGCCGGGTAGGCGTTCGGCTTGTCGCCGAGGCCGACCTGCTGGAGCAGCTCGAGCGCGCGTGCCCGCGCCTGCTTCTTGCCGACCCGCCGCACCTGGACGGGAGCCTCCATGACGTTCTGGAGAGCCGTCATGTGCGGGAACAGGTTGAAGCGCTGGAAGACCATGCCGATCTCACGGCGCTGCGTGGCGACCTGCTTGTCCGTGAGGTGGTGCAGCTGCCCGCCGTCGTCGCGGAAGCCGACGAGGTCGCCGTCGACCCAGATGCGACCGCCGTCGATCTCCTCGAGCTGGTTGATGCAGCGCAGGAACGTCGTCTTGCCCGATCCCGAGGGGCCGAGCAGGCAGACGACCTCGCCGCGGTGCACATCGAGGTCGATGCCCTTGAGCACCTCGTTGCCGTGGAAGCTCTTGAGCACGTTGAGCGCGCGGACGAGGGGCTGGTCCTCGCCGGTGCGCGAGCGAGTGGCGGTCCCGGTGGCGGTCCCGGTGGCGGGCCCGCTCGTGGGCTCGCTCGTGGGCTCGCTGGTCGTGGTGTCTGACATCAGGCGCCTCCTGCCCCGGCCGGACGCGCGAAGCGCTTGTTGGGTGCCCCGGTGCCGAAGCCTCGGCCGAAGCGCCGCTCGAGGAAGTACTGCCCGACCATGAGGACCGACCCGACGAGGAGGTACCAGGCGGTGACGGCGACGAACGACGGCATGATCTGCAGCGTCCGGGTGCCGATGGCGCGGGTCTGGTAGAAGAGCTCGGTGATGATCGGGATGGCCGAGAGCAGCGAGGTGTCCTTGACCATGGCGATGGTCTCGTTGCCGGTCGGCGGCACGATGACGCGCATCGCCTGGGGGAGCACGATGCGGCGCATGGACTGGCCACGGTTCATGCCGAGCGCGGCCGCCGCCTCGTTCTGACCCTTGTCGACCGACAGGATGCCGGCCCGTGCGATCTCGGCCATGTAGGCCGCCTCCGACAGGCCGAGGCCGATGATGCCCGCCAGCAGGCTGCTCGAGAACTGGTTGACGTCGAGCGTGAAGAACGTGAAGTCGCTCGAGAGCCCCATGAGGGAGGCCAGCTGCTTGCCGAACGGGATGCCGAAGTCGAGGTTGGCGTAGAGGAAGCCGACGCCGCTGCCGATCATCGCGAGGAGCACGAGGCGCGGGATGCCGCGGAAGAACCACGTGTAGACGAACGAGACGCCGCGCAGGACGGGGTTGTGCGACAGGCGCAGGATCGCGATGATCACGCCTCCGACGATGCCGATGGCCATCGAGCCGATGGTGCCGACGATGGTGCCCTTCCAGAGCCCTTCGAGCACCGGCTTCTGGTTCATGATCTCCAGGGCCTTGGAGAATCCCCACCGCTCGTTGGTGATGAACGAGCTGATCAGCATCGCGACGAGGACGATGATGACGGCGAGCGCGATCCATCGTCCGGGGTGCCGGACCGGCCGGGCCTCGATGAGGCCCGGCCGGTCGTCGGTGGTCGGTGTGGTCACCGAATCACTCACGGGTTGAGGGCGAAGTCGCTGATCGCGCCGGCCTCGACGGAGAACTTCTTGAGGGCCGCCTCGTAGCTGCCGTCCTTCTGCGTGGCCTTGAGCGCCTCGACGAGGAGGTTGGCGAAGTCCGTCTGGTCCTTCGGCACGACATAGCCGTAGGGCGCGGAGTCGTAGATGTCGCCGAGCGCCTCGAGCTGCCCGGTCTGCTTGACGGCGTAGAGACCGACGGGGGAGTCGGCGAGCATCGCGTCGGTCTTGCCGCTGACGACGTCGGCCGTGACCTGGTCCTGCCCCTCCTGGACGATCTGGTTGATGGCTGGCTTGCCGGCATCGGTGCACTTCTTGCTGCGGGCGGTGAGGTCGTCGATCTGCACGGTGCCCTTCTGGACGCCGATGTTGCGGCCGCAGGCGTCGTCGAGCTTGACACCCTTGGGGTTGCCCTTGGCGACGACCCACTGGGTGCCGGCCTTGTAGTAGCTCACCATGTTGACCTGCTTCTTGCGGTCCGGGTTGATGGTGAAGCTCGAGACGCCGACGTCGTACTTGCCACCCGTCACGCCGAGGATGATCGAGTCGAAGCCCGCGGGGACCCACTCGGACTTGAGGCCGAGCTTGGCCGCCACGGCGTTGAAGACGTCGACGTCGAAGCCCTCGACCGTCTTGCCGTCGCCCGCGAGCATCTCGCTGGGGGCGTACGTCGGGTCGGTGCCGATGACGATCTTGCCCGCCGACTTCAGCTTGGCGGGGACCTTGGCCGCGAGGGCCTGGTCGACGCCGCCGCCGGCGGCCGTCCCGGCGGGGGTGTTGCCCGCACCCGGCGAGCTGGACAGCGAGTCCGACCCACAGGCGGAGAGCGTGAGGCCGGCGGCGACGAAGCCGGTGACGGCGATGAGGGACATGCGACGCATCAAGATGGTCCTTCCGGGGCGAACGCGGTCATTCAGGTGCGGGCGCTACGGTGCGCCGGCTGATTGGCCGATCCTGCCATCTTTCGGTGCGGGTGCCCACGGATGCGGCCGAACCGTTAGCGGGCACACAGGAACGCTCCCGACGCGGCCTCGCCGGGCGCACGTCGAGGGGTCGGTTAACGTCCTCGGCGCCCGCTCGGGTAGTCTTTGTCCCAGTGGCCCGCCCAGTTCTGCCTCGGGCCGCTTCTTCTTGGCCTGGCGGAGTGTCGCCGGCCCCGTCGATTCGCTCTTGCGCCGCGACACCTCACAGCTGAGGCCCTTCGCGCCGGGCAGAACGACCGCTTCCACGTTTTGGAGTACCCACCTGTGTCCACTGACACGAACTTCGCCGTTCTCGGCGTGCCCGCCGACCTCGTCACGATCCTCGACGGTCTCGGCATCACCACCCCGACGCCCATCCAGGCCGCGACGCTGCCCGACTCCCTCGCCGGGCGCGACGTCCTCGGCCGTGGCCGCACCGGCTCCGGCAAGACGTACGCCTTCCTGCTGCCGCTGCTGACCCGCCTCTCGCAGTCGCGTCGGAGCCGCCTGGCCCGTCGTCCGCGTGCCCTCATCCTCGCCCCGACCCGCGAGCTCGTGACGCAGATCGACACCGCGATGGCCCCGCTCGCCAAGGCGCTCGGCCTCAACTCGCAGACGATCTTCGGCGGCGTCGGCCAGAACCCGCAGGTCCAGGGCCTCCGGAACGGCGTCGACGTCATCGTCGCCTGCCCCGGCCGGCTCGAGGACCTCATGCAGCAGGGTCACGTCAACCTCGACAGCGTCGAGGTCACGATCCTCGACGAGGCCGACCACATGGCCGACCTCGGCTTCCTGCCGGGCGTGCGCCGGATCATGGAGAAGACGCCCCGCAACGGCCAGCGCCTCCTCTTCTCGGCGACGCTCGACGGCGCGATCAACGTGCTCGTCAACAAGTTCCTGCACCAGCCCGTGACGCACGAGGCCGACTCGGCGCAGTCGCCCGTCTCGACGATGAGCCACCACGTGCTCCACGTCGACAACGGCTCGCACCTGCCGGTCATCCTCGACCTCACCGCGGCCCCCGGCCGCAAGGTCGTCTTCACTCGCACCAAGCACCGGGCCAAGAAGCTCGCCAAGCAGCTCAACGCCTCGGGAGTTCCGGCCGTCGAGCTGCACGGCAACCTCAGCCAGGGTGCCCGCACGCGCAACATGGACGACTTCCACTCGGGCCGCGCGCAGACGCTCGTCGCGACCGACATCGCCGCCCGTGGCATCCACGTCGACGACGTCGCGCTCGTCATCCACGCCGACCCGCCGGTCGAGCACAAGGCGTACCTGCACCGCTCGGGTCGCACGGCCCGCGCCGGCAACGACGGCATCGTCGTCACGATGATGCTGGACGAGCAGGTGCGCGACGTGCGCGACCTGACCCGCAAGGCCGGCATCAAGCCGACGACGACGCGCGTCCAGCTCGGCCACCCGCTGCTGACCGAGCTCGCCCCCGGCGACCGGTCGTATGCCGGCGGACTCGTCCGCGAGGACGCCCCGGCCCGCTCGGGCTCGAGCTCGAACTCGGCGTCCGGCGGCTCCGGCCGCGGCCGTGGTCGTGCACGTGGCCAGGGCGGTAGCGGCGCTGCCGCCGGTGGTGGCCGCGGCGCAGGTCGCGGGGCCGGCGAGGGCGCTCGGGGGCCCGGCGCCGGTGGTCGCGGCTCGGGTCGTGGTCGCTCCGGCCAGAGCGCCGAGGGCCAGGGCGGCGGTCGCCGCTCGGGCGGCGCCGGCAACGGTGGCGGCTCCGGCCGTCGCGGCGGCTCCTCGACCGTCTACTCGACGAGCAGCGGCGGCGGCGCCGCGGCGTTCTCCGCCGGCACCCGCGCCGGTGGCCGCCGCTCCCGCTGACCCAGCGCACGTCAACCGTCAAGAGGCCAAGGTTCGTCACGAACCTTGGCCTCTCGACGGTCTGGCACCCGCGAACCTTGGCCTCTCGACGAGCAGGACCCGCGAACTTTGGCCTTTCGACGGTTCAGGGTCAGGGGCGCTTGAGACTGCGGCTCCGGCCGCGGAACTCGGCGATGATCTGACCGTCGGACTCCCGCTTGACCGTCACGTCCGTGATGCCGCTGCGCCCGAATGCCGAGCGCACGTGGCCATCGGCGACGAGCACGTCACCGAGCCGGCCCGGCGCGGTGAAGGAGATGTCGGCCCCGGCCGCCACCGTGAGGCGCCCCCGCGAGTTGCAGGCGAGCGCGAAGCACGAGTCGGCCAGGGTGAAGATGTAGCCGCCGTGGCAGATGGCGTGACCGTTGACCATGTCGTCGCGGATCGCCATCCGCACGACGGCGTGGTCCTGCTCGACGACGGCGGCCTCCATGCCGAGGCGTCGCGACGCCACGTCGTCGTCCCACATCTGCCGGGCGAACGCGACCCCGGCCTCGACGTCCTGGCCGTCCCCGCCACCGGCGGGCAGCTGGGTCTCGCTCACGTCAGGCTCCCGTCGGTCAGGGCCGGGCTCGGCCGGTAGCGACCACCGGGGAAGGCCTCGTCGAGCTCGGTGAGCTGCCGGGCGACGACGTCGAAGCCGATCTCGCGGCCCCACGCGATGGGCCCCTTCGGGTAGCGCGTGCCGAGCTGCATCGCCGTGTCGACGTCGTCGACGCTCGCCTCACCGCGGGCGACGAGGTCGACGGCCTCGTTGACGAGCATCGCGAGCGTGCGCGCGAGCGGGTCGGTCGCGACCGGTCCACCGACGAGGCGCTCGGCGAGCTCGACGTCCGGCTCGGCACCGGTGACCGAGCCGTCGGCGGCATACGCGTACACCCCCGAGCCCGTCTTGCGGCCGAGCCGGCCGGCCTCGACGAGACCCTGCTGGAAGGCGGTCGGCGCGTAGCGCTCGTCACGTCCCGTCTGCTCCCACACCGACGTGCCGACGGCGAGGTTGACGTCCTGCCCGATGAAGTCGGTGAGCTCGAGCGGCCCCATCGGGAAGCCGCCCTTCTCGCGGAGCGCCCAGTCCACGGTCGCCGCGTCGACGACCCCGCTCTCGACGATGCGCTGCGCCTCGCCGTAGAAGGGACGCGCGACGCGGTTGACGATGAAGCCCGGGGTGGAGCTGCACCGCACCGGCGTCTTGCCCCAGGCGTCCATGAGCGCGACGGCGTGCTCGACGAAGGCCCGCGCGGTGCGCTCGCCGTGCACCACCTCGACGAGCCGCATGACGGGCGGCGGGTTGAAGAAGTGCAGTCCGAGCACCCGCTCCGGGTCGGCCACCTCGGCGGCGATGTCGTCGATGTCGATGCTCGACGTGTTCGTCGCGAGCACCGTCGTCGACGGCTGGACGTCGGCGAGGTCGGCGAAGATCCGGCGCTTGAGGTCGAGGTCCTCGGGCACGGCCTCGATGACGAGCCCGCACTCGGGCAGCTCCTCGACCGACGCGGCCGGGGTGATGCGTGCCAGCACCGCCGACGCGTCCTCGTCGGACAGGCGACCCTTGTCCACGAGCCGCTTGAGGGCGGCGCCGATCGTGTCCACGGCACCCGCCGCGGCGCCCGGCACGGAGTCGACGAGGGTGACCGCGTGGCCCGCGGTGGCCGCGACCTGGGCGATGCCGGCCCCCATGGCCCCCGCCCCGATGACGCCGACGGGTCCGAAGGCGGACTCGTCGGGATGGTCCTTGCTGGCCTCGGTGGTGTCCGTGTCCATGCCCGCCATCCTGCCGCGTGGGCCGCCCCGGGTGCGCGGCGGGCGGTCGCGGACCGCCCGTGACGGCATACGACTGAGGTCTGGAGCGGGGCTAGCATCGACCCGTGACTGCACCGGCAACGACGCCCACCCACCCCCTGCTCGACGCGCACGCGGGAGTCCTCGACGAGATCCGTCAGGCCCTGGCAAGCCGCAGCTGGTACTCCCGCTACCCCGAGTCGCCCAGCCCCCGCGTCTACGGCGAGACCGCCGCGGCCGACGGGCTCGCCGCGCACGAGGCCCACCTGGACGGGGCGTATGCCGCCCTGTCGAGCCGGCCGACCGACGGCACCCTCGTGGGGAGCGAGGTCTCCCCCTACGGACCGACGCTCGGCGCCACCTACCCGGCGCTCGACGTGGATGCCGGGCTCGCGGCCGCACGCGCGGCGATGGCGGCCTGGCGAGACGCGGGTCCGCAGGTGCGGGCCGCGGTGTGCGTCGAGATCGTCGACCGCATCAACAAACGCAGCTTCGAGATCGCCAACGCCGTCATGCACACGTCTGGGCAGCCCTTCGTCATGTCGTTCCAGGCCGGCGGCCCGCACGCCCAGGACCGGGCGATCGAGGCGATCGCGGCGGGGCTCGTCGAGCAGGAGCGCGTGCCCGCGTCGGTCGTCTGGGAGAAGCCGGGCCGTGACCGCGAGGGCAAGCCCGCGCCGACGCGGATGCAGAAGGACTACCGACTCGTGCCGCGCGGGGTCGCGCTCGTCATCGGGTGCAACACCTTCCCGACGTGGAACGCCTACCCCGGCATCTTCGCCTCGCTCGTCACGGGCAACGCGGTCGTCGTCAAGCCGCATCCCCGCGCCGTGCTGCCGCTCGCGATCTCCGTCGAGGTCGCGCGGTCGGTGCTCGCCGAGGCCGGCTTCGACCCCGCACTCGTGCAGCTCGCGGCCGAGGCCGACGGGCAGGGTCTCGCGAAGACCCTCGCCGAGCGCGACGAGGTCGCGATCATCGACTACACCGGAGGCCCGACCTTCGGGGCCTGGCTCGAGGAGTCGGCGGCCGCGCACGGCAAGCTCGTCTACACCGAGAAGGCCGGCCTCAACTCGATCGTCGTCGACTCGACCGACGACCTGCGCGGGATGCTCGGCAACCTCGCCTTCAGCCTCACGCTCTACTCCGGCCAGATGTGCACCGCCCCGCAGAACCTCTACGTGCCCGAGGGGGGCGTCGACACCGACGAGGGCCACCTGACCTTCGACGAGTTCGGCGAGCGACTGGCCGGCGCCGTCGGCCGGCTCACCGGTGACGACGCCAAGGCCGTCGAGCTGCTCGGGGCCACGGTCAACGACCAGGTCCGCTCCAACGCAGACTCCCTCGCCTCGATCGCCGAGGACGCCGACGGCCACGTCGTCCTCGACTCGCGTCGCGTCGCGCACCCGACGTGGGGCGACGCCGTCGTGCGCGCCCCGGGTCTCGTCGCCGTCGACGTCGCCCGCGAGGACGTCTACACCCAGGAGTGCTTCGGTCCCGTCGGCTTCCTCATCCGGACGGCCTCGACGGAGCAGTCGCTCGCGCAGCTCGCCGACACGGTGCGCGAGCACGGTGCCATGACCGCCGCTGTCTACTCGACGAGCGACGTGGTGCTCGATGCGGCGCGTGACGCGGCGGCCGAGGGCGGGGTCGCCCTGTCCGAGAACCTGACCGGGCAGATCTTCGTCAACCAGACGGCCGCCTTCTCCGACTTCCACGGCACCGGGGCCAACCCGGCCGCGAACTCCGCCTACACCGACGCCGCCTTCGTCGCGAACCGCTTCCGCGTCATCACGTCGCGCCGTCACGTCTGAGCTGCTGATGGTCCTCGCTCCAGCTCAGCTCGACCGGGCGACCTTGCAACGCAAGGTGGTCCGCACTCTCGTCGGGTCGCAGATCCTCAGCGGGGTCGGCATGGCCTGCGGCATCGCCGTCGGCGCGCTGATCGCCGAGGACCTCAGCGGCACCGAGGCGCTCGCCGGTGTCGGCACGACAGCCCAGGTGCTCGGCACCGCGCTGCTGACGATCCCCGTCGCCCGCGCGACGGCCGCAAGGGGCCGCCGCGTCGGGCTGCGCTGGGGTCTGGCCGTGGCTTTCGTCGGAGCGTCGCTCGTGCTCGTGGCGGCCGTGCTCCGTTCGTTCCCCCTCTTCGTCGTCGGCATGTTCCTCTTCGGCGGCGGCACGACCGCCAACAACCAGACGCGGTATGCCGCCGCCGACCTCGCGGACCCGGCGCGCCGCGGGCGCGACCTGTCGATCGTCGTGTGGGCCACGACGATCGGCTCGGTGGTCGGACCGAACCTCGTCGGACCGGGCAAGGCGCTGGCGCACCGTCTCGGGTTGCCCGAGCTGGCCGGGACGTTCGTCTTCTCCCTCGTCGGCTTCGTGGCCGCCTGGCTCGTCGTCGACCGGCTGCTGCGGCCCGACCCACTGCTCACGGCGCGTGCCCTCGACGCCGCCCACCGTGAGGAGGGGCGCCGGGCTGCCGCGCCCGACGTCGTGGCCGACCCGGCATCCGGCGGCGTCGCCGACGTGCCGAACCACGACGGCTCGATGCGCCGCGGCCTCGCCGTGGTGCGGTCGAACCCGCGCGCGCTCCAGGCGATCCTCGTCATGGCGCTCGGCCACCTCGTCATGGTCAGCGTCATGGTCATGACGCCGATCCACATGAAGCACGGTCACGCGGAGCTCGAGGTCATCGGCTTCGTCATCTCGGTGCACATCCTCGGGATGTTCGCCCTGTCGCCGCTCGTGGGGGCGGCCGTCGACCGGTGGGGCGCCCCGCCGGTCGCCATGACGGGCGGCGTCGTGCTCACGGTCGCATCGCTGCTCGCGTCTCGCTCCCAGGCCGGCTGGTCCGGCCTGTTGCTCGTCGCCCTCTTCCTGCTCGGCGTGGGGTGGTCGTGCACCCTCGTGTCGGGCTCGACCCTGCTCACGTCGGTCGTCACGACCGACGAGCGTCCCGCCACCCAGGGACTCGCCGACGTGCTCATGGGTCTCGCTGGTGCCGGGGGAGGCGTGGCGGCCGGCATCGTCGTCGGGTCGCTCGGCTACTCGGCGCTCGCGTCGGGGTCGGCCGCGGTCGGCGTCGTCATCCTCGTCGTCGGCGCGGCCCGGGTGCGTCGCACCGCCGCGGACGTCAGCTGAGCAGCGTCAGCACGAAGCCGATGAGTGGCAGCGTGCCCTGGGTCAGGGCGGCGCGCACGTAGCTGCGGCCGGTCGTGACGAGCACCGCGGCCGCGGCCGCCATCGAGCCCGTGCAGAAGAGGGCGAGGGTGCGCCCGGCCGTGTCGTGGCCGGTCCACCAGAGCACGAGGCCGAGCGCGGCGCCGATGCCGAGGAAGAGGTTGTAGAAGCCCTGGTTGTAGGCCATCGGCCGGGTCACGTCGGCAGCCGCCTGGTCCGCGACGCCGAAGCGCTTCCACACCTCGGGGCGGGTCCAGCCGACGCTCTCCATCCAGAAGATGAAGAAGTGCAGCAGTGCGGCCAGCCCGACGAACACGTTCGCGGCGATCTTCATGATCGGATCGTAGGGGTCCGGGACCCGCAGGACGTGGCCTCTCGCCGTGTGGAGACCCGCAGATCGTGGCCTCTCCACGTGTGGAGGAGGCCCGGGCGGTCAGGCGGTGATGCGCAGGGTGCTCGTGCGGTCGGACGTGACGAGCACCTCGATGCGATCGGCGACCCGCGACTTCAGCTCGGTGACGTGGCTGACGATGCCGACGGTGCGGCCCCCCTCGCGCAACCCCTCGAGGGTGTGCATGACGTCGTCGAGCACGTCGGGGTCGAGGGTGCCGAAGCCTTCATCGACGAAGAGCGTGCCGAGGTCGACGCCGCCGGACTCGGCACGCACGACCTCGGCGAGGGCGAGGGCGAGCGACAGGGAGACGTAGAAGGTCTCACCGCCGGAGAGGGTGCCGACCTCGCGGACCTGGTTGGTGTGCATGTCGTGGACGCGCACCCCGAGCCCGGACTTGGCGTTGCCCTTCTTGGCGTCGGTGTGCTCGAGCGTGTAGCGGCCGCCGGAGAAACGGCCGAGCTCGGTGTTGGCCGCCGACAGCACCTCGGTGAAGCGGCGGATGAGGACGTACTTCGCGAGGTCGAGGTTCAGCTGGTTGTCGCCGTTGCCTGCGACGAGCTGGCCGACCCGTACGGCGTCGGCGGTCGAGGCGATGACGGCGGCGTTGCGGGCCATCGCCTCGCGGATGTCGGTGACCCGTCGCTTGGTGCGCGTCACCTGGTCACGGAGGCTTCCGTGCTCGTTGCTCGCGGCCTCCATGTCCTTCTTCGCGGCGGCCGCGAGGGCCTCGAGCTGCTCGATGTCGTCGAAGAGGGCGTCGAGCTGGACGTCGGCAAGCTCTGGCCCGGTCAGCCCAGCGCGCACCTGGGTGCAGGCCCGCTCGAACTCCGCGATCTCCTGGGTCTTGGCATTGATCCACTCGGCGCCGCGGTCGGCCGCCATCCACTCGGCGACGTCGGCGAAGCCGAACTGCGCGAGGTCGGCGTCGCGCGCCGCGGTGTCCTCGGCGACCGACGAGGCAGCGACGTCACGCTGCCCGAGAGCGTCGACGAGGGAGTCGATGCGGCTGGCGCCGGCGACGAGGGCCTCGCGTCGCGCGGTGACGCTGGGGTGGCCGTCACGGGCCTGCTCGACGCCGACCGTCTCCTCGGCGATGCGGCCGTCGAGGTCGACGACCGACTGCTCGCCGCGCGCGAGATCGGCCAGGAGCCGGGCGGCCTCGGCGCTGAGCGTGTCGACGCGGTGGCGCAGCTCGGTCACACGCGCCGCCCCGGCCTCGACGTCGGCCCGGGCCTGCACCGAGGCCGCGAGCTCGTGCGCCGCCGCCTCGGCCCGGGCGCGTGCCTCGGTCACGTCGAGCCCCTCGCACCGGGCGGCGAGCTCGCGCACCTCTGACCGGAGGGCCCCGAGGGCCTCCGCGGTGGTGGCGGCCTGCTCGCGCAGCCCGACGACGCGGGACTCCTCGGCGTCGATCTGCTCGGGGGTGACGGCGTCGAGGGTCGGGCGGGCAGGGGAGGGGTGCTCGACGGACCCGCACACGGGGCACGGGTCGCCGCCGACGAGCGAGAGCCCGAGCTCGCCGGCGATGCCGTCGATGCGTGCCCGGCGCAGCCCCGCGAGCGACGACTCGGCCGCCGCCACGGTGCCCAACGCCTCGATCGCGAGCGCCTCGGCCCGCGGCACCCGGGTCACCGCGGCCGCGTGGGCCACCGCAGCCTCGAGACGGGCCCTCGCCCGCTCGCCCTCGGCGGCGCGCCCGTCGAGCAGCGCCGCCAGCCGGCGCGCCTCGGTGAGCGCCGCCTCGTGCGTGGCGATGGTGCCGGGGAGGGCCTCGAGCTCGCTCGTCAGCGACGCCACCGACCGTCGTGTGCCGTCGAGCCGTTCGCGCAGCCGCGCCAGCTCCGCGATGCGGCCGGCGAGCGCGCCCTCGAGCGCGATGGCACCGGTGAGGGAGCCGACGACCTCACGGGCCTGGGCGGCGGCCTCGCGCAGCGCGGCCGGTCCACGGTCGCGCAGGGCCGGGTCGACGCGGGCGCGGGCCTGCGCCAGGGCACCCTCGGCGCGCTTGAGTGTCGCCTCGGACAGAGCCAGGGTGCGCACGGCACCGGCGACGGGACGTGCCTGGCGCGCCCGCGCCACCTCGTCGCCGAGCTGCTGGAAGGCCACCGCCTGCTTGCCGAGGTCGTGCTCCTGCTGCTGGAGCTGGATGAGCCGCTCGCGGCGCTGCATGCGCAGCCGGGCGTCGCTGACCATGTCGGCCATCTGCTTGTGCGTCTCGATGGCCTCGCGGCTCGCCTTGCCCGCGTGGCGCTCACGCGTCGTCAGCTCGTCGACGACCTGGGCCAGCTCGGCGTCGAGGGACTCCGGCGTCGTGCGGCTCAGGTCCTCGAGCTCGTCGCGCCGTTCGGTCTCGAGCCCGGCCGACACCGCCAGGGCGTGCACCGCGAGCCGGATCTCGTCGACCGCGGACTGGCGCCTGGCCTGCGCGGCCCGCCCGGCCTCGACGATCTCGTCCTGGACCCGGCGGAAGAACGCCGTGCCGAAGACCTTCTCGAGGAGCTTGCCCTTGTCCTCGGACCTGGCGCGCAGGAACGTCGCGAACTCGCCCTGCGGCAGGATCACGGTCTGCACGAACTGGTCGCGGGTGAGCCCGACAGCGCGGGTGATCTCGTCGTCGCAGTCCCCGATGTTGGTCGAGAGCAGCTCGCCGCCCTCGAGGTCGTCGGGCGTCTGGAGGCGCCACAGCTTGATCGTCGGCTGCTGCACCGTCGTGCCGTCGCCGCGCGACTTGGGGCGCTCGAAGCGCGGCGTTCGCTGGACGCGGTAGAGCCCCGACTGCGTCTCGAAGACGAGCACGACGACCGGCACGGTGCGCGGGTCGGCGTGGTGGGAGTGGATGCGCTCGACGTCGGCCGAGGCCTGCGCGACCTTGCCGTAGAGGGCGAAGGTGATGGCGTCGATGATCGTCGACTTGCCCGACCCGGTGGGCCCCTCGAGCAGGAAGAGGCCGGCGCGCCCGACGGTGGTGAAGTCGATGACCTCGGTGCCCGCATACGGCCCGATGGCCGTCATGGACAGGTGGTGCAGCTGCACGTCACGCCACCTCCTGCGCCTCGGCCCGGTGCTGGGCCCGGACGGCGGCCTCGAAGCCGGCCTCGAAGACCTCGATCTCGCCGCCGCTCGCCTCGGTCTTGGTGACGTAGGCGATGAAGTCGGAGCCGAGCTCGCGGGGGTCGCGCTCGCTGACGACTGTCGTGCCGCCTCGCCCGCGGTCGATGGCGCCCTCGGGCTCGTGGAAGACCTGCAGGGCGTGCGGGAAGCGGGACTTGAGGCGGTCCATGAGCGAGTCGGGGCGCACCCGGTCGGTGACCGTGACGCGCACCCACGCGGCCTCGGCGCTCGCGAACGACGGCGACTCGAGCAGCTCGTCGAGGCGACCGCGCAGCGTCGCCATGGCGCGCGGCTGTGCGATCTCGACCGGGGTCACCCGGGCGGGGCCGGACGCGTCGAGGTCGACGAGGAGCACGACCTTCTCGTGGTCCTGCTCGGAGAACGAGTAGCGCAGCGGCGACCCCGAGTAACGCACGACCGAGCCGTCTGCGGACTCCGGCGCCTGCGGCCCGTGGAGGTGCCCGAGCGCGGCGTAGTCGATGCCGGCGAAGACGGTGCCGGCCACCCGGTCGACGCCGCCGACCATGATCGAGCGCTCGGAGTCGCTCGGCTCGGCACCCGCCACGAACGCGTGGGCCAGCACGACCGACCGCACCCCGGGCCGTTCGGCGAGGTCGGCGCGGATGCGGTCGCACGCCGCACCCACGACGGCCTGGTGCGACCGGGGCAGCGGCTCGCCACCTCCTGCCAGCGCAACGCGCGCGTGGTCGGGGTCGAGGTAGGGGATGCCGTAGACCACGGCCTGCACGCCGTCGCTGCCCCCGAGCCGGACCGGGAGGTCGAGCTGGCCGAGGTCGGTGACCATGCGGATGCTCTCGCGGAAGAGGCCGGCGCCGTAGCCGAGGCGGATCGCCGAGTCGTGGTTGCCCGACGTGACGACGACGGTCGTGACGGCCGAGAGCCGGGACAGCGTCCACTCGAAGAGCTGGACCGACTCGACGGGCGGCACCCCGCGGTCGTAGACGTCGCCCGCGACGAGCACCGCGTCGATCGGGATGCCGTCGGGCGGGTCCTCGACGAGCTCGCAGATGCGCTCGAGCACGGCTGACTGCGCCTCGTGGAGGTTCACGCCGTGGAGCGTGCGCCCGAGGTGCCAGTCGGAGGTGTGGAGCAACCGCATGCCACGACGGTAGGTCCCCACGCCGACACCCTCCCAGCCGACACCCCGGTGCCGCGCTCGGCCCTCGGCGAACGGTCGCGCGCCCGGCGGACCGTCGGCACCGGCACCTACCGTGCCCGCATGGAGACTCCCGAGCGTCCCCGCGTCGTCGTCTGCAACCAGGTCAGCGTCGAGGGGAGGGTCGTCGGCTTCGACACCCACCCCGACCGCTACCACCGCCTCGGCTTCCGGTGGCCCTGCGACGCGATCCTCATGGGCAGCACGACCGCCCTCGTCGTCGGGCCGACCGAGACCGAGGAGGACCAGCAGCGCACGCTCCCACCCCGACCGCGCCTTCGCCGCGAGCCTCGTCGACGAGATCGTCGTCCTGCTCGACCCCGTCGTCTCGAGCGACCCGGACGGCCAGCGGCTCGTCACGCTGCCCACGCCGGGCCACCCGGCGGCATACGCCTGCGAGTGGGTGACGTCGAGCGCTTCGACGACGGCGCGCTCCTCCTGCGCTACGCGACGGCCACCGACCGGGCTCCTACTGGCTGAGCTGGAGATCCATCCGTTCGAGGAGGGCCTCGAGGGCCTCCTCGAAGTCCACCTCGACCCGGTCCTCCTCGAGCTTCGGAGCCAGCCGCTGCACGGTGGGGAAGGCGTCCAGGGGCAGCGTCCCGTCGTCGTTGGGCTGGTGGGCCCCGCCCTCGTCGAGAGGCGTCTCCGGCCCCGAGAACTGCGCCCCCTGGGCGGCCGACTCGAGCAGCAGGTGGCCGAGCAGGAAGCTCGTGTAGGTGCGGTAGGCCCACACGGCCTGGTCCTCGGTGAAGCCGCGCTGCATCAACCCGTTGAGGAACTCCTCGACCACCGCGAGGCTGCGCAGGGGAGGCCGCAGCCACGGCGCCGCCGGGTGTCGCGTGGCGATCAGGGGGAAGGCCAGCGGGTGGTCGAGGGAGAGCCGTCGCACGTTGTGCGCCATCCACTGCAGGAACGCCTGCCAGCCGTCGGAGGGCTCCATGCGCGTGCCGGGGTCGATCTCGAGCGAGGCCACGAGGCGGTCGACGACTCCCTCGAGGAGGTCCTCGCGCCCGTTGACGTAGCGGTAGAGGGCCATGGCCTCGACCCCGAGACGTGCGCCGAGACGGCGCATGGTCAGTGCGTTGACACCCTCGGCGTCGACGAGCGCGATGGCTTCGTCGACGATGCGGTCTCGGGTGAGGCGGTGCCGTCCGTCGGCGCGGCCTGCTCCGGCCGCCTCCTCCAGCTCGGGCGGGGCTCCCGGGGTCGTCATGGCTGCTCCTCGGACGCTCGGCGGTCGTTCCCTCGAGTCCATCATGCCCGGCTGGCACCGCCAACGCCGCGGTAGAACGCGAACGGGCGGAACCCCATGGGGATTCCGCCCGTTCGAGGGCCGGTTCGACCGGAGTGGACGTCAGTACGTGCTCTGACCGCCGCTGGTCGGGCGGTAGTGGCTGTCGGGCTGGCCGTCGGCCTCGAACGCCGTGGTCCGGGTCGGGTCGAAGGACGCCGTGTGCTGACCCGTCTCGGGCCGCCCGTGGTAGAAGTCGTCAGCCGAAGCGGCCTCCTGGGGTGCGGGGGTGGTGGTGTCGCCCCCGTCGTGACGCGCCTTCACCTGACGTGCCTGCTCGGCGATGCCCGGGGCCTGTCGTACCTGCTCGCGGACCCGACCGGTCTCCTCGGCCAGGGTGTCGAGGTAGCCCTCCCAGCGAGCCTGCATCGGCTTGACGAGGCCGCCTCCGACGCCGACGACGATCACGCCGGCCACGGTCGCCAGCACGGCGATGAGCACCGGCATCGTCACGGTGGTGGCGATACCGACCTGCCCCAGGGCGGCGATGATGCCGAGCCCCAGGATGAAGATGCTGGCGATGTTGGCGAGCAGCTTGCCGTAGGACAGGCCGCCCAGGGTGTTGGTGATGAGCTCGCGCACGGCAGCGGCGATCGCAGCGGCCACGACGACGATGACGATGGCCACGACGGCCTTGGGCAGGAATGCGATGACACCGCTGAGCAGGTCACTGATCGGGTTGGGGCCCCAGATGCCGAAGGCGAGCTGGAGCACGAAGAGGAGCAGGGCGTAGTAGACGATCTTGCCGACGATGGTCGACGCGTCGTACTCGCTCCTGGCCAGTGCGCGCTTGATGCCTCCGCGCTCGACGGCGCGGTCGAAACCGACCCGCTCGAGGACCTTGTCGACGACCTTCCCGATGGCCTTGGCGACGAGCCAGCCGATCACGAGGATGACCAGGAAGGCCAAGAACTTGGGTACGAAGAGCGCCACGGACCTCCACAGGTCCGTCAGTGCCGTGCTGATGTTGTCCACGAGAGTCTCCAGGGAGTCGATGGTTTACGTTGTAAACGCCAGTCGGGTGGTACCTACCCGGCCTGCCTCGGCGGGAAACCTCGACGATCGCTGGGCGGAGGGGACGCCGACGTCCGGACATGCCAAGAGCCCGCCCTCCACGTGGAAGGCGGGCTCAGGGCATACGCGCTCTGGGCGAAGGGACCTCAGTCGGTCTTGATGAAGCTGAGCAGCATCGACACGAACGTGATGATGAGGCCGCCGAAGACGGCGTCCCAGAAGAAGTGCTCGACGTGGAACGGCAGGTCGAGCTTGCCGGCCAGCCACGACGTCAGCTCCAGCATCAGGGCGTTGACGATGAAGACGAACAGGCCCAGCGTCAGGATGATGAGCGGCAGCGAGATGAGCTTGATGATCGGCTTGATGAAGGCGTTCAGGATGCCGAAGATCAGGGCCACGAGGACGACGGTCCAGATGACCTGACCCGTCGAGCCACCGCCGAACGTGATGCCGGGGATGGCCCACGCGGCCACCCCCAGGGCGACGGCGTTGACCACCGTCCGAAGCGCGAAGTTGAGGAGCATGCGCTCAGTGTTCCACGGGCGCAGGCGCATCGGCGGGAAGACCGGGGTGCTCGTCGCCGGGGATCCGCGGCTGGAACATCGCGTTGAGACGCAACAGGTCCGGCTCGACCATCTTGAGCGAGCCGATGGCCTCGGCGACGGGCACGCGCTCGATGCGGCCCTTCTGCAGGGCGACCATCTGGCCCCACGCCCCGTCGAGGGCGGCCTCGACCGCAGCCACGCCGAAGCGGGTGCCGAGGACTCGGTCGAAGGCGACGGGCGAGCCGCCGCGCTGGATGTGGCCGAGCGCGGTCATCCGGCTCTCGATGCCGGTGCGGCCCTGGATCTCGCGGGCGAGGATCGAGCCGATGCCGCCGAGGATCTGGTGGCCGTACTTGTCGACCTCGGGCGCCGGGATGTCCATCGTGCCGGCCTTGGGCAGCGCGCCCTCGGCGACGACGACGATCGTCGCGAAGCGACCCTTCTTGTGCCGGTGGACGATTCGCTCGCAGACCTCGTCGACGTCGAAGGGCTCCTCGGGCACGAGGGTGATCGCGGCGCCGCCGGCGAGGCCCGACCAGATCGCGATGTGGCCGACGTGGCGGCCCATGACCTCGACGACGAGGACGCGGTGGTGGCTCTCGGCCGTCGTGTGCAGTCGGTCGATGGCGTCGGTGCAGATCTGGACGGCGGTCTGGAAGCCGAACGTCATCTCGGTGAGGGAGATGTCGTTGTCGATCGTCTTGGGCACGCCGATGACGGGAAAACCGTTCTCGTGCAAGCGGTTGACGACACCCATCGAGCCCTCGCCACCGATGCCGATGATGGCGTCGAGCCCGTGCCGGTCGTAGGCCTTGCGCACGCGCTTGAGGCCGTCCTCGTGGGCGAACGGCTGGTCGCGGCTCGTGCCGAGGATCGTGCCACCGAGGGGCAGGATGCCGCGGCACCGGTCGACGTCGAGGATCTCGTAGTCGTTGTCCATGACCCCGCGCCAGGCATTGCGGAAGCCGATGACGGTGCTGTCGTACGTGACCTCGGCGGCGCGGGTCGCGCCCCGGATGACGGCGTTGAGGCCGGGACAGTCCCCGCCCCCGGTGAGGATGCCGATGCGCATGATCTGACTTTCGTGAGGCTGGGCATGAAGAAGATGTCGAGGCGGCGGTGGCGCGACGATGTGAGCCTAGCCACAGACCGGCGTCGCCGTCAGGAGAGCGTCCATGGGCCGGTCGCCCGCGTGGACACTGGCTCTACAGTTCGGGTATGAGCGACAGCCCTGAGACCGTCAGCGAGAGCGTGACCGAGAGCGCCACCCCGGACGAGGCGTATGCAGCCCCGCAGGCGTCGGGCGCCACCGTGCGGCTCCGCGACGTGCTGGCCCAGATGCCCGACTACAAGCCCGGGAAGCCCGCGTCGGCACCCGCCGGCGTGACGGCATACAAGCTGTCGTCCAACGAGAACCCCTACGGTCCGCTCCCGTCGGTGCTCGCGGCGATCGACGACGCGGCGGCGACGGTGAACCGCTACCCCGACATGGCCGTCACGGCGCTGACCGAGCGGCTCGCGAAGGCGCTCGACGTCCCGGCCGAGTGCATCGCGACGGGCACCGGCTCGGTCGCGGTCCTCGCCCAGATCGTCAACGCCGCGTGCGACGCCGGTGACGAGGTCGTCTTCGCGTGGCGCTCGTTCGAGGCCTACCCGATCGTCACGCAGCTGGCCGGCGCGAAGCCCGTCATGGTCGGCCTCGACGAGCGGGCCCGCCACCGCCTCGACGCGATGTTCTCCGCGATCACCGACCGCACCCGCGTCGTCCTCGTCTGCACCCCCAACAACCCGACCGGGCCGTGCGTCCACCAGGCGGAGCTCGAGGCCTTCCTCGACAAGGTCCCGAGCGACGTCATCGTCGTCGTCGACGAGGCGTACGTCGAGTTCGTCCGCGACCCCGACGCCGTGCGGGGGCTCGAGACGTGGCGTCACCGCCCCAACGTCGTCGTCCTGCGGACCTTCTCCAAGGCGTACGGCCTCGCCGGCCTCCGCGTGGGGTATGCCGTCGCGCACCCGCCCGTCGCCGCCGCCCTCCGCAAGACGGCCACGCCCTTCGGCGTCAACTCGGTCGCGCAGGTGGCCGCCATCGCCTCGCTCGACGCGTTCGACGAGCTCAACGCGCGCGTCGAGTCGCTCGTCGCCGAGCGCGACCGGGTCGTCCGGGCCCTCGGCGACCAGGGCTGGACCCTCCCGCAGTCCGATGCGAACTTCGTGTGGTTCCCGCTCGGCGCCGACTCGACGGCCTTCTCGCAGGCGTGTGCCGAGGCCGGCCTCACGGTGCGGCAGTACGGCGACGACGGCGTGCGCGTCACGATCGGCGAGGTGGACGCGAACTCGCGGCTCATCGAGGTCGCCGAACGCTTCGGGGCCCGCTGACCGAGCCGATCGGGGCGACAATGGGCTGAGCCGCGCGGTGTCGCGCGGCCGTCGTTGCAGGTCATGGCGCGGGAGGTCGCGGATGGGCACGGTGCGCAAGCGGCTCGCCGGTCGCGCGCTCAGCGGCAGCCTCGCCCTGCTCGGTGTCCTGCTCGTCGTGCCGTCGCTGTACTCGCCGACCCGGGAGATGGCGGTCGCCGACCGCGAGCACGGCTCGCTCCTGTCGCACCAGTGGGAGTGGAGCTGGGGGCGCGTCCGGGTGGCCGGTCTCGAGGGGGTCGAGCTGCGCGACCAGTGGAACCCGTTCGGCCTCGCCGTCCTCGTGGTGCTCCTCGTCGCGGGCCTCGCAGGCGTCGGCGTCTGGCTGGCCCGCCGCGTCACATGGGGTCACGTGCTCGGGCTCGTCACGGTCGGGCTGCTGACCGGTCGCGTGCTGACGACCGTGGCCGACCGGCTCGGCCGCTCGCTCGGCGAGGTCGACCAGGGGGCTGCCGGCCTCACGGTCCGGACCGAGATGACGCAGGCGGGGTCGCTCGAGACGGCCGCTGCGTGCGTCCTCGTCGTCGCGCTCGTGCTCATGGGTGTGGCCGCGGCCCGGTCGACGGGCGGGAGCGCCCTGCCGACGGTGCTGGCCGGCACCCCGGCCGCCGGCACTGCGGCTGCCGGCCCTCCGGCAGGTCGGGCGGAGCCGGCTGGGCTGCGCCCTGTCGGTGAGCACCTGACGACCGCGCCCGTGTCGTTCGACGACGCAGGTGCGGGCGGTGCGGGCGGAGGGGCGGACACGCCCGCGACGGCAGGAAAGCCGGGGAGGACGCCGTGACGGACCTTCGGGAGCACGTGGTCGCCGGCCGGCTGACGGCCGCGCTCGTCGGCCTTCTCGGGGTGCTGCTCGCACTGCCCACCCTCGTGCTCCCGACCCACGCCATCCTCCAGAAGCCGCCGGAGTCGGCCGAGCCCGACGCGTCCCCGTTCCGGCTGTCCGTCTGGAGCTGGGGGCACGTCGCAGACACGACCGCCAACACGGACGGCCAGGTCGACGTCGGCAACACGACCGGTCTGGTGATCCTCGTCGTGGCCCTCGCCGCCGGCCTCGCCGGCGTCCTCGCGTATGCGTTCCGGGCCGGCACCGACGGCCGGATCCTCGGTGTGACGGGACTCGCCTGGGCTGCATCCCAGGTGGTCGGTGGCCTGGGACGACGGGTCGGTGACACGATCTCGGGCATCTTCGGCGACGGCGACCAGCTCGTCGTCGAGACCTTCCCCACCGGCTACCTCGAGGTGGCCTCCGCCGCGCTGCTCGTCGTGTCGCTCGGTCTCGTCGTGCTGCGACCCGTGGCCGCACTGGCGCGGTCGGCCGTCGTCCGCGCGCGGGCGCTGGCCCGCCGTGCGGCCACGCACGACGAGGTGTCCGATGCGGCAGGCACGACGGAGACGTCAGCGCCGCGCGTCGGGATCGCGACGATTCGTGACGTGCCCAGGGGACCCGGCCATCCGCCCCATGCGCGGCGCGAGCACGCCGGCACGGGCGTCGGCTTCTCCGACGACCCGACCGTCGACCCCGACCGGTTCCGGCCGCCGAGATGACCGACGGTCCCGTCCACGACGTCGACCCGGAAGCCGGGCCGGGATGGCGTACGCGTGTGGCGGGGGTGGCGCTCGGCGGCGTCGGCGTGGTGCTGGCGGCGTCCACGGTGGTGTGGCCGACGAAGGTCGTCGCGGTCCGCGTCCCGGAGGTCGGCGACTTCACCAAGGGCTACGAGCAGCTGATCTGGTCGTGGGGACGTGAGGTCGTCTACACCTCGGACGGTGTGCTCCTCGACGCGTTCTCCGGTCCCGACCCGGTGCCGCGAGCGGTGCTCCTCGTCGTCGTCCTGCTGCTCGCCGCGGCCGGGTTGGTCGCCCGGCTCGTCCGTGGCGGGCGGCCCGGTGAGCTCGCGTCGGGGGTCGGCCTGGCGCTGGCTCTCGCGACCGTCGCGGCATCGGTGGTGCAGCGGCTGTCGGTCGACGACCGGACGATCGGCCTGCAGCCCGGGCTCGTCGTCGTGACGACGACGGTCGGCTGGCTCGAGGTCGTGTCGGTCGTCCTGCTCACGGCAGCAGTCGCCGGTCTCGTCGTCCCGGTGTTGCTGCCGCGCGTGGCGGTCTCGGTCACCGGCACGGTGTCCGGCGTCGCGGCGCGACTTCGGCAGCGTCGCGCCCTGGTGGAGGCCACCCCGCCGATCGTCGCCACCCTGATGGACCCCGGTCCGGCCGGCTCGGGGCGGGCGCCCGAGGTCGGCTTCAGCGACACGCCCTTCCCGTCGGGCGCGGACGGGGGAGTTGCGTCGCCGACCGACACCGACAGGTGAGCGCTGGATCGGGCCTCGTCGGAAGTGGTCGTGTGCCGGACGCCCGCCGTGTGGGTGGGCGGCCCTACCGTCGGGGCATGGACATGAAGCTCGAGCTGGTGGCCGTGCCCGTGACCGACGTCGACCGGGCCAAGGAGTTCTACGTCGAGAGGGTCGGATTCGTCCTCGACCACGACCACACGGTCAGTGACGAGATCCGATTCGTGCAGCTGACCCCACCCGGGTCGGCCTGCTCGATCGCGATCGGCAAGGGTCTGACCGAGATCGTCCCGGGCGGCCTCGACAACCTCCAGATGGTCGTCGCCGACGCCGACGCGATCCGGGCCGAGCTCGTCGGTCGCGGCGTCGAGGCATCCGAGGTCGACGAGCAGCCGTGGGGCCGTTTCGTCCACTTCAGCGACCCCGACGGCAACCGGTGGTCGCTGCAGGAGCTGCCCGCCTGGTCCGCCGGTGCCGGTGGCGACGGCGTCGACCCCGGGGCCTGACGCGTGGTGTCCGGGCTCCGTAGGGCCGTGCCGTTGATCCTCGTCACGGGCGCGGTCCTGCTCGCCGCGGTCCTCGTCTGGCCCACTCACCACCTCGTCTCACGCACGGCCGGGGGGAGCGAGACTCTCGTCGACATCTGGTTCGACGGACGCGTGCGGGCCGTGAGCCAAGCGATCGAGGTGCAGCGAGAGAGCTCGCTCACCGCGGTCCTGCTCGTCGTCGCGGCCATCGTCCTGCTCCTCGCCGCCGGCGGGCTCTGGGTGGCGGCCGCTCGGAGAACCCCGGTCGTGCCGGCTGTCGCGGTGACGGCTGCGACGCTCGCCGGTCTCGCTGTCGCGGTGTCCGTCCTGGTCCTGGTCCGCAGCGAACCCTTCGCCTTCGGGTGGGTAGGGAGTGCGGCGGTGGGGCAGCTCGACACGGCGATGACGCCGGTGGCGCTCTTCCTCCCGGCCGTGGTGGTGCTCGGGGGGCTTGCGATCGTCGCGATGCTGACGACGGTGGCTCGGCGTCGCGTGACGACCTGACGACCTGCCGACGTGACGACCTGACGACCTGACGACCTGACGACCTGAACGGCCGGGCGCCCCGTGTCGGTCCTCCGGCGTACGTTCACGGCATGCTCACCGCCGTCGCCGTGTCCGGCTACCGCTCGCTGCGCGACGTCGTCGTGCCCCTGCACGGGCTCGACGTCGTGACGGGCGCGAACGGCAGCGGCAAGTCGAGCCTCTACCGGTCGCTCCGGCTCCTCGCCGGCTGCGGCCGCGGCGACGTCATCGCCACCCTCGCCCGCGAGGGTGGCCTCCAGTCCGCGCTCTGGGCCGGCCCGGCGACCCTCGGCGGCGCTCGCGACCGGGGCCACGCCGTGCAGGGCACCCGTCGCAAGGGCCCGATCAGTCTCCAGCTCGGCTTCGCCTCCGACGACTTCGGCTACCTCGTCGACCTCGGCCTGCCCCAGCAGTCGACCGGCAGCGAGGCAGGGACGCCGTCGGCGTTCCTGCGCGACCCCGAGATCAAGCGCGAGGTGGTCTGGGCCGGCCCCGTCATGCGGCCGGGCTCGGTGCTCGTGCGCCGCCGCTGGGGTGTCGCCGAGACCCGCGCCGTGGGCGGGAGCGACGACGGCTGGGCCTCCGACTGGGGGCCCGACGACGGCGACGCCGCGGAGTGGGAGTCCGACCCCGTCGCGGCCCCGGGATCACGCACCGGCTCGCGAGCGGCCTACAAGGAGCCGGGCGCCGGCACGGCGTCGGGCCCGGGCCGCGGTGCACGCCCAGGGTGGGTCGAACTGACCCGCTCGCTGCGCCCGTGGGAGAGCATGCTGACCGAGCTCGCCGACCCCGAGCGGGCACCCGAGCTGCTCCGGGTGCGCCGGATGATCCGCGGCTGGCGGTTCTACGACGGGTTCCGCGCCGACGCCGAGGCCCCGGCCCGGACGCCCCAGGTCGGCACTCGCACCCCGGTGCTCGCCGACGACGGACGCGACCTCGCCGCCGCGCTCCAGACGATCCGCGAGAACGGTCGGTCCGAGCTCGACCGAGCCGTCGCCGACGCCTTCGACGGGGCGATCCTCGAGGTCACCGTCGACAGCGGCCGCTTCGACGTGGAGCTGCACCAGCCCGGGATGCTGCGGCCGCTCGCCGGAGCCGAGCTGTCCGACGGCACGCTGCGCTACCTGCTCCTCGTCGCCGCGCTGCTGACGCCCGACCCGCCGTCGCTCATGGTCCTCAACGAGCCCGAGACGTCGCTGCACCCCGACCTGCTCCCACCGCTCGGACGGCTCGTCCGGTCTGCGGCCGAACGCAGCCAGGTCATGGTCGTCTCCCACTCCGAGGCGCTCATCCGCGAGCTCGGTGTCGTCGACTCCGACGACGACGAGGCACCGGTCGGGCTCGGCACACCGGCCCGAGGCATCACCCTCGTCAAGGACCTCGGCGAGACCGTCGTGCAGGGTCAGGGCCTGCTCACCACCCCGGCCTGGACCTGGGGCACCCGGCGCTGACCGCGCCGGCGAGCGCGCCCCGAGCACACGGCATACGCCATCGCTCGCGACGCCTCAGGAGGTGGCGTTGTCGACCCGGCGGTCCGAGGGCTGCCCAGGGTCCACGGGTCCGGGGCTACGCCGGATCCGGGACGTCGCGAAAGTCGTCCACGCGGCTGCGACGAGCAGGTAGCAGGCGAAGGCACCGACCAGCCAGCCGAGCGGGTCGTAGATCCCCCGACCGGTCAGGTAGAGGAAGCACCCTGCCATGAGGACCTGTGGGATGGCCTGAGCCGGGTAGAGCTCGGCCCAGTCGAGCGTCGTCCGCCAGGTCGGCAGGTCGGTCGGAGGTCGTCGCCCCCTGACGGCCGCCAGCACGATCTCGCGCCGGGTCCGTCGCGGCAGTGACCACCAGGCCCTGCTGATCGCCCAGGCGCTGGTGCGGTTCGGCGCTCCCATGTGCCCCCCTGCCTCGGATGTCGGGTGATTGTCGCACGGGCGACCCCGACCAGTGGGGGCGTTGTCGTCCCGCATTGTGAGATTCGCAGGGCTCTCCGGTAAGTTCCGGGTCGAGGACCAAGCACGAGTCCGTCGTCACGAACGGCGGCCCTGCGCCCCCAGAAGCCGACGAGCGGGTGACCCCCGTTTGCGGGCCGAACGAGTAGGCCGGTCTCACCGGCGAAGGAGCCCCAGTGAGCGACAAGGTTGTCGCCGAGCTGCAGGAGCCGACCCCCGCGGTCGGCGACGGTGGCCCGGACATGATCCAGCTGCTGACCCCCGAAGGTCAGCGCGTGTCCCATCCCGACTACGACAAGTACGTCGCGGACCTGACGCCCGAGGACCTGAGGAGCTTCTACCGCGACCTCGTCCTCATCCGCCGGCTCGACGCCGAGGGCTACGCCCTGCAGCGCCAGGGTGAGCTCGGCCTGTGGCCCAGCCTGCTCGGTCAGGAGGCGGCCCAGGTCGGCTCCGGTCGTGCGCTGCGGCCCCACGACTTCGTCTTCCCGACCTACCGCGAGCACGGCGTCGGCTTCGTGCGTGGCATGGACCCGCAGAGCTCGCTGCAGCTCTTCCGCGGCGTCAGCCAGGGCGGCTGGGACCCGCAGGAGAACAACTTCCACCTCTACACGATCGTCATCGGGGCCCAGGCGCTGCACGCCACGGGCTACGCGATGGGCGTGCGGATGGACGGCAACGTCGGCACCGGCGACCCCGACCGCGACACCGCGGTCATCTGCTACTTCGGCGACGGTGCCTCCTCGCAGGGTGACGTCAACGAGGCCTTCGTCTACGCGGCGAGCTTCGACGCGCCGGTCGTCTTCTTCTGCCAGAACAACCAGTGGGCCATCTCCGAGCCCGTCGAGAAGCAGACCCGGATCCCGCTCTTCCAGCGCGCCCGCGGCTTCGGCTTCCCGGGTGTCCGCGTCGACGGCAACGACATCCTTGCCACGTATGCCGTGACGCAGCACTGCCTCGACGAGGCCCGAAACGGCAACGGCCCGCTCCTCATCGAGGCCTACACGTACCGCATGGGTGCGCACACGACGGCCGACGACCCGACGAAGTACCGCGTCTCGGCCGAGGTCGAGGAGTGGAAGTTCCGCGACCCGATCCTGCGCCTCAAGACGCTCCTCGCGCACGAGGGGATGGCCGACGAGGCCTTCTTCGTCCGCATCGACGAGGAGGCCGACCAGTTCGCCGCCGAGCTGCGCGAGGGCTGCGTCACGATGGAGACGATGGCCGGCGAGACGATGTGGGACCACGTCTACGCCGAGGACCACCCGGTCATGGAGGCGGAGCGTGCCGCCTACCTCGCCTACAAGGCGAGCTTCGAGGAGGCGAACTGATGGCCGGCCAGCTCGAGAAGGTCACGCTCGGCAAGAGCATCACCAACGGCCTGCGCAAGGCCATGGAGGCCGACCCCAAGGTCGTGCTCATCGGTGAGGACATCGGCAAGCTCGGTGGCGTCTTCCGCATCACCGAGGGCCTGCAGAAGGACTTCGGCGAGGACCGCGTCATCGACAGCCCGCTCGCCGAGTCCGGCATCGTCGGCACCGCGGTCGGCATGGCGCTGCGCGGCTACCGCCCCGTCTGCGAGATCCAGTTCGACGGCTTCGTCTATCCGGCCTTCGACCAGATCGTCAGCCAGGTCGCCAAGATGCACGCCCGTGCCCTCGGCGCGGTCAAGATCCCGATGGTGATCCGCATCCCGTTCGGGGGCGGCATCGGCAGTCCGGAGCACCACTCCGAGAGCCCCGAGGCCTACTTCGCCCACACCGCGGGCCTGCGCGTCGTCGCGTGCAGCAACCCCGAGGACGCCCACTGGATGATCCAGCAGGCCGTCGCGTGCGACGACCCGGTGATCTTCTTCGAGCCGAAGCGCCGCTACCACGACCGTGCGGAGTACGACACGACCGCGACCACCGCGCCGCGCGGCCTCTTCGAGGCCAACGTGCTCCGTGAGGGCACGGACGTGACGCTGCTCGGCTACGGCCCGGTCGTCAAGACGATGCTCGAGTCGGCCGCCGCAGCGGAGGCCGAGGGCACGAGCATCGAGGTCATCGACCTGCGCTCGCTGTCGCCGCTGCCGATCGACACCATCGTCGAGTCGGTGCGCAAGACGGGTCGCCTCGTCGTCGTCCAGGAGGCGAGCAGCTTTCTCGGCATGGCGTCGGAGATCTCGGCGCAGGTCACGGAGCAGTGCTTCTACGAGCTCGAGGCCCCCGTCATCCGGGTCGCCGGCGCGAACATCCCCTACCCGCCGAGCCGGATGGAGGAGGAGTTCCTCCCCGACCTCGACCGCATCCTCGACGGCGTCGACCGCGCGCTCGCGTACTGAGAAGGGCTGCGACACATGGCAATCAAGACGTTCAACCTGCCCGACCCCGGTGAGGGGCTCGTCGAGGCCGAGATCGTGGAGTGGAAGGTGTCGCCCGGCGACACCGTCAAGGTCAACGACATGGTCCTCGAGATCGAGACCGCCAAGTCGCTCGTCGAGCTGCCCATCCCGTGGGCCGGCACCGTGAAGGAGCTGCTCGTCGAGGTCGGCCAGACCATCGACGTCGGCACGCCGATCATCTCGATCGACGACGGCAAGGGCGGTGACGACGCTCCCGCCGCCGCACCGTCGATCCCGGGCGAGAAGGCCGCTCCCGCCGAGGGCGCGGGTGGCGGCTCCGAGGCCATCCTCGTCGGCTACGGCGCCAAGGCCGGCGCCACGGCCCGTCGTGCCCGCAAGGGCATGGCCGCCGCCCCCGTCGCCGCAGCACCGACCGAGACCGAGCAGGTCGCGGCTGCCGCACCCGTCGCCGAGCCCGCAGCCCCGGCTCCGCGTGTCGAGTCGCCGGCTCCTGCCGTCCCGGGCGCGTCCGCTGCCGGTGGGCGTCCCAAGGCGAAGCCGCCCGTCCGCAAGCTCGCCAAGGACCTCGGCATCGACCTCGCGTCCGTCACCCCGACCGGGGCCGACGGCATCATCACGCGCGACGACGTGACGAACCATGCACGTGGCGCCGCCGTGAACGGCATTGCAGCACAAGCCGACTCCGCCGTCGGCGTTGCTGCGCCGGCCATCTCGCGTATGCCGTTCGGCGCGGGTGAGCGCGAGGAGCGCACGCCGATCAAGGGCGTCCGCAAGATGACGGCGCAGGCGATGGTCGGATCGGCCTTCACCGCACCGCACGTCACCGAGTGGATCACCATCGACGTCACGAAGACGATGGAGCTCGTCGACCGCCTCAAGGGCAGCCGCGAGTTCAAGGACGTCAAGGTCACGCCGCTGCTCGTGCTCGCCAAGGCGCTCGTCCTCGCGGTCAAGCGCAACCCCGGCATGAACGCGACGTGGGACGAGGCCAACCAGGAGATCGTCCAGAAGAACTACGTCAACCTCGGCATCGCCGCCGCGACCCCGCGTGGCCTCATCGTCCCGAACATCAAGGACGCCCACGCCATGACGATGCTCGAGCTGGCGCAGGCCATCGGTCAGCTCACCGCCACGGCCCGCGAGGGCCGCACCCAGCCGGCCGAGATGTCGGGCGGCACGATGACGATCACCAACGTCGGCGTGTTCGGCGTCGACAGCGGCACCCCGATCATCAACCCGGGCGAGTCGGCCATCGTGTGCTTCGGTGCGATCCGCAAGCAGCCGTGGGTCGTCACCGACGCCGACGGCAACGACGAGATCGCCATCCGCCACGTCACGCAGCTCGCGGTGAGCTTCGACCACCGTCTCATCGACGGTGAGCTCGGCAGCCGCTTCCTGTCCGACCTGGCCGCGATCCTCGCCGACCCGGCCCAGGCCCTCGTCTGGGGCTGATCCACCCAACCGTCGAGGGGCCACAAACCGGCACCGGTTTGTGGCCCTTCGACGTTCCGTCCTGCCGGGGGACGCCTCAGGAGGACCGCGATCGGATCGGGACACACCCCCACGATTGGGGGTGTGTCGACCCCACCCGTGGCGCGTGCGCCGCGCCGCGCGCCACGCCACGATGGTGGAGTTCCCGATCGGGCGATCGCCCCTGAGCAGTGGAGGTCCGTCATGGGTGGGCAGCGCGTGCACGGGCCGGGTCCGTGGTGCGCCCGGGCAGGACGGGGGCCACGCCGGTGACTGCTCTCCGCTCGGACCCGACCCCGCAGGGACCGGACGTCGTCCGCGTGCTCGTCGTCGACGACGTGCACATCCTCCGGATCGGGCTCGCCTCGCTCTTCTCCCTCGAGGGTGACCTCGAGCTCTGCGGCGCCGCCGAGAGTGGCGAGCAGGCGGTCGAGGTGGCTCGGCGCACCCACCCCGACGTCGTGCTCATGGACATCCGGATGCCCGGCATCGGCGGGGTCGAGGCCACCCGTAGGATCCTGCAGGACCGGCCGACGACCCAGGTCGTCGTGCTGACGGGAGAGCCGTCGGTGCAGGGACGGCGGGCGGCGCTGGAAGCCGGCGCGGCGGCATACATCGTCAAGGATGCGGTGCCGTCGACGGTCCTCGACGCGGTCCGTGGCGTGGGAAGGGGGCGCCAGCCCGGGATGCCGCGCTGACCCTCCGAACGTCGCGGCCGGCGACGCTCAGGGGAGCTGAAGCTCGCTCGCGAAGGACGTCGGGAAACGCGCCACGAGCTCGGTCCCGCCCTCGGCGCGGCGTGCCAGTCGCAGCGACCCACCGACGTCGGTCAGGGTGTCCTCGAGCAGGCGAAGGCCGAGGTGGCCGGTGGCGACCGGGCCCGGAGGTGGCCCGCTGCCGTCGTCGACCACCGTCACCGTGGCCTCGTCGCCCTCGACGACGGCGATGAGCGTCGCCCGGGAGGCGTTGGCGTGCTTGACGACGTTGCGCAGCCCCTCGCGGAGCACGCGGTAGGTCAGCTGGATCGCCTCCGTGGACAGGTGGGCGTAGCCGGGAGAGACCTCGACGTCGACGACGACGCCCGACTCGCGGGCCCGCGTCGCGAGGATGTCGAGGGCCGCCGTGAGCCCGGGCAGGGACGGGTCGGCCGGGTAGAGGTCGGTGACCAGGCCCCGCAGGGAGGAGATGTCACCGCGGAGGCTCTGACCTGCCGAGTCGAGCAGCTCGCGCGCCTCGACCGAGCTGTCGGGCAGCTGGCGGGCGACCATCGGGAGGGCGTAGCCGAGGGCCGCGAGGTTCTGGATCAGGCCGTCGTGCAGCTCCTCGGCGATGCGGCGCCGCTCCATGTCGGAGGCGGCGAGGGCATGGCGCAGCATCGCCCCGCGTTCGGTGCGCGCGTGGTCGACCCGACGGGCCAGCGACAGGGCCAGCGGCAGGAGGAAGAGCGTCAGGATGAGCATGGCGCCGACGGCGAGGGCCGTCAGCGCGTAGAGCAGCAGCCGCTGGTCGCTCTCGAGCCGCTCGGTCGACCAGTAGGACTCGATGACGACCGGCTTGCTGTCGGCGTCGAACGCACCGACGTATACCTCGAGCAGCTGGCCCGCGGTGCGCTCCTCGACGTTCTCCACCTTGCTGAGGTCCGACACGTCGGCGACGACGTCCTGGGTGCCGAAGAGCGCGGCGACGTCCTCGTCCATGACGTACGTGCGGCCGATGAGGTCGCGCTCGTCCGACCAGATGACGTTGCCCTCCATCGACCAGAGCTTGACGTGGACGAGGGACCCGTCCCGCAGCCGCGACTCGACGACCGTGACGAGGCTCTGCGAGGAGTTCGGGCGCCGGGAGCGCACCGCGGTGTCGACGAAGGGCGCTGCTACGTTGGCCGCGAAGGTCCTGCCTCGCAGGCTCGCCTCGCGCAGCGCGAGGTCCGCCGCCAGCGCGCGTGCCACCAGGACGGCCCCGAACGCGACGATGAGGAAGGCCACGAGCGTCCACAGCCCGAAACGGGTGATGGCCTCGCGCACGATCGACGGGGGCCCGCCGTGTGTCCCACCGGACCCTTGCGAGCCCGGCGCGCTAGCCACGCCTGGTCGGTGCGATGAGGCCGAGCCGGCTCGCGTTCACGACGGCCTCGAGCTGGGAGTGTGCGTGCAGCTTGCGCAGCAGGGTCTTGACGTAGCCGCGACACGTCAGCACCGAGATCCCGAGCTCCCTGGCGATCATGACGGCATCGGCTCCGTCCGCCAGCCGGCGCAGGACGTCGGCCTCGCGCGGCGTCAGGCGCGGGACGGGAGCCCCGTGGCGGTCGGCGCCGGCCCGCACGATGGTGCGCAGCAGGCCGGGGTCGATGGCGAAGCCTTTCCGGGTCGACGACCGGACGGCGCCGAGGATCTCGTCGAGGGAGCCGTCCTTGGGCAGGAGGGCACACGCTCCGGCGTTGAGCGACCTCGTGAGCAGGGCCTGGTCGATGAAGGCGCTGAGCACGATGATGCGCACGTTCGGGACGGCACCGATGAGGTCCGTGGCCAGGTCGATGCCGTCGTCCTGACCGAGCCGGACGTCCATGAGGATGACGTCGGGCTGCCAGTACGCCGCCAGCGCGCGAGCCTGGGCGGCGTTGAGCGCCGTTGCGACACAACGCAGGTCGGGCTCGCCGTTGATCACCAAGCCGATGGCGTCGGCAAGGACCCGGTGGTCGTCCACGATCAGGACTGATGTCTGTGTGCTGTCAACGCACGGTGAAGCCTTCATGGGCACCCCCCCGGGAGCATGTCGGCTTTCAGTATCGGCCACGTCGCCGGGCGCTGTCCCACGAATCCGAAGGGTCCGGTTCGTCCCGCGAGCGCCGCCCGCGCCCCGACCGGTACTCCCGACGGACCCCGAGGTTCTCCCGAGCAGGTCCGCCCACCATGGGCGTGGATATCCCCCGCTGGTCGAGGGACCCACTGCAGCAGCACAGTTCGACCGGGACGTCGGGCACCGGGAGCAGCACGCACCACGGGGCTCGCCGTCCACCACCTGAGGAGCAGGCATGAACACCTCCACACCTTCGGAACCCCAAGACCCGCGTGAGCTCGAGCCCGGCGGGGTCTACCGACGCACCGTCCTCCGGCTCGGGGCCGCCGGAGGACTCGGAGCCGCGCTCGTCGCCGCCCGCGGATTCGGTGGTCCCGTCCTGGCGCAGCAGGGTCTGCTGTCGCCCGATGGCGCCTTCGCAGCCTCGTCGACGACACTCGGCGACCTGCTCTTCTACGTCGAGGCCTTCCCGACGAGCCCGCTGATCCTCTCGCCCTTCTCCGACCCGCTCCCGATACCGAAGGCCCTGGCGCCCGTGCCGGTGTCGACCTTCAGCCGTTGGGCAAAGCCTCCCGGTCCCGGTGTGGGACAGCAGAACTCGTTCGGGAGCGAGCGGCACCAGATCTGGCCCTCCGCGCTCGGCTATCCCGACCCGATCGTCTACAAGATCGACCTGCTCCTGCGCACCCACTCGTTCACGACCTCCCAGGTGCTGCCGATCGACTCGAACGGCAAGCCGACGGCGTCGTTCGACGCCTACGGCGCCACGTATGCCGCCGGCACGAAGCGCTGGCTGCCGATGAGCACGATCTACGGCTTCAACGGCACCTTCCCCGGACCGAGGATCAACGCGGAGTACGGCAAGCCCGTCCTCGTCCGCTTCGAGAACCACCTCGACGAGAACCCGCTCGGCCTCGACCGGCAGGACTTCGGGTCCCCGGACTGGTCGTTCCTCACCCACCTGCACAACGGCCACACGGCGCCCGAGAGCGACGGCAACCCGCACTACTGCATGACCTACGGCCCCAAGTCGACCGGCTACGGACCCCAGACCTTCTGCGACAACCTCTACCTCAACTGGCCGGCGGGAGGGGACGACCGCGAGAAGCAGAGCTTCTTCTGGTTCCACGACCACCGCATGGACCACACCGGGTCGAACGTCTACAAGGGCATGGTCGGCCTCTACCCGATCTACGACCCCAAGAACGGTACGGACATGGGAGACGAGCGCCAGGGGCTCAGGCTGCCCGGCGTCCGCCGGGACAACCCGGACGGCTCCTTCGACGTCGACTACGACGTCCCGCTCGCGTTCTACGACTGCCGCCTCGACGACGGGGTGACCACGCACCAGGACGTCCACGACGGGATGGGGGAGTTCCCGGCAGCGAAGAACCCTGCGACGCACCCGGAGTGGTGGGGCAAGACGTTCTACAAGCACTTCCCCAACCACGGCTTCGTCGGCGACATCTTCACCGTCAACGGCACCGCCTACCCGACGATGGTCGTGCGACGCCGGAAGTACCGCTTCCGCTTCCTCGACGCCTCGATCGCCCGCATCTACGAGTTCAAGCTGATGGCGTCGACGACGGGGCCGAAGTCATCCGCGTCCCTGGGCTACGGCGGCGACGAGCTCGAGGGGCAGTACCGCATCCCCGACGGCCAGCAGTGCATGCAGTTCACCCAGATCGCCTCGGACGGCGGCCTGCTGCCGTTCGCGATCAAGCGCGACTCGTTCGAGCTGTGGCCGGCCAAGCGCCGCGAGGTCATCGTCGACTTCACCCGCTACCAGGACGGGACGCCGACGACGAAGGGCGACGTCGTCTACCTCACGAACGTCATGAAGATGCCGAACGGTCGCATGTGGTCCAACTCGTCCCGGTTCTCACCGGACCCGAACTACAAGGTGCCGGTGCTGAAGTTCGTCATCGGCGACGACGCTCCGGACGACAGCCTCATCCCGCAGCCGGGTCAGCTGCTGCGGTCGCTGCCGCCGCTGCCGGGCAACTGGCAGAGCATGCTCGACAACCGCCTGGTCTTCGAGGTCGAGCGCGGGAGCTCGTCCGCCGACGTCGAGTGGCTCATCAACGGCCAGCCGTTCGACCCGACGCACGTCGGCACGAGCCTGAAGAACCCCGCCGGCAAGACCCCGCTCGCGCAGCAGAAGCGCGGCAGCTTCAACCTCTGGGAGATCCGCAACGGCGGCGGCGGCTGGGTGCACCCGTTCCACCTGCACATGGAGGAGCACCGCGTCGTCATGCGCAACGGCAAGGACGCGACGAAGGGCAGCGCGGGTCACCCCGACGACGTCTCGCGCGAGGACCTGACGGCCCTCGACCCGGGCGAGTCCGTCATCGTCTACCGGGGATTCCGGGACTTCGTGGGTCCCTACGTCGCGCACTGCCACAACCTCGCGCACGAGGACCACGCGATGATGTTCGGCTGGGAGATCACGCCGTAGGGAGCGTATGCCGTGTCGTGGCCTCCGCATGGACGGCCACGACACGGCCTACGCCGTGGTCCACCACTAGGAAGGAAGGCACTGCCATGACCACCTCCTCGACCGTCGCGGCCCCACCCACGGTCCCGGGGCGCCGACGCGCCGTCCCCTGGGCGACGGTGCTGCCCCTCGCGGTGGTGCTGGCCTACGCGGACGGCTTCTGGGTGACCTCGATGCGCGGTGCGGTCGGCGCCGTCGGTCGCGGGCAGGGCCCGTTCACGACCTGGTGGCACGAGTCCACCGTCCTCGTCCCCGTCTACGTGTGCGCCGTCCTCGCCGCGCTCGCGCTCGCCGTGCACCTGTCGGACCGGCGACACGACGACCGGGGACGGGCGCCGCTCCTGCTGACCGCGGGGCTCGTCGTCGTGACCGCCACGCTCGTCGGCGCCGTCGAGATGGCGGTCGGGGCCGCGTACGACTTCCACCTCCAGTCGGGCCAGCTCGAGGTGATGGCCTCGATGCGGGGCGACTGCCGGGCGGACTGCATCGAGCGGCTGCGGCAGGACACGTGGTGGCTGCAGCTGCGCGCCACCGGCCTCGGAGCCGTGCTCCTGCTCGTCACCAACCTCGGAGCCGTCGCGTGGGTGACGATGTTCCACGGCGGCCGACTGGACTCCGTCCGGTCGGCGCGCGCCCGTAGTCGGTCCCTGGACGCCTGCGGTGAGCGGCGGCTGCTCCTGGCCCTGGCCCTCGTCGGTGGTGCGCTCATCCACCTGGCGGTCGTGCCGGAGCACTTCGAGGAGTGGGTGGCCGCGGCCTGGTTCTTCGTCGCGCTGGCGGTCGCCCAGGCCGTCGCGGCGTTCCTCGTGCTCCGGGGGCCCGCGCCCGCTCGTGGCCTCCTGCTCCTCGTGGCCGCGCTCTCGGCCGGTCCACTCGTCGTGTGGGCGTGGTCGCGCACCTGGGGTCTGCCGGTCGGTCCCGACCCCGGCGTCCCCGAGGCCGTCGGGCTCCCCGACATCGCTGCCGGCGCCCTGGAGCTCGTGGCCCTCGTCCTCGTCGTCGTCCTGCTGCGCCGCGTCCCGGTCGGCGCCGTCCGCCGCCTCCGGCCCGAGCACCTGGGCCGACTCGCGGTGGCCGCCGTGCTGGCCGTCACCGTGGTCGGAGTGGCGTCGAGTCAGGCGGGGTGGTTCGACGTCGTTCGTTCGGAGAGCCTCACGAGCTCGGGCATGGGCTAGCAGATGAACGCCGTCGTGTTCGTGAAGTGAGCCGACTGCTCACCCCCAATCTTCGGGTCCGACCTCCCCGCACGTGGTGGAGCCCGCAGACCGTCTCCTCGCCCGACCATGGAGGAGTCAAGGGAGGGGTTGACATGACGAACTCGAGCCTGGGGGCGCGAGCAGGGGTTGAGGGACCCGTGCGAGCCGAGGTCACACTGTGTCGGAGCCTGCGGGTGTCGGTCGGCGACCGGTCGATCGGACCGCGCCAGCTCGGCGGGGCGAAACCGCGCCAGATCCTCGTCGCGCTGCTGCTGCGGCCCGACCAGGCCGTCTGCAAGGCAAGTCTCGTGCGGTTGCTGTGGGACGACGCCCCACCGGCGGGCGCCCTGAGCACCCTCGAGGGCTACGTCAGCCTGGTGCGCAAGCGGCTCGACGCCCTGGCGCCGGGGCTCGGCAGCGCCGTGCGCACGGAGCCGGGCGGCTACCTTCTCGACCCGGCCTTCGTCGACGTCGACGTCCACCGCTTCCGGCGACTGGCCGCTCGGGCGCGCGCCTGCTCGGGGCCGGCCGCCGTGCGCGGCTGGGTCGGTGCCTTCGACGTCCTCGACGCCCTCGACGCCCTCGGGGGAGCCCGCGGCCTCAGTGGCCTGCTCCTGCCGGACGAGCACCTCGACTGGATCGAGCAGGCGCGTGAGGAGCTCGACGACGAGCTGCTGAGGGCCCTCTCCGAGGCGGCAGGGGTGGCCCTCGACGCGGGAGACCTCGACCGTGCCCACCGCTGGGCGAGAGAGGCGCTCGCCGCCGACCCCTACGACGAGGCTGCGTGGCGCGTCATCCTCGAGTGCTGTGAGCAGCGCGGTCGCTACGCGGAGGGCCTGCGCGCCTACGACGAGTGCCGGCGGCTGCTCGCGGACGAGCTCGGCTGCGCGCCCGGACCCGGGGTCCGCGAGGTCTTCGGCCGCCTCCTGGACGGCGCGCGGCAGGCCGACGACGACCCGCTGGCGGCGTTGGTCGACGCCGTCGTCCGCCTCCACGTCGCGGTGTCGCTCCCGGCCGGACCGGCCGGTGCGGACCCCGAGGGGACCACGGGGCCGGGGCGCCCCGGCCGGGCGGGGCAGCGGGGCGGCCCCCCGCCGGTCGAGGAGGACTGGCGGCTGCTCGAGCGTCTGCTGTCGATGGCGCGCAGCGGTTGGCACCCCACGGCTCAGGCCACCGCCTGACCCACCCGACAGTCGAAGGGCCACGAACCGGTACCGGTTCGTGGCATGGCGCGCGCGCCGCGTCCGGCGGGGTAGCGCGCCGCGGGGTTCGCGGCCTCCAGCGCCTTGAGCACCTTCTCGGCGACCGCCTCGGGCCCGGAGCTCATCCGCGGGGTGTCGACGCGCTCGAACATCACGGCCATCCGGCGGCCGATGTCCTCGTAGACGGTGCCGATCGACCGCTCGACCATGCTCTCGCGGGCGATGGTGTTCCACTCCGAGATGATCGGGCCCGGCTCGACGATGACGACGTCGATGCCGAAGGGGGCGAGCTCGATGCGCAGGCTGTCGCTGAAGCCCTCGACCGCGAACTTCGTGGCGTGGTACCACGCGCCGAGTGGCTCGTAGATCTTGCCGCCGATGCTGGAGATGTTGACGATCCGGCCGCGACGCCGCGTGCGCATGTGCGGCGTGACGAGCTGGGTGAGGCGGGCGAGCCCGAAGACGTTGACCTCGAACTGCCGCCGCGCCTCCTCGATCGGTACGTGCTCGACCGGTCCGTACGAGCCGTAGCCGGCGTTGTTGACGAGGGCGTCGATCTGCCCCTGCTCGGTGATGATGCGGTCGACCCCCGCGACCATCGACGCGTCGTCGGTGACGTCCATGGCGAAGGCGATGATGCCGCGCGACTCGAGCGCGGCCATGCGCTCGACGCGGCGGGCGACGGCATACACCGTCCACCCGGACTCGACGAGGTGGATGGCGATGGACTCGCCGATGCCGGAGGACGCGCCGGTGACGAGGGCTACCTTGCTCATCCCGACACCGTATGCGGCACCGCTGGGACCCGAGCGCGCGCCCATCTCCCAGCGTGGGCCGCCCGGACGGCATACCCCTCCCTCACACCGTCGAGAGGCCACGTCGTGCGGGTGCGAGAACGTCGAGAGGCCAGAGCTCGCGACGAGCTCTGGCCTCTCGACCGCTTGGGTTCAAGGGTCTGTTGCAACGAGGGCTACCCCAAGGATGGCCTCCATGCCTGGTCCTCGTCTGTCGTTGTCCGAACGTGCTCAGATCGAAGTGCTCTTCGGTCAGGGCCTGACCTTCCCAGCGATCGCCGCGGCGATCGG